>JAHCJQ010000001.1 GCA_026126215.1 Alphaproteobacteria bacterium
GGTGCAGCTTGCGGATCTCGAGGCGCATCTGCACGCGCAGCTTGGCATCGAGATTGGACAGCGGCTCGTCGAACAGGAACACCGCCGGCTCGCGCACGATGGCCCGGCCCATGGCGACGCGCTGGCGCTGCCCGCCGGAGAGCTGGCGCGGCCGGCGGCCCAGCAGCTCGCCCAGTTGCAGGATGCCGGCCGCGCGGTTGACGCGGGCCTCGATCTCGGCCCTCGGCATGCCGCGGATCTTCAGGCCATAGGCCATGTTGTCGTACACGCTCATATGCGGGTAGAGCGCGTAATTCTGGAACACCATGGCGATGTCGCGGTCCTTGGGCTCGAGCTGGTTGACCACCTTGCCGCCGATGGCGATCTCGCCGCCGGTGATCTGTTCCAGTCCGGCGATCATGCGCAGCAGCGTCGACTTGCCGCAGCCCGACGGTCCGACGATGACGATGAACTCGCCATCCCTGATCTCCATGTCGACCCCGTGGATGACCTCGAGATCGCCATAGGACTTCCTGACCTGCCGCAGACTGACTTCAGCCATTCCCGGTCCTCACTTCTCCGTCTCGACCAGTCCCTTGACGAACTGGCGCTGCATGAAGATCACCACGATGACCGGCGGAATCATGGCGAGGATCGCCACCGCCATCACCACGTTCCAGCGTGCCGCCGCATCGACCACGTTCACCATGCGCGAGATGCCCATGACGATGGTGTAATACTCCTCCTTGGTGGTGATCAGCAGTGGCCAGAGATACTGGTTCCAGCCATAGATGAACTGGATCACGAACATGGCCGCGATCGAGGTCCGCGTCAGCGGCAGCAGGATGTCCCAGAAAAAGCGCATCGGCCCCGCGCCATCGATGCGCGCCGCCTCCGCCAGCTCGTCGGGCACGCTCAGGAAAAACTGGCGGAACAGGAAGGTGGCGGTCGCCGAGGCGATGAGCGGGATGGTGAGGCCCGTATAGGTATCCAGCATGGCCAGATCCGCCACCACCTTGTAGGTCGGCAGGATGCGCACCTCCACCGGCAGCATGAGCGTGATGAAGATCATCCAGAAGAACGTCATGCGCAGCGGAAACTTGAAATAGACGATGGCGTAGGCGGCGATGATCGAGATGATGATCTTCCCGATCGAGATCGCCAGCGCCATGATCAGGCTGTTCAGCATCATGCCGGCCACCGGTGGCGCGCGCGAGCCGACCACGCCCTCGAAAAGGACTTCCTTGTAATTGGCGATCATGTGCTCGCCGGGGAAGAAGGGCGTCACGCCGGCCAGCATGGTCTGCTGGTCGTGCGTCGACGCGACGAAGGTCACATAGACCGGAAAGGCGACGATCGCCGCGCCGAGAATCAGGATGAAGTGCGAGAGGAAGGTCAGGTACGGACGATTTTCGACCATGCGCCAGCTCCCCTCAGTAATGCACGCGGCGTTCGATGTAGCGGAACTGCGCCACCGTCAGCACCACCACGATCAGCATCAGCACCACCGACTGCGCCGCCGAGCCGCCGAGATCCTGCGCCCGGAAGCCGTCGTTATAGACCTTGAAGACCAGGATCTCCGTGGCCTTGGCCGGCCCGCCGCCGGTCACCGCATGGATGATGCCGAAGGTATGGAAGAAGGCGTAGACGATGTTCACCACGAGCAGGAAGAAGCCGGTGGGCGAGAGCAGCGGGAAGACGATGCTCCAGAAACGCCGGCCCGGTCCGGCGCCGTCGATCGCCGCCGCCTCGATCAGCGATTTCGGGATCGATTGCAGGCCGGCAAGGAAGAAGATGAAGTTGTAGCTGATCTGGTTCCAGACCGCGGCGAGGATGACGAGGAAGAGTGCCTGGTTGCCGTTCAGGATGTAGTTCCACTCGTATCCGATCACGCGCAGGAAGTAGGAGATCAGGCCGACGGTCGGGTTGAACAGGAAGCCCCAGAGAACGCCGGCCACCGCCGGCGCCACCGCATAGGGCCAGATCAGGAAGGTCTTGTAGGTGGTCGCGCCCTTGATCACCCGGTCGGCCATCACCGCGAGCAGCAGCGACAGGCCGAGGCCGAAACCGGTCACGCAGACGGAGAAGATGACGGTGACGGAAAACGAGTTGAGGTAGGTCGGGTCGCTGAAGATGCGCTCGAAATTCTCGAACCAGATGAACTTGCTGGAAAGGCCGAAGGGGTCTTCCTGCAGCACCGATTGCAGCATGGCCTGGTAGGCCGGCCACATGAAGAAGATCAGGGTGATGGCGATCTGCGGCGCCACCAGCAGGTAGGGCAGCCAGAAATTGTTGAATACGACCCGCTTCTGCATCGCTCGACCGTGCCCGCGCGCCTCAGACTTTCTATGTTTCCAAAAGGCCCGTCAGGCAACATCGCCCGCGCCTTTCGGCGCGGGCGATCCTGCCATGCTCCGGTACGCGCCGCTTACTGGTTGGCCCTGTGGAAGTCGGCGAGCAGGCGGTTGCCCCGCTCGACGGCCGAGTCGAGCGCCTGCTTGGCGGTCTTCTTGCCGTCCCACACCGCCTCCAGCTCCTCGTCCATGATGTCGCGGATCTGCACGAAGTTGCCGATGCGCAGACCCTTCGAGTTCGCCGTCGGCGTCTTGTTGGTGAGCTGCAGCACGGCGGTGTCGAAGCCCTTGCGCTGCTGGTAGAAGCCCTGGTCCTTGCTCAGAATGAACGAAGCGTTGGTGATTGGCACGTAGCCGGTCTGCTGATGCCACTTGGCCTGCACTTCGGGCCGCGAGAGATAGGAGAAGAACCGGGCGACGCCCTTGTATTCCTCCTTCGGCTTGCCGGCGAGAACCCAGAGCGTGGCACCGCCGATGATGGAGTTCTGCGGCGCGCCGGCGACATCGGGCCAGTAGGGCAGCATGGTGATGCCGATCTCGGTGCCCTGCATCGCCTTGATGAAGCCGTCCGCCGAGCCGGAAGAGCCCATGAACATCGGGCATTCGCCGGTCGAGAACTTCGAGTTCGGCTTACCCTCGCGGCCGCCATAGACGAAGATCTTGTTCTTCTGCCATTCCGCCATCTTGGAAATGTGCTTCACGCGCACCGGATCGTTGATGGTGAGCTTGATGTTGGTGCCGCCGAAGCCGTTCTCCATGGTGGCGAAGGGCAGGTTGTGCCAGGCACCGAAATTCTCGATCTGGATCCAGGTCTGCCACTGGGTCGAGAAGCCGCACTGGAAACCGCTGGCGATGAGTTTCTTGCCATACTCCTCGACCTCGGGCCAGGTGCGCGGCGGCTTCTCCGGATCGAGACCAGCCTTCTTGAAGGCCGCCTTGTTCCAGTAGAAGACCGGCGTCGAGGAATTGAACGGCATGGAGAGGAGCTTGCCGTCCGGCGTCGAGTAATAGCCGGTCACCGTCGAGAGATAGGCCGAGGGATCGAAGGGCTCGCCCGCATCCTTCATGAGCTGGTGCACCGGATAGACCGCGCCCTTGGCGGCCATCATGGTCGCCGTGCCGACCTCGAACACCTGCACGATATGCGGATGCTGGCGGGCGCGGAAGGCCGCGATCGCGCCGGTCATGGTCTCGGTGTAGGAGCCCTTGTAGACGGCGTTGACCTTGTATTCCTTCTGCTCCTTGTTGAAGCCGTCCACCAGCTCGCTCACCCGGTCGCCCAAGGTGCCGCCCATCGCGTGCCAGAACTGGACCTCGGTCTGCGCCGCGGCGGAGCCGGCGAAGCCGAAGCTCAACGCCAGGGCGGCGGCGGACGAACAGAGAAAATGCTTGAGTTGCATCGTATGGAACCTCCCGTTGGGATAGAATGCGTCAGGGATGCGGGTGCGCACTCTATGTTTGACTTGGTGACGGCATGGCGTCCCCTCGGTTAAACTTATATGACAGAAATATGGCGTGAGCGATAAGGAATTTTTTGCCGGCGCGGGCGCCTCCGGACTGGTGGAACTGCCCGGACTTCCCTCGCCTTTGCCATGGCGGCGCTCGGCGCGCGCGGCGCGCTTCCTGCTGCGGGTGCGGCCCGCCGACGGCGAGGTGGAGCTGGTCATCCCGCGCGGCGCCCCCGGCGGTCCGGCCCTCGATTTCGCCCTCGGCAACCTGGACTGGATCGGCGAACGGCGCGCCCGCGCGCGGAGCAGGCTCGCCTTCCGCGATGGCATGACCTTGCCTTTTCTCGGCGCGCCCCACCTTCTCGCGCACCTGCCGCTGGCTCTGGGCGGCGTCTGGCGCGAGGGCGCCACCATCTTCGTCAGCGGCCGGGCCGAACATGTGAACCGCCGGGTCGGCGACTGGCTGCGCGGCGAGGCCAGGCGCGCCATCCAGCCGGCGGCCCTTGCCGCCGCCGCGCGCGTCGGCCGGCGCATCCGGCGCATCAGCATCCGTGACACCGCGACCCGCTGGGGTTCGTGCAGCAGCGGTGGCGCGCTGTCCTTCTCCTGGCGGCTGATCCTCGCGCCGGCGGAGGTGCTGGCTTATGTGGTGGCGCATGAAGTCGCCCATCTGCGCGAAATGCATCACGGCCCGGCCTTCTGGCGGCTGGTGGAGCTGCTGCGGCCCGATGCCGCGACGCAGCGCGACTGGCTCAGGCGGCACGGCACGGAGCTGCAGCGCTACGGCTGATTCCTCGGGTCCGGGCCAAGATCGTCAGCGGGTCGTGAGCCCGCCGGGCGGGGCGCGGGCGCGGGCGCGCCGGGGCGGCCGAACTCGGCCAGGATTTTCTGCCAGATCGACTGCACGGCACTCTCCGCCGCGCCGGCCACCGACGGCGCTTGAGGTGGTGGCGCAAGCAGCGGCCGGACCGGCCGGCCGGCCAGCGCCGGCTGCATGAACGCCTTCCAGACCTCGGCTGGCAGGCTGCCGCCGGTGACGTTTTTCATCGCGCTGTTATCGTCGTTGCCGATCCACACGCCCGCCACCAATTCGCCGGAGAAGCCGATGAACCAGGCATCGCGAAAATCCTGGCTGGTTCCCGTCTTGCCTGCGGCCGGCCAGCCGAGGCGCGCCGCCCGGCCGGTGCCGCCCTCGACGACGCCGGCCATCATGTCCTGCATGGTCGCCACCACCCAAGGGTCGAGCAGCCGGCCCGGACCGCCGCCCTGGCGGCGGAACAGGACGCGCCCATCGCGCGTGCGGATTTCGAGAATGCCGTGCGCCAGCACGCCCTGGCCACCATTGGCGGTCACGGCATAGGCGGCCGTCATGGCGAGCGGCGTCGCCTCGAGCGCGCCGAGCGCGATCGAGGGATGGGGTTGCATGTCGTGTCCGACGCCGAGCCGCCTTGCCATCTCGACGACGCGGCCGCGGCCGACCGCCTCGGAAAGCTGCACGGCGATGGTATTGACCGAACGCACGAAAGCCTGCCTCAGGGTCATGTCGCCCTGGTGCTTGCCATCGAGGTTCTTCGGCTGCCAGTCGCCGACGGCGTAGGGGCGGTCGGTGAAATACTGCGTCGGCAGGTAGCCCGCCTCCAGTCCGGCGAGATAGACGAAATACTTGAAGGCCGACCCCGGCTGGCGGCGCGCCTGGGTGGCGCGGTTGAAGCTGCTCTCGCGCCAGTCGCGCCCGCCCACCATGGCGCGCACCGCGCCGTCCGGCGTCATCGCGACCAGCGCGCCCTGCCCCGCCTCGCGCGCCGCGCCCTGTTCGGCCAGCACCTTTCCGAGCGCACTCTCGGCCAGGGCCTGCAGCCTCGTATCGAGCGTGGTGGTCACGATCAGGTCCTGCCAGCCGCGCCCGACATAATCCTCGACGTCCTCGAAGACCCACTCGGCGAAATAGCGCGAATTGCGCGGCGGCTGGCGCGTCCGGGCGAGGCTCGCCGGCCGCGCCCTTGCGCGTGCCGCCTCGCCTTCGTCGATCATCCCGGTTTCGACCATGTTGGCGATGACGATCTCGGCCCGGCGCTGCGCGGCGGCGAGATCGCGGGTCGGCGCCAAGCGCGAGGGTGCCTTGAGCAGACCGACCAGCATGGCCGCTTCCGCGAGGTCGAGCCGGCGCGCCGACTTGTCGAAATAGCGGTTCGCCGCCGCATCGATGCCGTATGCGCCGGCGCCGAAATAGACGCGATTGAGATAGATGGTAAGGATCTGTTCCTTGGTGTAGGTGCGCTCCAGCCAGAAGGAGAGCAGCACTTCCTGGAGCTTGCGCTTCAGCGTGCGGTCGGGATTGAGAAAGACGTTCTTGGCGAGCTGCTGGGTGATCGAGGAGCCGCCCTGCACCAGCCGGCCCGCCCGCAGGTTGGCGAAGACCGCGCGCATGAGGCCGATCGGGTCGATGCCGAAATGGGAATGGAAGCGCCGGTCCTCGGTCGCGATGAGCGCCGCCGGGACGTGCGAAGGCAGCTGACGGACCGGAATGAACTCCCCGTAGAGATCGCCGAAGGTGGCAAGCGTCTGGCCATCGGCGCTGACCATGGTGACGGAGGGATTGCGCTGTACCTCGCCGATGCGCGTCACGTCCGGCAGGTCGTAGGCGAAATAGGCGATGGCGATGCCGGCACCCACCATGACCCAGATGGCAAGCACGGCGGCGACGACGGCAAGACGGCCAAGCAGCCCGCGCCCCCTGCGGCCGCGCCGCGCGCGCTTGCCGTCGGGCTGCTGCGGCCGCGACGCGGCGGTGCGCCTGTATTCGTAGGGTCCGCCGCCCTCGGCGTGCAGTTCGGGCCGGCGCTTCCGGGTGCTGCGTTTGTCAGCCATCGCGACTCGCGGTTGGGGGTCCTGCCTCGGGCGGGAGAGTTAGCCGCTCCGTCCGAACCTTTCAACCGCGTTCCATGCGCTCCGATCTGGGCGCTTTTGCGGCGCGCGCCGTCCTATTCCGCCGGCAGGCCGCGCGCGGCCTCTTCGCGGCGTGTCCTGAGCAGCGACCCGACGATGCCCGAGACCAGCAGGAACAGCGTCACGCCGAGCGAGAGGGCAGCCGGGACATGGAAGAAAAGTTCCGCGAACAGGATCTTTCCCCCGATGAAGACCAGGATCAGCGCCAGCGCGTATTTGAGATAGCGGAAGCGGTGCATCATGGCGGCCAGCGCGAAGTAGAGCGCGCGCAGGCCAAGTATGGCAAAGATGTTGCTGGTGTAGACGATGTAGGGGTCCTGGGTGATGGCGAAGATCGCCGGGATGCTGTCGACCGCGAAGACGAGGTCCGCCGCCTCGACCATGAGCAGCGCGAGGAAGAGCGGCGTCGCATACCAGACCAGGCGCGAGGGTTCCGCCGGATGGGGGCGGCGGACGAGGAAGCGATTGCCGACGAAATCGCTGGTGACCCGCAGCCGTCGGCGCAGGAAGCGCAGCAGCGCATTGTCGCCGATCTCAGGCGTCCTGTCCGCCAGCGCCAGCATCTTGATGCCGGTAAAGAGCAGGAAGGCACCGAAGACCAGCAGGATCCAGTCGAATTCCTCGATCAGCCGGGCGCCGAGCCCGATCATGATGCCGCGCAGCACGATGACGCCGAGAATGCCCCAGAGCAGCACCCGGTGCTGAAAGATCCGCGGCACGGCGAAGTAGGTGAAGATGAGGGAGATGACGAAGATGTTGTCCATGGCCAGCGTCTTCTCCACCAGGAATCCGGTGATGAAGAGCTGGCCCGCCTCCGCGCCCATGCGCCACCACACGAAGCCGCCGAAGGCGAGCGCCATGGCGATGTAGAAGGCGGAAAGTATCAGGCTCTCGCGCACCTCGATTTCCCGTTCCTTGCGGTGCAGGACGCCGAGATCGAAGGCGAGCAGGACGATGACGAGGGCGATGAAGCCGAGCCATGCCCATGCGGGCTGGCCCAGGAAGGGCGAGAAAAGGAATTCGGGCAGCATCTGCTCTCCGGCGCGACGTTCTGGATCTTGTCTGGCGGCCGAGAGGCGGCCGCGAGGCAAGTCCGACATCACGGCGGGGTGCGCCGTCAGAGGGGCCCGGACTTCCTACGGAGGTTACGTAGGAAGCGCTGCCGGCCTTTCAAGGGGGAAATTTCAGCCGCCACCGGCGGCGCGGTGGATGGCCCGGCGCACCCGCGCGTAGGTGCCGCAGCGGCAGAGATTGCCGATGGCCGCGTCGATGGCGGCATCGTCGGGGCGCGCCGTCTCGGCCAGCAGCGCCGCCGCCGCCATGATCATGCCGGTCTGGCAATAACCGCATTGCGGAACTTCCTCGGCGATCCAGGCTTCCTGAATGCGGTGCAGGCCGGCCGCACCGAGCCCCTCGATGGTGACGATCTCCGCTCCTTCCAGGCTGCCCACGGCAAGCTGGCAGGAGCGCGCGGCGCGGCCATCGACATGCACCGTGCAGGCTCCACAGGCGGCAACGCCGCAGCCATACTTGGTGCCGGTCAGGTTGAGTTCGTCGCGCAGCAGCCAGAGCAGGGGCATGTCCGGCTCCACATCGAGCCTGTGCATCCGGCCGTTGATCTTCAGCGATACCACCTGCCGCCTCCGGGGGTGAAGCGTGTCCGGAGCCAGCCTAGCACGGCGCGAGGCTGGCCCGGAACAGCGGCGCGCCCGGCGCAACCTCGAGCATCAGGGCGAGCGCGCCTTCGCCCGAGATCACCAGGGTATCGCCCGGCCCGAGATCCTGTCGCCGCCCGCCAGGCAATCCGGCAAGCCGCGCCGCGCCGATGGCATGAAGCAACTCGGTCCCCCGCGCCGGCAGGGCCAGTACATGCCGGCCGGGCGCGATCACCGCGCAGGCGGCGCGATGTCGGGTGCGCTCGACCATCAGGTTGAAGTCGCGCACCGGGCCGGCGATCAGCCGGCAATCGGTGCTGACGCCGCCATCGAAAGCGAAGGGTGCGAATGGGCGCGCGATGCGCACTGGCGGCGCGCCAGCCACCGAGAGCAGAAACCCCCGCCCCTCCACCAGCATGATGGTCCGGTCGATGCCGGGAAAGCGCGAGAAGGGGCCGGATTTCTCGACATCGGCCAGACTGAGCCGCCAGCCGAACCGGCCGTCCGCGCCGGCATCGCTGGCCAGTTCCGTGGTCCAGCCGCCGCCATTCTTCCACGGCACGCGGCGATGGCGGGCGGGGCCAATGAGCCGGAAGCGCCGTTCCATGGCCCGCTCAGCTCCCGAGCGAGGGCAGGTCGAGCCCGTGGCGTCGCGCGCAGTCGATGGCGGTGTCGTAGCCGGCATCGGCATGGCGCATGACGCCGGAAGCGGGATCGTTCCACAGGACCCGGGCGAGGCGCGCCGCCGCCGCCGCGCTGCCGTCGCAGACAATCACCATGCCGGCATGCTGTGAAAAGCCGATGCCGACGCCACCGCCGTGATGAATCGAGACCCAGGTGGCGCCGGAGGCGCAATTGAGCAGCGCATTGAGCAGCGGCCAGTCCGCCACCGCGTCGGAGCCGTCCAGCATCGCTTCCGTCTCTCGGTTGGGGCTCGCCACCGAGCCGGAATCGAGATGGTCGCGCCCGATCACGACCGGCGCCTTGAGTTCGCCGCGCGCCACCATCTCGTTGAAGGCGAGGCCAAGCCGGTGGCGCTCGCCGAGACCGACCCAGCAGATGCGCGCCGGCAGACCCTGGAAATGGATGCGCCGGCGCGCCATGTCGAGCCAGTTATGCAGGTGCGCATCGTCCGGGATCAGTTCCTTGACCTTCTCGTCGGTGCGATAGATGTCCTCCGGATCGCCGGAGAGCGCCGCCCAGCGGAACGGGCCGACGCCACGGCAGAAGAGCGGCCGGATATAGGCCGGTACGAAGCCCGGAAAGTCGAAGGCGTTGGCGAGACCCATATCCTTCGCCATCTGCCGGATGTTGTTGCCGTAATCGAGCGTCGGCACGCCCATGGCATGGAAGGCGAGCATCGCCTCCACCTGGACCCGCATCGACTGCTTGGCCGCGGCCATGGTGCCCTGCGGATCGGCGGCGCGCCGCCCTTCCCAGTCGGCGAGGCTCCAGCCCGCCGGCAGATAGCCGTTCAGCGGATCGTGCGCGCTGGTCTGGTCGGTGACCGCATCCGGCCGCACGCCGCGGCGCACCAGCTCCGGGAAAATCTCCGCCGCATTGCCGAGCAGGCCGACGGAAAGCGCCTCGCCGCGCGCGCAGGCTTCGCGGATCATCGCCAGCGCCTCGTCCAGATCGCGCGACTGACGGTCGAGATAACCGGTCCTGAGCCGCATCTCGATGCGGCTTGGCTGGCATTCCACCGCCAGCATCGAGGCACCCGCCATGGTCGCCGCCAGCGGCTGCGCCCCGCCCATCCCGCCAAGCCCCCCGGTCAGGATCCAGCGGCCGCGGAGATTGCCGCCATAATGGCGCCGCCCGACCTCCGCGAAAGTCTCGTAAGTGCCCTGCACGATGCCCTGGCTGCCGATATAGATCCAGGAGCCGGCGGTCATCTGGCCGTACATCATCAGCCCGGCGCGGTCGAGCGCGTTGAAATGCTCGAGCGTCGCCCAGTGCGCCACCAGGTTGGAGTTGGCGATCAGCACGCGCGGGGCGTCGGCATGGGTGCGGAAGATGCCGACCGGCTTGCCCGACTGCACCAGCAATGTCTCGTCCTCTCCGAGTCGGCGCAGCGCGGCGACGATGCGGTCGAAGCTCTGCCAGTCGCGGGCGGCGCGGCCGATGCCGCCATAGACCACAAGTTCGCCCGGCCTCTCCGCCACTTCCGGATCCAGATTGTTCATCAGCATGCGCAGCGGCGCCTCGGTGAGCCAGCTCTTGGCCGAGAGCGCGCTGCCGCGCGGCGCGCGGATCGTTCGGGCATTGTCCAGTCTCTGCGGCAGGTTCATGGCGGCTTGCTCCCCGTTCTGTCGATATCGTGCCCGATCGCCGCGCCCAGCCGGTAACGGCTGCCCGGATGCCAGAGCAGGGCGCGCGAGACCACCCGGTCCCCCGACCAGGTCCGCCGTTCCAGGCGCAGCGCCGGTTCGGTCCCGCCCATGTCCAGCCAGGCGCGGACATGGGTGGGCGGCAGCAACGCCTCCACCACATGCTCCGCCCGCGACAGCGGCGCGACGCGGCTCAGGAATTCGTGCGGCGTGATGCGGGTGAAGTCATTCTCCAGATAGCCGGGCGCCATGGCCGGATCGACCCAGCGATCCTCGAGCTGGATCGGCCGCCCGTTCTCCAGATGCACGATCAGCGAATGGAAGGCGGCGGCGCCTTCCGCCAGGGCGAAGCGCGGCACGAGGTCGGGCGGCAGCGGCTCGCGGCGCAACAGGCGGACGCGGGCCTCGTGGCGATGGCCACGGGCGCGGATCTCCTCGGCGATGTTGCGGATGACCAGCAGGTCGGAGGAGGGCGCAGGCTCTGCGACGAAGGTTCCCGAGCCGCGCAGCCGGACCAGGCGGCCCTCGCTGGTCAGCTCGCGCAGCGCGCGGTTCGCGGTCATGCGACTGACGCCGTGCTGGCGTGTCAGTTCGTTCTCCGATGGCACGCGCTGGCCCGGCGGCCAGTTGCCGGAGACGATCTCGCGCAGGATCTGCGCCTTGAGCCGGGCATAGAGCGGATCAGGCTGCATGACGCACCTCGCCACCGATGACCAGGGCTGAAAGCGGGTTGGCGCCGAAGCGGTAGGCAAGTTCGGCCGGCGCACGGATCCGCCAGACGGCGAGGTCGGCGCGCTTGCCCGCTTCGAGCGTGCCGATCTCGCCCGCCAGGCCGAGCGCGCGGGCGCCGTTCCTCGTGAGGCCGGCCAGCGCCTCTTCCGGGGTCAGGCGGAACAGGGTGCAGGCCATGTTGAGCATGAGCAGCGGCGAGGTGGTGGGCGAGGAGCCGGGATTGCAGTCCGTGGCGAGGGCCATCGGCACGCCATGGGCGCGCAGCAGCGCCACCGGCGGCAGCCGCGTCTCGCGCAGGAAGTAGAAGGCGCCGGGCAGCAGCACGGCGACGCTGCCCGCCTTCGCCAGCGCCTGCACGCCCGCTTCGCTCAGATACTCGAGATGGTCCGCGGAGAGCGCGCCGTGCCGCGCGGCAAGTTCGGCGCCGCCAAGATCGGAAAGCTGCTCGGCATGCAGCTTGACCGGCAGGCCCGCCTGGCGGGCGGCGCGGAAGACCTCGTCCACCTCGGCGGGCGAGAAGCCGATGCCCTCACAGAAGGCATCGACCGCGTCGGCGAGCCCGGCTTTGGCCACCGCCGGGATCATCTCGGCGCAGACGAGACGGATGTAATCGGCGGAGCGGCCGGCAAATTCCGGCGGCAGGGCATGGGCGCCGAGGAAGGTCGTGCGCACCCCGACACCAAGCTCGGCACCGAGGCGGCGGGCGACGCGCAGGCATTTCATTTCCGCGTCCTGGGCGAGACCATAGCCCGACTTGATCTCGACCGTGCTCGCCCCTTCGGCCATCAGCGCGGCAAGGCGCGGCCGGCTTTCGGCCAGCAGCTCTTCCTCGCCCGCGCGGCGCGTCGCCGCGACGGTGGAAAGGATGCCGCCACCGGCGCGCGCGATCTCCTCGTAGCTGGCACCCTGCAGACGCAGCTCGAACTCCCGCGCCCGGTCGCCGGCATGGACCAGATGGGTGTGGCAGTCGACCAGGCCCGGCGTGATCCAGCCGCCCTCCGCATCGTGAAGACGCGCCGCCAGCTCCTGCGGCCGGCCGGGCAGGTCGGCGCGGCGGCCGATCCAGGCGATGCGCCCGCCGCGCACCGCCAGCGCGCCGTCCGCGATCGCGCCATAGGGCTCCGCCCCGGCCATGGTGGCGAGGTTCGCGTTAAGCCAGAGCCCGTCCCAGATCTTCGCCATGGCACCTTGCGTGCGGCCAGCTTCCATGTTGTATATACAACTTGGGGAGACTAACCGGGACCGGTCCAGATGCGCAAGCTCCGTTTCGCCGCTGCCCTGCTGCCCGAAGGGGTGGCGGAGGATGTCACGATCGGGATCGGCAGCGATGGCCTGATTGGCACCATCGCTACCGGCCAGGGCGACGACGGCGCGGAACGGGAAGCCGGCCTTGCCCTGCCCGGCATGCCCAACCTGCATTCCCACGCCCATCAGCGCGCAATGGCCGGGCTGGCGGAACGTTCCGGCAATTCGGCGGACAGTTTCTGGACCTGGCGGCAGACCATGTACCGCTTCCTCGAACGGATGGGCCCGGAGGAATTCGAGGCAGTCGCCGCGCAGCTTTATCTGGAGATGCTGCAGGCGGGCTATACCTCGCTTGCGGAATTCCACTATCTCCATCGCGACCCCGCCGGCGCGCCCTACGGCGACCCGGCCGAAATGTCGCGTCGGGTCTTTGCCGCCGCCCGCGAGACCGGCATCGCGCTGACCCATCTGCCGGTGCTCTATGCCGCCTCAGGGTTCGGCGGCGCGCCGCTCGGCCCGGGACAGAAGCGCTTTGCCATGGACGCGGAAGGCGCGCTCGCCCTGCTCGCCGCGCTCGAGCCGGAATGCGGCCCGCTGCGCCGTCTCGGTCTCGCCCCGCACTCGCTGCGCGCCGCGCCGCCGGAACAGCTCGCGGCGGCGCTCCACGGACTGAAGCCTGGCCAGCCGGTGCATATCCACATTGCCGAACAGGTGAAGGAGGTCGAGGACTGCCTGGCCTGGTCGGGCAGGCGGCCGGTGGAATGGCTGCTCGACGCGCACGGGATCGACGCAGACTGGTGCCTGGTCCATGCCACCCATCTTTCCGCGGATGAGCTTGCCCGCCTTGCCGCGAGCGGCGCGACCGCAGGCCTCTGCCCGACCACGGAAGCCAATCTCGGCGACGGCTTCTTCGCGGCAGCGGACTATCTGGCGCAGGGCGGGACCTTCGGCATCGGATCGGACAGTCACATTTCCGTGAGTCCGGTCGAGGAGCTGCGCTGGCTCGAGTATGGCGAGCGGCTGCGCCGGCGGGGCCGCGCCCTGCTGGCCGGCGGCTCCGACCGCTCCACCGGGCGGGCCCTGCTGGAAGGCGCGCTCACCGGCGGCGCGCGGGCGCTGGCGCAGCCGGTCGGGCGGCTCGCGCCCGGATCGCGCGCCGACCTGATCGTGCTCGATACCGACCATCCGCTGCTCGCCGGTCGCCGGGGCGAGGCGCTGATCGATTCCTGGATCTTCGCCGGCAACCGCAGCCCGGTGCGCCACGTCATGGTGGGCGGCGACTGGGTGATCCGCGATGGCCATCACGAAGCGGAGGAGAGGATCGGCGCGCGCTTCCGCCAGGCGATGCGCCGCCTGACAGAATAGGGAGATGGCGATGACCGATATCTTCGAACTCCGGCGCGGACCGGGGACGCTGCTGATCAGCGTGCCCCATTGCGGCATCAGGCTGATGCCGGGTCTCGAGCGACGTCTCGCCCCTTCGGCGCTGGCGCTGCCCGATACCGATTGGCACGTGCCGCGCCTTTATGCCTTCGCCGAGGCACTGGGCGCCAGCATGATCAGCGCCCGCTTCTCGCGCTATGTCATCGACCTTAACCGCCCGCCGGACGGCGCGAGCCTCTATCCCGGCCAGGCTACCACCGGCCTCTGCCCGACCACGCTCTTTGACGGGACCCCGCTCTACCTGCCGGGACAGGAGCCCGACGAGGCCGAGATCGCCGCGCGCCGCGAGCAATACTGGCGGCCCTATCACGCGGCGCTGGCAGCCGAACTGGCGCGCATCCGCGCCGGACATGGCCATGCGCTGCTCTTCGACGCCCATTCGATCGCAAGCCGGGTGCCGCGCCTCTTCGAAGGCCGCCTGCCCGATCTCAATCTCGGCACTGCGCGCGGCGCAAGCTGCCCTGCGGAGATCGGCGCGCGCCTGCTCGCCGCCGCCACGGGCCATGGCTACAGCGCGGTGCTCGACGGCCGCTTCGTCGGCGGCCATATCACGCGCCATTACGGCCGGCCGGCCGAGGGCGTGTTCGCGGTGCAGCTCGAACTGGCGCAGATCGCCTATATGGAAGAAGGGCCGCCCTTCGCCTACGACGAGGCGAAGGCGTCATGCCTGGTCCCGGTGCTCAAACGCATCCTCGAGACCTACATCGCGGGCGGCGGCGGGCTCGTCCAGACCTCGTCCTCGTCGGCACCCCAGCGGCCAAGCATATAGGGCTCGAGGTTTTCCACATCCCATTCCTGCTCGATCGCGGCCGGCGGATCGGCCGGCAAGGGCGTCACCGGCTCGACCGCGGCGAAGGCCACCAGGAACGGCACCGAGACCGCGGCCGCCACCATCCAGGCGACACCCACCGAGAAGACTCCGCCTACTGCCGAAGGAGCGCTGTCGCCCGGCATCTTCATCACGCCTACTCCACAAATCCTGTTGGTCTGGCCTAGATATAGGTGCGATTGGCCGTTTGACCAGACCGACCCAAGGCAGCCGCGGCACGGCCGGCGAGATAGCCGAAGGCCACGGCCGACAGCAGGCCGTTGCCCGAAAGATAGCCGTCGATGCCCGTTCCCGAGAGACCGCAGGCAGCGCCCCCGGCCGCGAACAGGTTGGGCAGCGGCGCGCCAGAGCGGCCGATCACCCGCGCCTCTCCGTCCACCACCAGCCCGCCCTGGGTGTGAAAGAGCGCGCCCGTCACCCTGACTGCGAAATAGGGCGGGGAGAGCGGCGGGCGGCTGGAAAAGTCACGCCCGAAAGGATCGCGCACGCGTCCCTCGGCGAAGGCGCGGACCTGCGCCAGCGTCTCCGCGAGCGCCGCCGCGGGCAGGCCGGTCAGCGCGGCGAGGTCCGGGAGATCGGCCGCCTCGCGCACCGCGCCGAGCGATACGGCCTTGCGATAATCCTCGAAATCGAGGCCAAGACGGTGCAGGCGTGCGTCATGGATGTTCCAGGCGAAACCGCCCGGCTGCGCCAGGACCCGCGCCGACTGTTCCGAGTAACCCTCATGTTCGTTCGAGAAGCGCCGGCCGAGCGCGTTGACCTGGATGCCGCCCTCCATCATCAGCGCCCAGGTGATCAGGATGCCGTGCGGCACAGCCACCGAACCATGACCCTGGCAGGCAGCCATGTGATCGAGTCGCGCGTCCAGCGCCTCGCCCCAGCGCACCGCATCGCCGCGGTTGCCGGTATGGCCGAAATACATCGCCTCCGCCATGCCGGGAATGTGTCGGCGCACCATCGCCGGATCACCGCCGAACCCGGAACAGGCAAGGATCAGCGCGCCGCAGCCGATGCGCTCGATAGCGCCGCCGGGCCGCTCGACGCCGACACCCCGCACCCGCCCCGCCCCGTCGGCATGGAGATCGCGCACCAGCGCTTCGGTCAGCAGGGGAATCTCCACTCGTTCGGCGGCGCGCGTCAGGGCGCCGACCAGCTCCGCGCCGGTGCGCGAGGGTGGCGCATGCATGCGCGGGCGCGAATGGCCGGGATAAAGGAACCCCTCCACCAGTTCGAAAGGAATGTCATGACGCTCCCTGAGCCAGTCGACCGCCTCGGCCACCGCGCGGCAGGCGGCCGCGACGATCGCGGGGTCGTTCTCGCCATGTGCCTTGGCCTGGATATCGGCGAGCATGCGTTCGATGCTGTCCTCGACGCCGCGCGCCGCCTGGATCCGCGTGCCCGCCGCCGGCACCATGCCCGAGGAGAGCGCCGTCGATCCGGCCGGCAGCCGGTCGCGCTCCAGCACCACCACGTCGGCCCCCGCCTCGCGCGCCGCGAGCGCGGCGACCAGCCCGGCCGCGCCGGCGCCGACCACCAGGACGGCTGCCTCGGCGCCGAACGCGACGCCTTCGGCCGGGCGGACGCTCATGCGCCCTCCAGCGCCCGGCGCATCTCGGCGATCGAGGCGAGCGTGACGATGCTGCCGAGCGAGACCAGCGTCGCATCGTGCACTTCGGCACGGAAGGCGGCACAGCCATCGGAAAGGACGATGCAGCGGATGTCGCGCACATGCGCATCGCGCACCGTCGAGGCGACGCCGCCATTGGTGACGATGCCGCCCACCAGCAAGGTGTCGATGCCCGCGCGCGCCAGAACGAATTCAAGGCGCGTCTGGTAGAAGGCGGAATAGGCCACCTTCTCGATGCGGAAATCGGCGGGCTTCAGCTCGTCCACCAGGTCGTGTCCGAAACTCCCCGGCGCGAAATCGCCACGGCCGAGAAACGGGCGCAGCCTGCGCAGATGCGCGCCGATCAGCGGCTCGCCATGACGGTCCGGCACCAGGGTGAAATGGGTGGAAATGACCGAGCCGCCCCTGGTGCGCAGCTCGCGCGCCAGGGGTGCGAGGCGCGCCGGCAGGGCGGAAATGTCCTTCGACGACTGCCCGCCGCGGGCATATGCGCCTTTCGGATGCAGGAAATCGTTCTGCAGGTCGACCAGCAGCAGGGCCGTGCGTCTGGAATCGAGCGCGCCGTTCATGGCCCCTCCTTGCGCGAGACGATGAAATTGCCGAACCGGTCCACCTCGCCCCGAAGATCGGGATCGAGGAAGATGGTGCTGTCCGGCTGTTCCAGCACCGCCGGTCCCTGGACGATCGCACCGATGGGCAGTTCGAGCCGGGCGAAAACCCGCGCCTCGTGCCAGGCGCCATCCACGAAGACCGGCCGGCTGCCCTTTGCTGCCGCCTGCAGGCTGGCATCGGCCCGGGGAGCGAGCAGGGTCAGGTCGAATTTCGGCCGCCGGCCCGTGACCGCGACGCGCATGTTGAGCACGCGCATCGCCACGCCATCCAGCAGCCGGCCGAAGGCGCGGCGATAAGCCGCCTCGAAGGCGGCGCGGATGCCATCGCGCGTCAGTCCGAGGCCGGTCAAGCCGGGCGCGGCATCGAGCGGCACGGCAACGGTGTGCGTCTGGCCGAGATAGGACATGTCGAGTTCGAAGCCCGCCACAGTGCCCTCGAACCCGACGCCGGCCTGGCCGAGCAGCCGCTCGCCCTCCGCCGCCAGGGCGCCCATCTCGTCATCGAGCGCCGCCACGTCGAGCTGGTCGAGCAGCCGGTTGACGGTACGCACGAAGTCGTGGCGCATGTCGGCGATGACGCAGCCAAGCGCCGAGGTCACGCCGGGAAAGCGCGGAACCAGCGCGCTTTTCAGGCCCACTTCCTTGATCAGCGCCCCGGTATGCAGCGCACCGCCGCCGCCGAAGGGCATGGCGACGAAATCGCGCGGATTGTGCCCGCGCTCGATTGAGACCAGGCGGATGGCGCCGGCCATGCGCGAATTGGCGACGCGGATCACCGCTTCCGCAGCCGCCTCGATGCCGAGGCCGAGCGGTTCGGCCACATGAAGGCGGATCGCCTCGCGCGCCGTCTCCACATCGAGTGCGGCGAGCTTGCCGCCGATGGGCCGGGCGGCATTGATGCGGCCGAGCACGACGTTGGCATCGGTTACGGTCGGGCGCGTATTGCCAAGGCCGTAGCAGACCGGTCCCGGATCGGAGCCGGCGCTCTCGGGCCCGATCTGCAGCAGGCCGCCACGATCGATCCAGGCGATGGAACCGCCGCCGGCGCCGATGGTGGTGATCTCGATCATCGGCGTGCGCACGATCATGCCGAAGCCGATCGAGGTCTGCGCCGCCAGCACGCTCTCGCCGCCGGCGATCAGCGAGACATCGAAGCTCGTGCCGCCCATATCGCAGGTGATGACGTTCGGATGGCCGGCGGCGCGCGCGATATGGCCGCAGGCGATGACGCCGGCCGCCGGCCCGCTCAGCGCCGTGCGGACCGGCAGGCGGCCGGCGGTCTCGACGCTCATCACGCCGCCGTTGGACTGCACGATCAGCACTTCGCCGCCGAACCCGCCTTCGCGCAGCCGTGTCTGGAGGCGGTGCAGATAGTTGGCGACCACCGGTTGCAGGTAGGCATTCAGCGAAGCGGTCGAGGCGCGCTCATACTCGCGGATCTCCGGCAGGATGCGACTCGAAACGCTGACATGCGGGTTGGGCCAGACATCGGCCAGCGCGGCCAGCGCTGCTTCCTCGTTGGCGCCATTGGCATAGGCATTGATGAAGATGATGCTCACCGCCTCGGCGCCATGGGCGAGCAGAAGCCGCGCCGCCTCGCGCACCTCCTCCGGGTTCACCGGCTCGAGAACGGTGCCATCGGCCAGCGTGCGCTCGCCCACCTCGAGGCGCAGATCGCGCGGCACGATGGGCACGAACTGGCCCCAGAGGCCCCAGGTGGTCGGCCGGTCGCGCCGTCGCATCTCCAGCACGTCGCGGAAGCCGCGCGTGGTGATGACGCCGGTCAGGGCACCCTTGCGCTCCAGCAGCGCGTTGGTGCCGACGGTCGTGCCATGCACCACCGTCGCGATGTCGGCAAGCCGGGCGCCGCCTTTCAGGCCGTCGATGAAGCCGCGCGCCTGGTCGCCGCGCGTCGAGGGCACCTTGGCGATCTCGAAGCGGCGCGCCGCCTCATCCAGGAAGAACACGTCCGTGAAGGTGCCGCCCACATCGACGCCGACCACGAGCGAAGCACGGGGTCCCTTCATGCGGCCACCGCCTTGCGCATGCGCGCGGTCGCCGCCTCGTCCACGCGGCCATCCGCATCGAGGCGCACGCCATAGTCCCGTTCCGCCGCCTCGCGCGTGACGTAACCAAGACGCACATCCTCCGCCACGCGTTCCGGCTCGCGCTCGCGCGCCGGACCGTAGCCGCCGCCGCCCGGCGTCTCGAGCCGCACGCGCTGGCCCTGGCGCAGGCGGATGCCGACCATCTTCGAGGCCATCGGCGGATGGCGCGGTCCCGCATCGGTCTCGTAGGTGAAGACATTGGGCAGGGCCGGCCCGCCGCTGGCGACGCCCGGCGGGGCGAAGCGCCCGCGCTCGCCGAACAGGAAGACATCGGCCGACTGTTCCAGCAGCGCAATCTCGTAGATGGCGCCGAGGCCGCCGCGATGGCGCCCCGGTCCGCCGCTGTCGGGACGCAGCGCCCATTGGGTGAAACGCACCGGATACGCGGCTTCGAGGATCTCGAGCGGCGGGATGGTGGCGGTCGAGATCGGTGCGTTGCCGTGATTGAGGCCATCGCCCTCCGGATGGCCGCCATGGCCACCGCCGAAGAAGCTGAACATCACCCAGCGCTGTCCGCTGCCGCGATGGCCGGCAAGCGATAGCGCGTTGATCGTGCCATAGGCGCAGCCATTGACCCGTTCGGGCGACGCCTGGGCGAAAGCCTGGAAGACGACGTCGATGACCCGGAGGATGGTTTCGGTATAGCCGCCGACCGGTCGCGGCGCGCGGACCGAAAGCAGGCTGGTCTCCGGGATCACGAATTCGATCGGTTCCAGCACGCCTGCATTGGCCGGCACATCCCGGAAGATATGCTTGATCGCCACGTAGCAGGAGGCGATGGCGGTCGAGCGGGCGATGTTCACCGGACCGAGGCAGGCCGGCGAGGAGCGGGAGAAATCCAGGATCAGCCGGTCTTTCTCGATGACGAGATCGAGCGCGATCCTGAGCGGGGTGTCGTCGATGCCGTCGTTATCCAGGAAATCCTCTGCCAGATAGCGGCCCTTTGGCAGTTCGGCGATATTGGCGCGCATCAGCATGGCAGCGCGGCGCTGCAACTCCGCCATCGCCGCGCGCACCGTATCGTCGCCGAACTCGTCGAGAAGCTGGGCGAGCCGCCGGGCGCCGAGATCGAGCGCATTGATCTGGCCGTTGAGATCGCCATAGAGGCTGAGCGGCAGGCGCGAATTGGCCTTGAGGATGTCGACGATGTCGGTATTGAGCTCGCCCCGGCGGAAAAGCTTCACCGGCGGGATCAGCATGCCCTCCTGGAATGACTCGGTTGCCACCGGATTGTAGTTGCCCGGCACGTTGCCGCCGACATCGTGCCAGTGTCCGACCGAGGCGAGGTGGCAGAACACCCTTCCCTCGCGGAAGAACGGGCGCACCAGCTTGAAATCGGAAAGGTGCGTGCCGCCATCGTAGGGGTCGTTGAAGATGTAGACGTCGCCATCGGCAAGGTCGCCGTCGCGGCGTGCCTTCTCAATCACCGCCCGCACCGCGAAGGACATGGCGCCGACGAAGATCGGCAGGCCCGACTTGCCCTGCACCAGCGTGGCGCCGGTCTCGGCATGGTAGAGGCCGTGGCTCGCATCGTGCGCCTCGGCGATGATCGGATTGAAGGCGCTGCGGAACAGCGTGGCATCCATCTCGTCCGCCACCTGTTCCAGCCGGCCCTTGAGGACGGCGAGGAGGATGGGATCGGTCATGGCCGCCTCTCGTGGTGGCTCGCGTCGTAGCTCTCGCCGGTGGCCAGCATCTCCCTGGTGCCGATCAGCGCGTTGAGCCCGTCGAAATCGAGCATCCGCTCCCGGAAGGGCTGGTTCGAGCCGTGCCGGCGCAGACTGGCGAAATAGTCCTGCATGTGGCGGGCGACGGCGCGCACCAGGCCGCCGGGGAAGATGGCGATGGCGAAGCCCATTTCTTCCAGCGCGCGCGCATCGCGGAGCGGCGTCATGCCGCCTTCCACCATGTTGGCGAGCAGCGGCTTGCGCCCGCGGAAGGCCGCCACCACCCGTTCCATTTCCTCGATCGATCTGGGGGCCTCGACGAAGATGATGTCGGCGCCGGCCTCCGCGTAGCGCTCTGCCCGCTCCAGCGCCGGCCCGAAGCCCTCGACGGCAATGGCATCGGTGCGGGCGATGATCAGCGTGCCCTGGCTCCGCCGCGCGTCCTGCGCCGCCTTGAGCTTGCCCACCATCTCGGCCGGCGGGATCAGCGTCTTGCCGGCGAGATGCCCGCAGCGTTTCGGCATGGTCTGGTCCTCGAGCTGGATCGCCGATGCACCCGCCTGCTCGAAACGGCGCACCGTGCGCATGACGTTGAGCGCATTGCCGAAGCCATTGTCGGCATCGGCGATGATCGGCAGCTCGACGCGCTCGCGGATGGCGGCCAGCGTCTCCACCACCTCACTCATGGAAACGAGGCCGATATCGGGCCGGCCGAAGCGCGTGTAGGCGATCGAAGCGCCGGAGAGGTAGAGCGCCTCGAAACCGGCCTGCGCCGCGATCAGGGCCGAAAGGGCATCGTAGATGCCGGGTGCTACCACCAGCCTGTTGGAACCGATACGCGCGGAGAGCGTCATGATGTCAGACTCCCAGGTAGGATCTGCGAAGTTCCGGCCGCTCGATCAGGGCGGCAGCCGGACCGGAGAGCGAGATGCGGCCATTCTCCAGCACATAGGCACGGTGGGCGATGGTGAGGGACTGCATCACGTTCTGCTCCACCAGGATGACGGTCAGCCCCTCGCCGTTGATGCGCCGCACCAGCTCGAACATCTCGTCGACGAGCAGCGGCGAGAGGCCGAGGGAGGGCTCGTCGAGGACGAGCAGGCGCGGCTCCGCCATCAGGCCGCGGCCGATGGCGAGCATCTGCTGCTCGCCGCCGGAGAGCGTGCCCGCCTTCTGCTGCAGGCGCTGGCGGAGCCGGGGAAAGACCGCGAGCGCGCGTTCCAGATTGGCCTGGCGCCGGGGGCGGCCGCGCCGGTAGGAGCCGAGTTCCAGATTCTCCAACACGCTGAGATTGGGGAATACGCGCCGTCCCTCCGGCACCTGGATCAGCCCGGCCTCGACGATGCGCGGCGAGGGCCAGCCGGCGATTTCCTCGCCGGCGAAGCGGACCGAGCCGGCAAAGGGGCGGTAGATGCCCGACAGGTTGTTGTTGAGCGTCGACTTGCCGGCACCGTTCGCGCCGAGCAGCGCCACGATCTCCCCCTCGGCCACGTCGAGGTCGATGCCGCGCAGCACTTCCACCTGGCCGTATCCGGCGCGCAGCCCCTTCACCTCAAGCACGGGCTGCCCCTCCCTCCCGGCCGGCCAGCCGCGCCGCGGCACCGCGGCCGAGATAGGCCTCCACCACCTTCGGGTCGGCGGCGATTTCCGCCGGGCTGCCGCGCGCGATCAGCACGCCGTCGGAAAGCACCCAGGTCGTCTCGGCGAGCGAGACCACCGCCTGCATGACATGCTCGATCAGCAGGATGGTGACGCCGGCGAGGCGAATGCGCCGGACCACGGTCACGATCTCCTCGATCTCGGTCGGATTGAGACCGGCCATTACCTCGTCGAGCAGCAGCAGCTTCGGATCGGTGGCGAGCGCACGCGCCAGCTCCAGCCGCTTGCGCCCTGCGATGGTCAATGCGCCGGCCGGCTGGTCGAGCATCCTCCCCATGCCGATCTGCCGGCCGATCAGTTCGGCATGGGCCAGCGCCTGCGCCCGGCCCGGCCGGTGCAGATGCGCGCCGACGGCGATGTTCTCGCGCACGCTTAGGCCGGCAAAGGGCTGCACGATCTGGAAGGTCCGCGCCAGGCCGAGCCGGCAGATGCGCTCGGGCGGCAGGCCGGCGATGTCGCGGCCGAGAAAGCGCACCCGGCCGGCATCAGGCCTGAGGAAACCGGAAATGGTGGCGAACAGCGTCGTCTTGCCGGCACCGTTCGGGCCGATCAGGGCGGTGATGGAGCCTTCCTCGACGCGCATGGTGACATCGGCGACCGCCCGCAGGCCGCCGAAGCTCTTGCTCACCCCTTCGACCTCAAGCATCGCGGCCGCCTCCGAGCAGGCGCGCGAGCGTGGTGCGGCCCATGCCGAACAGGCCGTTCGGCATGAACATCACCATGAGCACCAGCAGCACCCCGTAGAGCGCGAGGTCGAGCCCGGCCGCCTCGCCGAAAGCGAGCTTGGCGAGTTCGCTCACGCCATGCAGGGCGAATGAGCCGAGCAGGGGGCCGAAAAGGGTGCCCATGCCGCCCACGATCGGCACCAGCAGCGCCTCGACCGAGATCGCCGGGCCATAGGCGATGCCAGGATCGAGATAGAGGAAGAGCTGCGCATAGTAGCTGCCGCCCAGCCCGGCCAGCGCGCCGGAGAGCGTGATGGCGGCAAGCTTGGTGCGGAAGACGTCGACGCCCAGCGCCCGCGCCGCGTCCTCGTTCTCGCGCACCGCGACGAGCCGCGCGCCGAAGCGCGAATGTTCGAGCCAGAGCGTGAGCAGCAGCGCCAGGCCGACGAAGGCGAGGATCAGGTAGAAGTATCCCGTCCGGTCGGCGAACTGCATGTTAGCGGCGCCCGGATCGAGCGGGATCAGCAGGCCCACGCCCTTGCCGGTGATCGGCACCGTGTTGGCGAGGATGCGCAGGACTTCGGCGAAAGCGAGCGTGACGAGGGCGAAGTAGGAGCCGCGCAGGCCATAGCGGAAGGAGAGGAAGCCGATGAAGGCGCCGACCAGCCCGGCCGCCATTCCCGCCGCCGGCAGCGCGATCCATGGATTGACGCCGTAATGGACGTGCAGGATGGCGCTGCAATAGGCGCCGGTGCCGAAGAAGGCCGCATGGCCGAAGGAGAACTGCCCGCCATAGCCGCCGAGGATGTTCCATGCCTGGCCGAGCAGGGCATAGAACAGCGCCATCATCACCCAGTTGCGCCAGAATTCCGAGCCGACCAGATGCGGCACCAGCGCCATGGCGGCGAGAAAGGCGACGATGGCGAGAAGCTGGCGGCGCATCGCGTCAGGCCCTGTGCCCGAGCAGGCCGGTCGGGCGGAAGAGCAGGATGGCGATGAAGATGAGGAAGATGCCGATCTGCCCCAGGCTCTCGCCGAGATAGAGGCCGCACAGGCTCTCGGTCACGCCGATGATCAGCCCGCCGATCAGCGCGCCGGCGAAGCTGCCCATGCCGCCAAGCACCACCACGGTGAAGGCGATCAGCACGAAGGTATGGCCGACGCCGGGACTGACATAGAAGCTTGGCAGCAGCAGGCAGGCGGCGGCGGCGACGCAGGCGGTGCCGATGCCGAAGCTCATGGCGAAGATATGGTCGACATCGATGCCGACCAGCCGCGCGCCCTGGCGCTCCTTGGCCAGCGCGCGGATGGCGCGGCCGAGATCGGTGCGGCTCATGACCCACCACAGCGCGAGCGTCACCAGGAGTGCGCCGGCAAAGGCCACGACCTTCGGCACCGCGATGAAGGCGACGCCCAGATCGACCGTCTCGAAGGAATAAGGCGTCTCGATGGTGCGGGTGTCGGAACGCCAGAAGTAGCGGGCGAGGTTCTCGATTACGATCGAGACGCCAAGCGTCACCAGCAGGATGTTCTCGTCCCGGCCGTGGCTCGCTCGCGCGATCACGCCACGCTGCAGCAGATAGCCCAGCGCGAAGAAGCCCGGCACCACGACGGGCAGCGCCAGGTAGGGATCGATGCCGAGCCCCGCATGCAGGAAGAAGACGGCATACATCGCCAGCATGAGCAGGCTGCCATGGGCGAAATTGATGATGTGGAGTACGCCGTAGATGAGCGTAAGGCCGAGCGCGATCAGGGCATAGACGGCGCCCGTGGTCAGCCCGTTCAGGATCGCCGGCAGCAGGATCTGGAATTCGACCATGGACCCTTGTCACATACGCGGCCGGCGCGGAGCAATCGGGCTCCGCGCCGGCAGGACGCCATCACGCCGCCGGCATCGGGAAGACTGGCTTTGCCGAGGCGAACTCTTTCGGGAAGATGAGCTGAATCTCGCGATTCTGCACCTGCGTGTTGACCGGCGCCGCGCCCTGGTTCTGGCCGTTGACGAAGCGGGTCGGGCCGTAGGGCATGAAATGGTTGGCGAAGCCCGACGAGGCCAGCGCCTGGATGACGGCGGCGCGATCGCCGGTGCCGGCACGCTCCAGCGCCTCGGCCAGCAGGCGGACGCATTCGTGGTTGAGGAACAGCTCATAGGTGAAATACAGACCCTTCGCCTCCACCTTCTTCTTCAGTTCCTGCGCCACCGGGTTGCGCGGATCGTACCAGTGATTGCAGTCCATTATGTACTGCGCAGCGTCCGGGAACTCCTTGACGAAGCGCTGCGAGGAGGCGGCGCCGCCGAGGATGGCGTAGATCGCTTTCGGCCGGACCTTCTGCTGCGCCATGGTGCGCGAGAAGAGCACGAACTCGTCGTAGTAGTTCGACGGAATGACGATGTCGGGCCGCTGGGCGCGGATCTTCAGCACGATGTTGTTGAAGTCGCGCGTCGGATTGGCGTGGCTGATCGTCTCGATGATCTGGAAGCCGCGGCCGGGCAGCTTCTCGTTCAGGACCTTGGCCATGCCGGTGCCGAAAGCGGATTCCTCGTGCACGATCATCACGGTCCTGGCCGGCTTGCCCGCCCCGTCGTTGATCGCGACCAGATTCTCGATCGCGGTATCGACGATCTTGGAGAGGCCGGGGCCGAAGCGGAAAGTGTTGGCCAGCCCGCGCGTCACCACCTGGTCGACCACGCCGACATCGACGATATGCGCGATATTGTGCTTGGCCGCCGCCTGCGTGGTGGCGAGCGCGATGCCGGAGGCGAAAGGCCCGACGATCGCCGAGACGCCGGCCTCGTTCATGCGCTCGACCTCGGCCGCCCCCACGTCGGGCTTGGACTGCGCATCGCCCAGCACCGGCTCGAGCTTCGCCCCGCCCATGGAACGGATGCCGCCGATCTCGTTGATCGTCTCGATCGCCATCATCGCGCCGGCCCGGGCCTGGTTGCCGGAGAAGGCGAGCGGCCCGGTCACCGGATGCAGGATGCCGACCCTGACCGGCCCGCGCTGCGCGCGGACGATCGAAGGAAAGCCCGATATGCCGCTCGCCAGTGCGGCACCGCCGGCGGCCGCGACGAAGGCGCGGCGTGAAATGCTCTTCTTGCGCTTGACCTCGGACATCGTTCCCTCTCCCTTGTTGCACCTGGACGCTTGGATCAGGCCGCGCGGCAACGTGCCGGCGCACATCTGCCCCGGCCGCCTCGCCGCATCGGATTGAAAAGCCGCATCCCGGCCCCCAGCCTTGATGTTATAAGTTTAGGACAGGTTTCCGCGCCGTCAACAACGACCTCGGGTCCGCCATCACTTTCGCGCCGGTACCTGTCGCAACCGCCCATTCCGCACTAGATTCCTGTCGCGGGGCGCGGAGCAGATCATCAGGGAGCAGGAACATGTGGTTCACATCGCGCAGCAAGGCCGTCATGCCGAGCAGGGAAGAAGCCCTGCCCGGGCGGGCGGAACCGATGCGGGTGCCGGCGCGTCACCATGTCAATGGCAATCGCATCCTGCCGCCGTTCCCCGAGGGCACCCGGCAGGCGATCTTCGGCATGGGCTGCTTCTGGGGCGCGGAACGGAAGTTCTGGGAAGCATCCGGCGTATATGCGACCGCGGTCGGCTATGCCGGCGGGTTCACCCCCAACCCGACCTACGAGGAAGTCTGCAGCGGTCGCACCGGCCATAACGAGGTGGTGCTGGTCATCTTCGACCCGGCGCGCATCGGCTATGAGGCGCTGTTGCGGATCTTCTGGGAGAACCACGATCCGACCCAGGGCATGCGCCAGGGCAACGATGTGGGCACGCAGTATCGTTCCGGCATCTATTGCAGCGACGAGGCGCAGATGCGCGCGGCGGAGGCCTCGCGCGATCTTTTCCAGAAGCGGCTGCAGGAGGCGGGATACGGCCCCATCACCACCGAGATCCTCGCCGCGCCACCCTTCTACTACGCCGAGGACTACCACCAGCAGTATCTGGCGAAGAATCCCGGCGGTTATTGCGGCCTGGGCGGCACGGGCGTGAGTTGCCCGGTCGGCATCGCTGCTCCGGCCTGAGATGGGCCGCCCCGCCCGGCGCCGCTTCCTCGCCATCCTGCCCGCGCTGCTGCTATTGCCCTTCGCGGCGGCGCGGGCGGAGATGTCGCGGGACGATCTCTGGGAGGAGCTGCGCGCCGGCCGCGCCGTCGCCATGATCCGCCATGCCCTGGCACCCGGCACCGGCGACCCGCCCGCGTTGCGCATCGGCGACTGCGCCAGCCAACGCAACCTGTCCGACCGCGGCCGCGCCGATGCAGGGCGGCTTGGCGATCTGTTCCGCGCCAACGGCATCGCTTCGGCCGAGGTCCTCTCCAGCCGCTGGTGCCGATCCGCCGAGACCGCGCGGCTGCTCGGCCTCGGCCCGGTGCGCGAGACGGAGATGCTCGATTCGCTCTTCGGCCGGTCGGCCGAGGCGCCGGCGCGCAACGCCGCACTGCTCGCGCATCTCGAACGCACCCTGCCGGGCGCGGTCCAGGTGCTGGTGACGCACCAGGCGAACATCAATGCCTTCGTCGACGGCCCCTTCGCCCGTGAAGGCGAGATCTTCGTCGTGCGGCCGGCCGCGCGGGCGAGCGAACGCCTGCTCGGCCGCATCCCGCCGCCATGAGGCCGGCCGCCCCCTCGCTGCCCCGGCAGGTCGCGGCGCTCGCCGCCTTCCTGCTGGCCTGCTTTCTGGTCTCCGGCATCGGCGGCGTACTCACCTCGCTCTCGGTCGGCACCTGGTATCAGGAACTGGAGAAGCCGCCCTACAATCCGCCCGACTGGATCTTCGCGCCGGTCTGGAGCCTGCTTTATGTGATGATCGCCGTGGCCGGCTGGCTGGTCTGGCGCCGGACGGATATCCTCGCGGCGCGGCCGGCCTTCGCGCTCTATGGCGCGCAGCTCGCCCTCAACCTGCTCTGGTCGGCGCTCTTCTTCGGCCTGCGCGCGCCGTTCCTCGGCCTCGTCGGCATCGTCGCGCTCTGGCTCGCCATCGCCGCGACCCTGATCGCCTTCACCCGGTACGAGCGGCTGGCGGCGGCGCTGCTCGCGCCCTACCTCGCCTGGGTCACGTTCGCCTTCTTTCTCAACCTCGCCATCTGGCGGCTGAACTGAAGGCCGTTGCCGCGCGGCCCGCGCCGGCGCATCCTGTGGGCAGCGAACTCACCGCCGGAGCCCCTGCATGTCGAATCGCCTGCGCCGCAAGGTCATGGCCCTGCCCGTGGCACTCGGGCTGGTATTTACATCCGGCTGCCAGACCCTGGCGCCCGATCCCTGCCCCTCCAGCCTGACCGGCTCCTACATCTCCGATGGCCTGCGCGACCTGCTGTTCCTGGCGATGGAGCGCATCATCGGCCAGCTCGGGCGCACGGACGGCTTCTATGGCGATGGCAGCGTGCGGGTCCCCCTGCCCGAGACCCTGCAGCGCACGCGCAGCGTCGTGCAGGCGCTGGGCGGCGCCGGCACGCTCGCCGATCTGGAACTGAGCCTCAACCGTGCGGCGGAAGACACCGTGCCGCGCGCGCGCAGCACGCTGGAGAATGCCATCACGCGCCTGCAGTTCCAGGATCCGGAGACCGTCTTCCGCGCCGGGGAGCGATCGGCCAGCCGGTATTTCCGCGAACAGGCCGTGCGCCCGATCAGCCTTGAGTTGCAGCCCGTGGTCGAGCAGAGCCTGGCCAATGCGGGCGCCTTCCGGGCCTTCGACGAACTGACCACCCGCTACGTCGGCATCGCCCTGCCGCGCCAGTTCCAGAGCGAGATGATCGGCCACGTGCTGCAAGAGGCGCTGGAAGCCATCTTCGACTACATGGCGCGCGAGGAAAGCATCATCCGGAGCGATCCGGCGCTCCGCTCGCAGCGGCTGCAATGCCTGTTCTCGCGACTGACCTGACGCCGGAAGCTTGCCCGCCGGGGCGACGCCCCTTAGACTGATGCCGGTTCGCGACTGTGTCCGGAGGGGGAATCCCGATGCGCGCGCAAGGAATGATGGTCCGAAATGCCGGCCGGCTCGCCGCCGGCGCCGCGTTGGGGTTGCTGTCCATGACCTTGACCGGCCCGCTCGCCGCCGAACAGGTGGGCGCGGTCCGGGCGGTGCAGACCTATGCCTACGGCACGCCGCCGCAGGGCCAGCGCCTGCCCAAATATCCTCGCGACGGGGTCGTGGTCGACGAGTATCTGGAGACGGTCGAAAAGGGCGCCATGATCGTCCGCTTCCGCGACGATACGGAACTGACCCTGGGCGAGAATGCCCGCGTTCTCGTCGACCGCTTCGTCTTCGATCCGCGCACCAGCGAGGGCGAGCAGCTCGTCAGCGTCACGCGCGGCGCTTTCCGCTTCGTCTCCGGGCGCATGCGCAAGGAGGGCATCAGCATCGAGACGCCGGTGAGCACCATCGGCGTGCGCGGCACCACCGTGGTCGGCGACCATGACGCCGATACCGATACCTCGCGCATCAGCGTGGTGGATGGCGAGGCGATCATCCGCCCCTTCTACCAGGTCAATTCCATCGTGGTGCGGGCCGGGCAGACCATCCTGATTCGCCCGGGCGGCAGCAACGTGGTGCCGACCGCGGGCTTCCGCGCCACCAAGCAGGACCAGGTGGACCGCCTCGGCCTGCAAAGCCAGCGCACCGGCTATATCGGCATGCGCGGCGGCAAGGCCGGGCAGCAGGGCGACCGTTACGAATCGAACTCCAGCAGTTCGTCGATTCCCTGAACCCTTGAGTCCTGCGGGAGCCGACAGGGATCAGAAATCGATCCGCGTTCCCAGCATGAAGACGACGCCCTCGTTGCGGGCGTCGTTCTTGCCTCCGGCGGTGCCGCGATCGACGCCGCGGAAATTCCGGTATTCCATGCCGCCGGCAAGCTGGATGCCCGGCCCGAGCAGGTAGGTGCCGCCAATGATGAAGCCGTCCATGCGGTCTTTCTGATCGAGCTTGCGGCTGCCGGTGGCGGCATCCGTCGTCAGCTCGACCCAGGTCCGGTGATACTGCACGCCAAAGACCCAGGGCCCGGTCTGGTAGGTCACGCCGGCATTGAAATCCTGCTGGTTGGTCGGCGCGAGGCCGGTCGGCTCGAAGAAGAACTGGTCCGGCCCCTGCCGGTTGCCGAGATTGTCCCAGCGATAGCTGGTGCCGAAGGTGAAGCCTTCCCAGTTCGCCTGCAGGCCGAAGCCGAACTGGCGCCGGTCGCGGAAGGCGCCGCCCGGCTTGGCATTGGTCTGCTCCACATCGGCGAAGCCCGCGCCCGCATAGACGCCGTAGGCCACCTCGCCCAACAGACCGGCATGGGTGATGGCGAACTCGATCGCGTTCTGCTGCTGGCCGATATCGCGCTTGGTCCTGAGCCCGGCATTGCCCGCGCAAACGCCCGCGCCGGTGATCTCGCAACTGTCGGGGGTGAGGGAGAAGCCGAACTGGAATCCCCATATCTGCGGCGTATAGAGTGAAAGCTTCTCCTCGTCGCCGGTCGCCCCCATGTTGATGAAGGTCGAGGCATCCGCCCGGTTGCGCCCCGGCAACACGGTGAGGAAAATCGGCGAGTTGAAACCGAAGCCGGGCACCGGGTCGGGCGCGCCATACCACATCTTGTTCGGCGCCGATTTGGTCTGGCCCAGTTCGAGCCGGCCATAGCGGATATGCTCGAAGAAGATGAAGGTCTCGTCGATCTGGTCGCCGGAGGTTTCGCCTTCGAGTTCCACCCGGACGCCGGCGATCAGCCCGTTATTGAGCTGGGTCGAGCCGAGAAAGAAGATCTCCGACTCGCGCGCGATACCATAATTGCGGATCTTTTGGCCGAGGCGGTTGTCGCCGTCGCGCTGCGTGCCGGCGACGACATACCCCATGAAGTAGCCGCCGACTTCGATGCGGATCGGCTGTTCCGCCGGTGCCGGCTGCGCCGCCGCCCCGGCGGCAAGGCAGAAAGCCGATGCCATGGTGGCACCGAAAAGTGACGCCGCGCGCGCCCGGCCGCTGGATAGCATTGGAACAGCCCCCTGAGTCCAATGATTCGTTGCGTAAGTATGCTGGTTAGCCGAGGCAAATCAAGCGCGCTGACGCCCGGGTATGCTCTTCCCCCGGTTGCTCAACCAAACCCCGGCGGCGGTATAAAGGCCCGGTATTCGCGTTCCAGGTGACGGGCGAAGGCGATACAGGCGAGATCGCCGCCCTGTGGTCCCACGATCTGCACGCCGACCGGCAAGCCATGCGCCGATTCTCCGGCCGGGGCCACGGAGGATGGAAGGTTGACCATACCGCTGAAACCCGCCCAGAAGAGCTGGTCGGTCACAGGCACCCGCTTGCCGTTCACGGCGATGGTGCGCTCGTGGCGCTCGCCCGCCTGATCGTGCGGGAAAGCGGCGGAGGAGGCCGCCGGACAGAGCAGCAGATCGTAGTCCCGGAAAAACTCTGCCCAGGCCAGCCGCATGCGGTGCCGCATCTCGTTGAAGCCGAGCCAGTCCCGATGCGTCATGACATTGGCGCGCAGCATGCGGGCGCGGTAGCTCTGGTCTTCGGGTGCGAACGCCGCGGCGGCCCTTTGATTGGCTTCCTGCTCCTCGTCGCTCTGGCGCCCCGAGGTCGCGGCACGCAGCAGCGCGATATAGACCCGCTGCGCCTCGCCGGTATCGATTCGCGGCCGCGCCGTCAGGCTGACCTTCGCCTTGCCGCGGACGAGGAAGCGGGCGAGTTCGGCCAGGATATCCTGCACCGCCCGGTCCACCTCGGCGTTCGGATCGTCCAGCATGACGGCGATGCGGAAGTCGCGAAGCCGGCTCTGGCGCGGCTTCGGCAGCCGGAGCTGCCAGTATGCGCCCTCGATCTCGTCGGGTCCGGCCATCACCTTGAGCGCAATCTCCAGATCCTCCGCCGATCTGGCGAGGGGGCCGATCACCGCGATATCGGTGGGCGCCACCCGGCCGTCCAGCGCCTGGCCGCGCGGCGGGCAGATGCCCCAGGTCGGCTTGTGGCCGAAGACGCCGCAATAATGCGCGGGATTGCGGATAGAGGCGCCGATATCGCTGCCGACCTCGAGACCGGTCAGCCCGGCCGCGAGCGCCGCCGCCGACCCGCCGGATGAGCCGCCGGGACTGAGGCTCCGGTTCCAGGGATTGTTCGTCGTGCCGTAAATCTCGTTGTAGCTCTGCCAGTCGGCCAGCATCAGCGGCACATTCGTCTTGCCGAAGAGGATGGCGCCGGCGGCGCGAAAGCGCCTGACCGCGAGCGCATCCTCGGCGGCCACGGCGTCACGATAGGCCGGCGCGCCCCACGTGGTCGGCAGGCCGGCCATGTCGAAGGATTCCTTCACGGTCATGGGCACGCCATGCAGCGGGCCCCAGATCTCGCCCCGGGCAAGGGCCCGGTCGGCGGCCCGCGCGCGCTTGCGCGCATTGGCGACATCCATGGCGATGACGGCATTGAGCGCCGGGTTGTAGCGTTCGACCCGCGCCAGATAGTGCTCGAGCAGTTCCAGGCAGCCGATGCGGCGGCGGCGGATCATACCGGCCAGCTTCTTCGCCGAGCTGAAGGCAATATCGGTCATTTCTCCCCCCAAACGTTGACAAATGCATCCTAGCGGAGAAAGCGCGGCCACGGCGCCGGGCAAGTTGAGCTTGCGCCGGGCGGGGATTGACTCGCACTATGACCCCGATGATGGGGACACGATCCAAGACCGGGGCAGGATCGTGAACGATCTGGCCCGCCCGGCCCCAGCCGCCCCGCCCGTAGTGGCACGCGACTGGGCATTGTTTCTGGACCTGGACGGCACGCTGCTCGACATCGCCGCGCGTCCCGACCTGGTGCAGGCGCCGCGCGGACTTGCCCGCTGCCTCACAGGCCTCGCCGATGCGCTCTCGGGTCGCCTTGCGGTGGTGAGCGGACGGCGCGTCGAGGTAATCGAGCGGCTGCTGGCGCCCTACCGCCCGGCCGCCGCCGGCCTGCACGGGGCGGAATACAGGATGCACCCGGGCGGGGCGCTCGAGCGCGTGCCGGCGCCTTCCGGCCTGATCGAGGCGCGGCGCCGCTTTCGCGCCATGGCGATGCGACTGCCCGGCACCTTGCTCGAGGACAAGGGGCTCTGCCTTGCCCTGCATTTCCGCACCGCGCCGGATCTGGCGGAGAAGGTCGGTGCGGCGGTAGAGCGTTTCCGGCGCCGCCTGCCGCCCGCCTTCGAGGTGATCGGCGCGAAGATGGCCTACGAACTGCGGCCGCGCGGACTGCACAAGGGGCTCGCCATGCAGCGATTCATGGCGCTCGCCGGCTGGCGCGGCGCACGCCCGGTTTTCGTCGGCGACGATCGCACCGACGAAGATGGCTTCGCCTGCGCACGCGCGCTTGGCGGCATCGCGATCGGCGTCGGCATCGAGCCGGCCGGGGCCTGCTTCCGGCTGGCGGACCCGGCTTCGGTGCGGAACTGGCTTGCCCGTTCCCTGGAGGATCTCGCGGAGGACCGATGAAGCGCGGACAGAACCTCGACCTTGGGGTCATCGGCAATTGCGTGATCGCCGCGTTGGTGGACCGCGCCGGCCGGCTGGTCTGGCTCTGCTATCCAAGGCTCGATGGCGACCCGGTCTTCTGTGGCCTGTTGCGCGGCGAGGACGACGGGGAGGGCGTGTTCGAGATCGTGCTCGAGGACCAGGTCTCGGAAAGCCAGCATTACCTGCATAACACTGCGGTGCTGGTCACCGAACTCGCCGCCGCGGGCGGCGCGCGCATCCGCATCACCGATTTCATGCCGCGCTTCAAGCAGTATGGCCGGATCTTCAGGCCGATGCAGCTCATCCGCCGGGTCGAGCCGCTGGCCGGCTCGCCACGCATCCGCGTGCGCATCCGCCCGCTCTTCGATGCCGGCCGGCAGCGACCGGCCCGCACCTGGGGCTCCAACCATCTCCGCTTCGTCGCCGGCGCAAGCCCGCTGCGCGTCACCACCGATGCGCCGATCGCCTACCTGACCGAGGAAATGCCTTTCATGCTCGACGGGCCGGTCAACTTCATCCTCGGTCCGGACGAGACGCTGCCCGGTTCGGTCGGCGCCATCGCCCGCGACTTCCAGGAGCAGACGGAGGAATACTGGCTCGACTGGACCCGCTTCCTGTCCGTGCCCTTCGAGTGGCAGGACGCGGTGATCCGCGCGGCGATCACGCTCAAGCTCTGCTCCTACGAGGAGACCGGCGCCATCGTCGCGGCGCTCACCACTTCGATTCCGGAGGCACCGGACAGCGCGCGCAACTGGGACTACCGCTATTGCTGGCTGCGCGATTCCTACTTCACCGTGCAGGCGCTCAACCGCCTTGGCGCCACCCGCACGATGGAGGATTTCATCCGCTATATCGGCAATGTGGTGGCACTCGCGCCGGGCGAGCAGCTCCGCCCGGTCTATGGCGTCGTGCCGGGCCTCCCCCTAGAGGAACGCATCGCCGAGGCGCTGCCGGGCTATCGCGGCATGGGGCCGGTGCGCCTCGGCAATCAGGCAGCAGAGCAGGTGCAGAACGATTCGCACGGCCATGTGGTGCTGGCCGCGGCACAGATGTTCTTCGACCAGCGGCTGCCGCGGCCGGGCGGACTTGACTTGTTCCACCGGCTCGAGGCGGAGGGCGAGATGGCTGCGCGCCTCGCCCTGACGCCCGATGCGGGCATCTGGGAATACCGGGGGCGCCAGCGGGTGCACACCCATTCTGCGGTGATGTGCTGGGCTGCCTGCGACCGGCTGGCCAAGATCGCCCGTCATCTCGGCCTCGCCGAACGGGCTGAGCACTGGCAGGGCGAGGCGGAGCGCATCCGCGAGGCCGTGCTGGCGCGCGCCTGGTCGCCGGAGCGGGAGAGTTTCGTCGAGAGCCTGGGCGGCAGCGACATCGATGCCAGCCTGCTGCTGCTGCAGGAAGTGGGCTTCGTCGCCGCCGGCGATCCGCGCTTCATCAAGACCCTGCAGGCGGTGGAGAAGGAGTTGCGGCGCGGCCATCACCTCTTCCGCTATCACGCCAAGGACGATTTCGGCGCGCCGGAGACCGCCTTCAGCATCTGCACCTTCTGGTATATCGACGCGCTCGCCGCGGTCGGACGGCGCCAGGAGGCGCGCGAGCTGTTCGAGAACCTGCTCCGCTGCCGGAACCATCTGGGGCTGCTCTCGGAGGATGTCGATCCCGAGACCGGCGAGCTGTGGGGCAATTTCCCGCAGACCTATTCCATGGTCGGCCTGGTCATCTCGGCCATGCGGCTGTCCAAAAGCTGGGAGGAGGCGTTTTGGCGCGGCTGGTGATCGTCTCGAACCGGGTCAGCCTGCCGCGCGAGCGCACGAGCCGTGCCGGCGGCCTCGCCATCGCGCTGCGCGAGGTGTTGCAGCGCCGGGGCGGGCTCTGGTTCGGCTGGAGCGGCGAGACGGCGGCGGAGACTTCGGCCCGGCCACGTCTCGTCGAGGGCGGTGCCGTGAATTATGCCTTGATGGATCTCGACCGCGCCGATCACCGCAGCTTCTATGTCGGCTATGCAAACTCTACGCTCTGGCCGCTCTGCCATTACCGGCTCGGCCTGATCGAATTCCGCCGCGAGGATTTCGAGGGCTACCAGCGGGTCAATGCCAGGTTCGCCGAGGCGCTCAGAGCGCTGCTCCGTCCCGACGATCTGGTCTGGGTGCATGATTATCATTTCATCCCGCTCGGGCGCGCGCTGCGCCGGCTCGGCGTGAACTGCCGGATCGGCTATTTCCATCACGTGCCGTTCCCGGCGCCGGAGGTGCTCTCGGCCCTGCCGGATCAGAGGGAACTGCTGGCGTCGCTGGCGCATTACGACCTGGTCGGATTCCAGACTGAGGGCGATCTGCGCTGTTTCCGCGCCAGCATGGAGCTGGAGCTTGGCGCGCTCGCCAGCGGCGGCTGGATGCAGGCGGAGGGGCGGCGGTTCCGCATCATGGCGCTGCCGGTCTCGATCGATGTCGAGGAATTCCGCCGCATGGCGGAGGCGGCGGAGACGGAAGCCGAGACGGCTCGCCTGGTGGAGAGCCTCGGCGGGCGGCGGCTGGTGATCGGCGTCGACCGGCTCGATTATTCCAAGGGACTGCCGAACCGTTTCGCCGCCTATGGCGAGCTGCTGCAGCGCTTTCCCGAATACCGCACCCGGGTCACCTTCCTGCAGGTGGCGCCGACCTCGCGCGACGAGGTGCCGCAGTATCGCGCGCTGCGGCGCGAGCTGGAGGCGCTGGCCGGGCGCATCAACAGCGACCATGCGGAGTTCGACTGGATGCCGCTGCGCTATCTCGCCCGCAGCCTCGGGCGGCGGACCTTGGCCGGCTTTTACCGGCAGAGCCATATCGGCATGGTGACGCCGCTGCGCGATGGCATGAACCTGGTGGCCAAGGAATATGTGGCGGCGCAGCGCTCCGACGATCCGGGTGTTCTGATCCTCTCCCGCTTCGCCGGCGCTGCGCGCGAGCTTGGTGCGGCGTTGATCGTCAATCCCTACGACAGTGCCCGCATGGCGGAAAGCCTGCATCTCGGCCTCTCCATGGCACTGGCCGAACGGCGCGAGCGCTGGCAGGACATGATGACGGTGCTGCGCCGGAACAGCACCGCCAACTGGCAGGAGAGCTTCCTCGCGGCGCTCGCCGGCGCCGGAGCGGGAAACGGGGCCGGAGCGGGAAGCGGCACCGGTGCGGAGACCGGCGCGATCAGTTGATCCGGTTCTCGCCCGCCCAGCGCGCCAGCGCCTGGCGGTTTGGCACGCCGACCAGGCGATATAGCCGCTCCAGCATCGTCTTGACCGTGGAAGGGCGGATCTGCATGCGCTCTGCGATCTCGGCATTGCGCAGGCCGGCGCGTACGAAGGCGAGGAGCTGGCGCTGACGCATGGTGACCGGCCGGTGCGGGCCCTGATCGAGCCGGCTCACCGAGACCAGCAGCGGCGAACCGGTCATCCCCGGGGCGCAGACGGCGACGGAGAAGCGCAGGCCCATGCCGGGAAGCGTATGCACCGCGCTCCGCTTCGGCGCCGCCGCCGCATGACCGGCCAGCACGCGGAGGATGACGGGGGTCTGGGCACGCAGCAGGCCGGCCGCCGGGCTCTCTGCCAGCACCCGTCCCTGGCGGTCGAGCAGGAAGGCGGCATCCGTCCGCCCTGCCATGAGTTGCGTCACCGCGCCGGCGAGGTCGGTGGCGGGCAGGACCGGCGGCTTCGCCCCGGTGTTCTGGCTGCTCTCGTTCATATCAGACGATCTGCATCACCACCGAATTGTCGATCTCAACGCTGCGCCCGTTGTCGCGGCTCGTGTAGGTGGTGGTGGAGCCGTTATTGACACTGGTCCAGCCGGTCAGCCCGAAACTCAGTTCAACCCGGTCGTCCGTGGAGCCCATGATCCGCAGCGTGCCCGAGGTCAGGTTGTTGGCGAGATTGTTGGCGTTGAGCCGCACCGTATGGGCGCCAGCGTAATTGAGGTCGATGACCTCGAACCCGGTCATGCGTGACTCGTTGCCCGTGGCCAGATTGACATCGACTCCGCTCCCCAACTGCAAGGTGTCGTTGCCGAGCTCGCCGGAAAAGATGCCCAGCAGACCCGTATTGGCATTGATGCGGATCAGGTCGTCGCCGGCGCCGCCCAGCAGCCGGTTGATCTGTGTGCCCGCACCCTCGGAATTGATTGTGTCGTTGCCACCCTCCGACCGGATCTCCCAGCTCCGGCTGCTGTTCAGGGTGATGAGGTCGCTCTGGTTGGTGAGCTGCAGCACCTCGATCGTGAAATGGAACAGATCGTTCTGGGCATCGTTGGTGAACAGGCCGGTCACGAAATTGATGCTGACATTGCTCGAGGAGGTGATGTAGGAGGCATAGTCGTTGCCGGCAAAACCGACGAACGTGTCCTGGCCGGCGCCGCCGATCAGGGTATCGTTGCCGTTGGCGGCGATGGTGAGGCTGCCGAAGGCCCCGGTCACCACCACGTTGCCGGTGCCCGGCACCACGACCGATCCGCCGGCGGCATCGTCGACGGAGGCGACCACGAGGCTTGCCGTCTCGCCATTGTCCGGGTCGGTGTCGTTGCCGAGCAGGCCGGTCGCCCGCGTGCCGCGATTGACCGTCGCGTTCTCGTTCACGCCCACCGTGTCGTCCACGGCGGTCGGGTCGTCGTTCACGCCCTGCACGCGGATGGTCAGGGTGCCGAGCGAGGAGCGGTTGTTCAGATCGCGCAGGGTATAGGTGAAGACGTCATTCAGTACCCCACCCTGGGGGGCCGCATCGTCGCGCGTATCGTCAAGAATGTAGGTATAGGTGCCATCGGCGTTGAGCAGCAGGGAGCCGAACTGACCCGCAATCTGCTGGCTTACATTGCCAGCCTGGCCATTGACCGCTGTTACCTGAAGCCGCGGATTCGCGGGATCGAGCCGGTCGATATCGTTGGTCAGAACATTGCCGTTGATCGTGGCCCCGGTATCCTCCTGCGCATTCTCGACATCCGGCGTGCCGACCGGGCCGGAATTGCCGCGCACGGTGATGGTCAGGTTGGCGGTGCGGCTGACCGTGCCGTCCGAGACCTGGTAGGTGAAGACCTGGTTGAGGGTCTGCCCGTCGCCCAGGGTCGGATCGTCGCCATAGGAATAGGAGTAGGTGCCGTCCGAATTCATGGTCAGGCTGCCGGCGCCCACATTCACCACCTGCGAGCCGCCTTCCGCCACGGCGGTGAAGCCGCCGGTCGTGCCGGCGCGGATGCCGGTGACGGCAAGCGTATCGCCATCGACATCGGTGTCGGCGCCGTTGCCGTCGATATCGCCCTGGACCACGTCGCCCAGAACCGACGTTCCCTCGTCGACCGCGTTCGCATCGTTCGCGGCCACCGGCGCGTCGTTCTGGCCGGTGACGGTGACGGTGAAGGTCGCCTGCGAGGTGGCGCCCTGGGCATCGCGGATGGTGTAGGTGAAGGTATCGAGCGCCGTCTCGCCCTGGGGCAGCGCCTCGGCAGCCGCGCCGTTGGCGGCATAGGTGTAGGTGCCGTTGGCGGCGATGGTGAGGCTGCCGAAGGCCCCGGTCACCACCACGTTGCCGGTGCCCGGCACCGCGACCGATCCGCCGGCGGCATCGTCGACGGAGGCAACCACGAGGCTTGCCGTCTCGCCATTGTCCGGGTCGGTGTCGTTGCCAAGCAGGCCGGTCGCCCGCGTGCCACCACTCACCGTCGCGTTCTCGTTCACCGAAGCCTGGTCATCCACGGCGGTCGGATCGTCGTTGGCACCGCGGACCTGGACCGATAGCGTTCCCGTCGAGGTGCGGCCGAGCGCATCGCGGATCGTGTAGCGGAACGTGTCGAGCACCGAGCCGCCCTGGGGTGCCGCATCGTCGCGCGCGTCGTCGGGATTGTAGGTGTAGGTGCCATCGGAGCGGATGGTGAGCGCGCCATACTGGCCGTCGAGGATCTGCTCGCCACCGGCTGGTACCGCGTCGTTGCCGACACCCACCACGACCAGGGGGCCATTGCCGCGGTCGATATCGTTCGCCAGCACATCGCCGATGGCCGGCGTGCCGCTATCCTCGTCGGCCGTCACCGTGTCGTTGACCGCAGTGGCGCCGTCGCCGCCCCGGATGGTGATCGAAAGAGTCGCCACCGACGTCGCCCGCCCGTCGGACACCTGGTAGGAGAAAGTCTGGATCCGGGTCTGGCCCGCCGCGAGCGCCGGATCGTCGCCATAGGAGTAGGAGTAAGTGCCGTCGGAATTGATGGTCAGGCTGCCGGCACCGCTGGTCACTACCTGCGAGCCGCCCGCCGCCACGGCGGTGAAGCCGCCGGCCGCGCCGGCGCGGATGCCGGTCACCGTCAGCGCATCGCCCTCGGCATCGCTGTCCCGGCCGGCGCCGCCGGCCGCGCCGAGAATGACGTCGCCGGTGACGCTGCCGCCCTCATCGACGCTGGCGGCGTCGTTGACCGCCGTCGGCGCATCGTTCACGCCATTGATGCGGATGGTCAGGGTCGCGGTCGCGGTTCGCCCGTCGGCGTCGCGCACCGTGTAGGTGAAAACCTCCTGCGCGCTCGCCCCCTGCGCCAGGCGATCCGCCGCGTCCGCATCGGCGGAGTAAGCGTAAGTGCCATTGGCGCGGATGGTGAGGGTGCCATAGGCGCCTTCGAGCGTGGTGGCGCCGCTGCCCGCGACCGCAACCGCGGTGGCATCCGGTGTGGAAGCCAGCACCTGGGAGACAGTCAGGAAAACCTGCTGCGTCGGATCGGCGTCGGTGTCGTTGCCCAATACGCCGCTCGCCCGCGTGTTGCGGCTGACCGTCGCGTTCTCGTCGATGGGTCCGACGACGTCGTCGACGCCGACCGGCGCATTGGTGCCGCCGGTGATCGGTCCGGTCGGACCATTGCCGCCATAGATCGAGGGCACGTCGGTCAGGATTGAAACGACCGAAACACCGGCAGATGGCGCGCCCAGGCCGATCCGGTCGCCGATCTCGCCGACGCCCTCCTGCCCCACGCCATCGATGCCCGCCGCGTCATAGCGGCGCACACCGGTGAAGCCAATGCGGAAATGATGCTCGTTCTCCGGCCCCTCGGTCTGGGCCGTCTCGCCTGCGGCCGGCTGCAGGGCACCGAGGATCTGGCCCAGGGTTTCCTCGTCCAGCACCAGCTCGGCGACCGTGCGGCCCTGCTCGCGGTCGTAGAAACCCTCGAGAACGAACTGGCCCTCGCCCTCCACCTCGACCATCAGGTCGCGGCCTTCGAGCCGGAAATCCGCCTTCTGGAGATCGGTGCCCTCGAACAGGACCTTGTCGCCGGTCTGGAGCCGCACGCGACGGGCCCTGGCACCTTCAAAGACCATCTGCTGCTCGTCGCGGAAAATCACGATGCGAATAGTCATGGTCCACTCTCCCTCCGGCCGATGGCCGGTCAAACGCGCCGCCCGGACTGTCCTGCCGCCCCCGGGCCGGGCGGTATCAGCCGCCTATTCCTGCAAGGGCTCGGGCACCTTGACATAGAGGCTTGCCAGGAGCTGGCCGCTTACCGCCAGAAGCTGGTAGTAGGTCAGGAACAGCCTGACCTCCTCGTCGTGGTAGTTGACGCGCGAATTGAACTTCTCGTTCGTCACGTCGAGCACGTCGAGCAGCGAGCGGCGGCCGATATCGAACTGGCTCTTGTAGGATTCCAGCACGTCCGTGACCGTCTGGCGGTGCCGGCCGAGCGGTTCGAGCCGCGCGCGGCTGGTGCGCAGATCCTCGATGGCGACCCGCACGTTCTCGCGCACGGCGCGCTTCTGCTCCGCCTCCGCCAGCTTCGCGGCGCTAAGCTCGCTCTCCGCGCGCCGGCTGCGCGCGAGATCCGAACCGCCGGAGATCAGGTTGTAGCGCATCAGAAGGCGCGCATGCGCCTCGAGATTGCGCCCGCGCACCCCGCTCACATCGTCGGAGGCGGTGCCGCCGACCTCGACATCGAAGCGTGGATAGAAGGGGCTGCGGGCGACGGTGACGGAGGCTTCCGCTGCCTCCACCTGCCTGCCGGACGCGCGCACCACAGGGCTGTTGTCCTCGGCCAGCGCCAGCGCGCCGGATATCTCCGGCACGATCACCTGTTCCGCACGCAGCGGCGCCTCGAGACTGTTCGGGGCCTCGCCAACCACCTCGAGAAAACGCACCTTAGCCGCTTCGAGATCGCCGCGCCTTGTCTCGAGGTTGGCGATGGCAAGCTGCATGCGCGATTCGGCCTGCACCGCATCCGCCCCGGCGGAGGGGCCAAGCGCGCGGCGGCGGATATTGGTGACGATGTCGCGGTGATCGCGGACATTCTCCTCCGCCAGGCGCACGAACTCCATGTGGCGGAGGACGTCGAGATAGACCTGAACGGCACGCAGCGCCACCTGCTCGCCGCTCGAGAGGAACTGCCAGCGCGCGCTGCCCGCCGCCGCCTGCGCCTGGTCGATGCGGCCCGACGTCCCGAAACCGTCGAAGACGAGCTGGCGGGCGATCAGGCTGACATCGCGCGCCGCCAGGCCGGTCGAGCCGACGCCGCGGGCGCGCGACGACGGATTCTCGGTCCATTGGTAGCCGACGCCGCCGGAGAGATCGAGTTGCGGCAGGTAGCCGCCGCGCGCCTCGCCGATGCCATGACGTGCCGCGTCGGCGCGCGCACCGGCCTCGAGGAGCTGCGGATGATAGAACAGGCTGGCCTGCACCGCCTCGCGCAGCGTGCCGGAAGCCGCCGCCGTCGAGAGGGCGAGAAGGGCCAGCGGGGCCACCGCCATCGCACGCATTCCCGTGCCCGTCGCCACGCGCATGCCTACTCGCCTTCGCATCTGTCCCATCGTTCCGCACTCCTTCGCCGGACCGCAGGTTCCGGCCTGCCGTGACCACGCCAAACCGGCGGACAGGGATGTCGTCCATGGATCGCCGGTCGAACTTGACCCTGTGGCGAAAGGATGAGTGTGGGGGCTGACGGGTCTAGACGCCGGTTGGCCTACGGCACGGAATCAGGGGCGATCGACTGTCCGCGAGAGCGTCCGCCGACTGGTAGGGGAGCGCGCAGGATTGATGGCGCCAATGCGCGCGAGGCGCGTGTCCGTGGAGATTACCCACAGGGAATCGCGCCCGTCTTGCCGACGGACACTCGATATAGGCCGGTAACGGTCTCGCGACTGCCTGCGCCCACGCTACCGATTCCGCTTTCCAGGCGCCGCTTCACGGCTCCGCGACTCACGTCGAATTGATCGGGTCTTGGGCCGCGGATCGGCGAACGCTTCAGATCATTTCGAGCGGAACGGCGCGACTCGGCGGCGGGAAGATGCGATCGAGCGCCGCCAAGGTTTCCGGCTGCAGGCGGAGCCCCGCCGCGCGCCGGATCTGGCGAACATGATCGGCCTGCACCGCCTTCGGGATCGGAATGATTCCCGGCCGGCGCAGGCACCAGGCCAGCGCCAGTTCGGCGGCGGTGGCGCCGAGATCGCGGGCGATGGCGGCAAGCTTGCGGTCGCTCGCCAGCCTTCCCTGTTCGATCGGCGAATAGGCCATGAGCGGAATGCCATGTCCGGACTGCCAGGGCATCAGGTCGAACTCGACGCCGCGCCGCGCCAGATTGTAGAGGACCTGATTGCACTGCACGGCGCCGCCGCCTGGCTGCGCCATCAGTTCCTCCATGTCCGACCGGTCGAAATTGCTTACGCCCCAATGGCGGATCTTGCCGGCCCGCACCAGCCGCTCAAAGCCCGCGATCGTTTCGGCGAGCGGCACGCCGCCGCGCCAGTGCAGGAGATAGAGGTCGATGCGGTCGGTGCGGAGCCGTTTCAGGCTGCGCTCGCAGGCGGCGACGCAGCCCGCGGCGGTGGCATTGTGCGGATAGACCTTGCTCACGAGATAGACGTCATCGCGCCGGCCGGCGATCGCCTCCGCCACCACCTGCTCGGCCCCGCCTTCGCCATACATCTCCGCTGTGTCGATCAGCCGCAGGCCGAGATCGAGGCCGAGGCGCAGCGCCGCCGCTTCGCGCGCCCGCTCCACCGTCCGTTCGCCCATGCGCCAGGTGCCAAGGCCGAGCGCGGGCACCGCCTCGCCGCAGGCAAGTTTCGCGGTCGGCAGTTCCTCCATCGCGTTCCTCCCGGATCTCCCGGGAGAAGTATCCCGATTTTCGCCCGGCCGGCAACGCGCCCGGCGCGCTTCAGGCTGCCTCGGCCTGCAGCCGCTCGATGGGCAGGCGCACGCGCGCCAGGGTCCCCTTGCCCGGCGCCGTCTCGATCTGGAGTTCCCCGCCATGAAGCTCGACCAGCTCGCGGGTGAGCGGCAGGCCGAGACCGGTCCCCGCCTCGTCGCGTGGCGACGGCCGCCCCGCCTGGCCGAAGGGGGTCAGTGCCCGGCGCAGTTCCTCCCGCGACATGCCGACGCCGGTATCGGCCACGTGAAAGGCAGGGCCGGCGCGCTCGATGGTGAACCCCACCCGCACCTCGCCATGATCGGGGGTGAACTTGACCGCGTTCGAGAGCAGGTTGAGCAGGATCTGGCGCATCCGTCGCGGATCGCAACGCAGGATATGCCGGCCGGTCGCGTTCTCGACCACGACACGGATGTCACGGCGCGCCGCGCGCGGCACCACCAGCCGCGCCATGCTCTCGACCAGCGCGCCGGCCTCGACTTCCTGTTCCTCGAGCTCGAGCATGCCCTGACGCGACTTTGCGGCATCGAGGATGTCGTTGATCAGCGACAGAAGGTGCTCGCCGCTCAAGCGGATGTCGGCGGCATAATCCTTGTAGCGCGCCTTGCCGACCGGGCCGAGCGTCTCGGTGGCGATCATGTCCGCGAAGCCGATCACGGCGTTGAGCGGCGTGCGCAGCTCGTGGCTCATCTTGGCGAAGAAGATGTCGCGGGCGCGCGAGGCCTCCTCGAGTTCGGCCGTGCGCTCCGCCACCCGGCGGTTAAGTTCCTCGTTGCTCGCCGCAAGCTCGCGTGCCAGCGCCTGCTGCGCCCGCGAATCTCGGCGCAGCAGCAGCAGGAACAGGACGAGGACCGGGATCGACAGCAGGAAAGCCGCGCCGCCGAAGATCGCCGCCCGCGCGAAGAGCCGCTCGGAATCACGCCGCTCCCCGACCAGCGTTTCCTCCTCCTCGGCCACCATGGCATGCACGATGTCGCGTATGTCCACCATCAACCGCCGCCCCTGGCCCGCCAGCATGACACCACGCGCCGCCTCAAGCCCGTGCGCCGCGGCGATTCCGGCCGCATGGTCGAGATCGCCAAGCTTCTCGCCCACCAGCGGCACCAGTTGCCGCAGCCGCTCCTGCTGCGCCGGCTTGTCCGCCACCAGCCGGGCGAGCCGTTCCAGCCTTTCCATCGCCGAATGCCGGGCGGCGAGAAGCGGCACGGTGAAGGCCGGATTTCCGGTCAGCAGGTAGCCGCGCTGGGCGGTCTCCGCGTCACGCAGTTCGCCATGAAGGCGTTCGAGGTCATGCAACACCTGGTAAGTCGTCTCGACCGCATCCACAGCCCGTTGCAGGCGCGCGCCGCTTCCCAGCAGGGCAAGCATGGCCAGGCAGGCCAGCAGGAAACTGATACCCGCGATACTGAATAGCCGGAAGCTGCGGCGGCTGAACGTCATGTCGGCCGGTACCCGCTCGTTCGTTGCGCGCGACGCGATTTCGGTAGGTCTCCAGTCTCGCACCTGAAGGGTTAAGGAAGTCTTAATGCCAGAGTGCGGCTCGCGCCCCGGTTGCGACCGGCAAGCCCCTTGCCATCCGGTACCGCATGAAGCAGGTTCGCCCCATGAACATCGCCGCGCGGGGCCGGGCAATCCCGCCCCTCCTCTTCCTTATGGTGCTGCTGCTTGGCGGCTGCGCCTCGGCATCGCGCGAGATCGCCGAAGGCCAGCGGCAGAGCGCCCAGGAGAATGGCGGCTACGAAGGCACGGTGCAGCCGCTCGAGCAGCCGGTCGAACTGGCCTATGGCGCGGTGGCGCCCCTAGGCTTCCGCATCGAGCTGCTGGCCGAGCGCGACGGCGGCGAATCGCTCGACAGCCTGCTCGAAGGCCGGGTCCAGATCGCCGGCGCCGGCGAGAGCCTGGAGCTCGAGGCGGACTTGCTGGTCATGGAGATCAACGGCCGCAGCTTCGCCACCCGCGGCGTGGTGCTGGGCAGCGTGCGCCAGCGCCTCGGCCCGCGCGGCCCGTCCGGCCTGGCGGAGGGCGATTTCGCCGGCCTCTCCGCCGTCGCGCGGCGCGGCGACGAGCCGGTGCTGGATCAGATCGGCGCCATGGCGCGCGAGGACATTGCCGGGCTGGCGCAACAGCGCTTCCCCGACAGGCCGCTGGCGGAGGGCGACAGGCTGGCCGGGACCGACGAGGTGCTGGCGCGCTTCAAGCTGAGCGGACCCATCGCCCGGCTGACCAGCGACAGCGATATCGGCCTTCATGTTGCCGGCCGGACGGTCTGGCAGGGCCGGCCGGCGGTCTTCGCGCGCTATCGCGGCGGCGCCGATCTGTTCCTGCCGCAGGACCCGCCGGCGGCGGCGCGGATGGAGGTGGGCGGTTACAGCGTCATCGACCTGGCGAGCGGCATCGAGCTGGAAGGGCTGGCCAGCCTGCAGGTCAAGGGCGTGGCCGGGGCGGCCAGCGGCCTCAACGCCGTGCAGCGCTCGCGCCTGCTGGCCGAATAGCCGGCCAAGCGGCGCCCTTGCAAGTTGCCGGCGGAGGACTAGGCTCAGGACTCATTGATCAACGCGAAAAGATGACGGTTTCGGCGATGACAATTGCCGAGAAGTCTTGGGCTGACGTGAGCCTCTGATCTCCTAGGATTCTTCGGAGAGTCCTAGGGTTTCATTTTTGGCCTCAGGCAGGCTGTTTTCCAGCTTGGATTTCAGTGCGAACTCGGCCGGCGACATGTTGCCGAGGGCCGAATGGGGTCTGCGGTGGTTGTAGACCTCCTTCCATGAGCCGATGGCCCCGCGTGTCTCGGACAATGTCGAGAACAACATTTCATTGAGGTACTCGTTCTGAAAGCGGCCGTTGAAGCTCCACACCCGGAGCTTCTTCTGGTGGGAATTGTCGTCCTCAAGCAACCACAACCGGCTGTCATCGGACGCCTCCATGCACCCGAATTTGCCCTTCCACCTCTAGAACGTCGCTGAGCTGATGTCGTGCTTCCGGCCGACGTCGACAATGGACACTGCGCCCTCCTGCTCACGCAGAGTCTCGATGATCTGCTCTTCCAAAAATCGTGAACGCTTCATCTTTGGCCCTTCGCCCTTGGGGTGGATGCTGTTTCATCTTGGCGGTGTTCCCGTCCCTCACGTAAATGTCACATCGTGCACACGCTAAAAATGTTATCAAAGAGACACTTAGCACCTAGGCGTTAGGCGTCTGGCTTATAGCACAACCCAAGATAAAGAGGAGGAGAACATGTCGTTAGCTTCCACCGCCGAGAATAACGCAATAGCCGACAGCCCCACCCGCACGCGGATTTATTCCGAGACGAGCGATACCACAAAATATATTGATGATATTTACAAAGAAATACTAAGAAGTTGTGCTGTTGAACACCCATTTCTCAATTGGTTTGCTAACAATAAACTTAGCAAAGATCAAGAAAAGATACTATTTTCTGAATGCTATTACTGGTTCAGACACATTCCATTTTATATTTCATCAATGGCTCAACTTACAAGAGATACAAAAATATTAAAGGAGATTAGTCTGAACGTATATGATGAGGTAGGCGGTGAAAGAAGTCATGCAGAGCTTTACATGAAATTTATTAATACTATCGGTATTTCCAAAAGAGAAGTGCAAAGATACCACCCTACTGCCCAGGTTCTGGAGCTAAATGGAAGAATGGAGAAAATTTATTCTCGGCCTCCTATCGAAAAAGCCCTCGGTGCGATGTTTTTTGACGAAACGATGTCAGGAATTATGGTTTCCAAAATAAACGAAGGATTGAAAAACGCAGGCTACTCGAAAGATATTCGCTTCTTCTGGGAGATGCACATTAATGTCGAAAATGGTCATAGCAACTCCATTTTCAACGCAATCTATCCGTATCTAAAGAATGACGCTTCGCAGGATGCTTTTGAAGACGGTGTTCAAGAACTTAGCCGACTTGTTGAGTTATTCTGGGATGCCGTCGTAAGAAAATTGAATCTTCATCACATATTGCATACCTGAAAATTGCTCAAATTTTTCTGCCGCCGGTAGCGAGCTTTGTGATGCTTGTCATCTTGTTTGCAGTTCCCGCTCCAGGACAGTGCGTCAAAGGAGAATCGAAGTTCCTTGGCACGGTTCGTACCAATATGCACAAAGCATCGCTAACGGCGCTCGCGGCAAGTTTGAGAAACATGCTGACGATCGACGGGTTAACAGATGTTCATATCAAGATCACTGATCTCCAAACCGCTGGCAGTGAAAAAATCAGATACGGCGAACTACGTCTTGGCAGCAATGTTGTTCTTGAGAAATACAGGGTTGGCGCTGACTTTTGGCAAGCGAACCACGACATTCTGGATGCAGAAATCGTCGGCATTAGTGCCAACTATACTCATTCGAGACTCATTATTGCCGACTTCCTCCGCCATGTCCGCAATGTGAACAAAGGTGCATTGACTGTTCTAGGGGGGACCGATGCTACTGGAGATCCAGAGTACTACATGAGAATCGGGGCGGATGTGGTAGTCCGCGGTGAAGGAGAGCTTTCCTTTCATCGGCTCGTCAAGGCAAAGTTGATGGGGGAAAGTTTTGAAAGCATTCCGAATATATACTATCATGATTCAAATTCTGGAATTATACACCGTAATAAAAGCACCTTTCTTAACAGTCAGACTTCGTTTGATGTCGAGAGACTACCCGTGCCCGCCTTGGATTTGGTAGACTTGTCAAAGTATAACGATACAGGAGAGGGGAATCCTCCCTATCCCTTTATTAGAGGACCTTTCATTAGTGTCGAAACGTCGCGTGGCTGCGCGCAGGCATGTTCGTTTTGCGCGACGCCAATCGCTAAGGGTCGCTTCCGGTTCATGTCATCGGAAGCAATAGAGAGGCATCTTAAGGCGTTCTGGGCTTTTGGAGTACGGACGCTTCTTTTCCAAGAAGACAATGTTCTGTCGCGCGTGCATCGAGCAAGAGACGGCAATTCTGTCTTCCCAGACGGACGGAAGGCGACGATCGAAATGTTTACTATGGCCTATGATATGGGGTTCAACTGGGAGTTCACAAACGGACTTGAATTCGGCCAGTTTGAACACAAGGGCGAAATCGATCATGAGTTGATAAATGTACTTTTCCGTCATGAAATTAGTAATGGCAAGGCTCGGGGATGCTATCGCGCCACGATGCCGCTGGAAAACCTCTCCGATGAGAGTTCCAGGCTGTTCAGGAAGCTTAAGCCTCTGGGTATTGTGAGGGATATTTGCGAAGCTGTTGTTGCAAGCGGCGTTCCAGCCTTGTCCTTCAATCTAATAATTGGGCGCCCCCAAGATGATGAAAGAACGTTGGCTCTTTCTTACAAAAGATGCCAAAGCATAAAGGAAACCTGTTTGAATATTAATAAAAATATAAGTATATATTTTAATGTTTATGTCTTATCTTTGCTGCCTGGAACCGTTGATTTTAGAAATTTCAAAGATCTTCTTGCCTTTGATATTGAAAGAGATCCGGAAGTGGTCACTTTTTACCTCGGATCACTACAGACAAGATATTTCTCTCCACTGGAAATTACCCAAGCGAGAGGCACGATGGCTACATTGCTGAACGGCCGAGCTCTTGTTGAGAATTACGACGAAAATTATTTCCTAACAAGCCATAGGTTCGAGAGATTGTTTGGAAAATCTTATGTCTAGGTAGCCAGTCCTGAACCGACTGGACACCTCAGAGATGCAGTACCTAGGCCGCCGGAAGAGCGGAGATCTCAGTGGCATGGTTGTTGGTATTCTCGCCAGCGCACTTGCTGGCGCGCTTTGGGCGCTCACTTTCGTTGCCCCCCTTGTCGCAGCTCCCTACTCGCCTTTCGATTTGACGATCGGACGATTCCTTGTCTTCGGTCTCACCTCATTGCTGGCGCTCCTTCCAAGTCGTTTCGCTGCGCTGCGCGGCCTTTCTTGGCGGCAGTGGGCACTGCTGGGGATGTTAGGTTTTGCCGGGAACGCTGGATACTACCTGTTCATGTCCTTCGCGGTACTGCGGGTCGGACCGGCCATCGTCGCGCTGATCATTGGTTGTCTGCCGGTGATCCTGACTATTGTGGGAAATCGAGGATCGCGGCGAGTTCCTTTGATGAGAATTGCTCCCTCGCTGATCTCTATCATCGCCAGTCTCGCCCTTGTAAACGGTGCGGCTCTTTCGCAGCCCGAAATGGCTGGAGATCTTTCATCTCTAGTCATAGGAGTAGCCTCGGCCTTTGGGGCCGTCGCTCTCTGGACCTGGTACGGCCTGAGAAACGCGCTCGCCCTATCGGAATTCTCTACACTCTCTTCAGCGCAATGGAGCCTTCTCACGGGCGTAGGAACCCTTATCTCGCTTGGCCCTTTGCTGTGCATCGGGCTCGCCGCAGGTTGGTCAGCCGTACCTGCGATTGGTTTATCGGGGCCCGAAGCGCTAGGCATTCTGCTGTGGAGCGTGCTTTTGGGCATGCTGTCCTCATGGGCGGCGACGTGGGCGTGGTCCATTGCGACACGACATTTGTCGGTATCCTTGGCGAGCCAACTTATTGTGTTTGAGACGATCTTTACGCTGATCTACGTGATGCTCCTGGATTGGCGCTTTCTTGATTGGAAAGAAGGAGTGGGCGCTTGCCTCCTGATCGCAGGCGTTGTCATGGCGATCCGGTGTTTTTCGCAAAGCAAATCTTTCGGCGTTCCCTAGAGCAGATCCGAGAAAGAGCGGCTCAAGAACACCCCGAACTGAACATTGGAAGCGTCAGCACACGGGCGGCCGGTCTCGTGACGAGAGCGAGTGTATGCACGGGTACCGGTGCAAGCGTCGGAAGCATTTGAATTTGGAGGTGGAAATGGAACGTCAGCTTGTCCATATAGAGTCGTTTCTTGTCGCCGGGGTCACAACACGAACAATAAACACGGACGAGGTCGACAGAAACACGATAGAGGTCCCGGAAACAGCCAAAATTCCCGGACTGTGGGCATCATTCCGGGAAAAGGGCCTTTCTCAGGGCTTGGCCTCCGTGATCGGCAGCGAGAGAATTTTCGCGGTCTACTCTGAGTATGAGTCGGACGATAGTGGCTTCTATGATGCGACGGTAGGAGTCCAAGTCGATACGGAAAATTTGCAAAGTCATACTGTGCGAGTTCTGAATGGATGGTACATGGTATTTAGCGGAGAAGGTCCAATGCCTCTCACCATGTACAGAATTTGGTCGGACATATGGGATTATTTCCGCAGTAACAGTCATGTACGAAGAAATTTCCAAACAGATTTCGAGGAGTACAGCGGATCGTGTCACGTAAGGATTTACGTAGGGGTGGAGACATAATGCCACTCACCGCGTCCCCAAGCTCAGGACTCATCGGTCAACGCCAAAGAGGACGGTTGCGGCGATGAGAATTGCTGACAAGAAGGTGTAGGCGCATCGGGCGTGGCGGGCGCCGCCAGCGGCCTCAACGCCGTGCAGCGCTCGCGCCTGCTGGCCGAATAGCCGGCCAAGCGGCGCCCTTGCAAGTTGCCGGCGGAGGACTAGGCTGGCGGCCGGGAGAGAACACCTAAGGGAGAACCCGCCATGCTCTGGAGCCGCCGCCAAGTCCTGGCGACAGGATTGCTGGCTTCCGCGTCCGCCGCCGCGCCGATCCGCACGGGCCTGGCCCAGGCGATCGAGCAGCTTCGCATCTTCGTGCCGGCCAATCCGGGCGGCGGCTGGGACCAGACCGGGCGAAGCATGGAAATGGCGATGAAAAGCGCCGGGCTGATCAAGAGCGCGCAGATCACCAACGTGGGCGGCGCCGGCGGCACGGTCGGCCTGCCGCAATTCATCAACCAGTGGAAGGGTCAGGGCAACGCCCTCATGGTGGGCGGCATGGTCATGGTCGGCGCCATCATCGCCAACAAGGCCCGCAACAACCTGACCGAGACGACGCCGATCGCGCGCCTCACCGGCGAGTTCCAGGTGGTGGTCGTCCCCGCCGCCTCGCCCTTCCGTTCGATGGCCGACCTGGTGGCCGCCTTCAAGGCGGACCCGGCGAAGGTCTCGTGGGCCGGCGGCTCGGCCGGCGGCACCGACCATATCCTCGCCGGCATGATCGCCAAGGCGGCGGGCGGCGATCCGCGCAAGGTCGCCTATGTCGCCTATTCCGGCGGCGGGCCGGCGCAGGCGGCGCTGCTCGGCAACCAGGTGAGCTGCGGCATCTCCGGCTGGGGCGAGTTCGGCGAGCAGGTGCGCGCCGGCAAGCTGCGCGCGCTTGGCATCTCCGCCGACAAGCGTCAGCCGGGCATCGACGTGCCGACGCTGCGCGAACAGGGCATCGACGTCGAACTCTTCAACTGGCGCGGCGTCTTTGCCCCGCCCGGCATCAGCGACGCCCAGCGCCAGTCGCTGCTCGACCTCGTCGACCGCATGGTCAAGTCGCCGGCCTGGGCCGAAATCCTCAAGCGCTACGACTGGACCGACATTTACCTGCCCGGCGACCGCTACCGTGCCTACATCGCATCCGAGACGGAGCGCATCCACGCCATCCTGAAAGATCTCGGCCTCGCGAGCTGACCGCCGGCGCGCCGTCATGGCGGGCGGACGCGCGTTCGGAGAGACGGTCATCGGCGCCGGCCTCGTCCTGCTCGCCGGCCTCGTCATCTTCGAGACGGCCGGCGCGCCGGCTTCGCCGCTCTATGCCCGCGTCGGGCCGCAGGCCTTTCCCTATGCGGTCGGCGCCTGCCTGCTTCTGCTCGGCCTCGCCCTGGTGCTCAGGGGGCTGTATGGTGGCGGGCGCGACAGCGCGGCGGAGCCGGGCCTTGCGCCGGTGCGGGCGCGGCCCGTCCTCTGGCTGCTGGGCGGGCTCGCCCTGAACGTGGCGCTGATCGGTGAGGCCGGCTTCATCCTTGCCTCGACCCTTCTTTTCCTCTGTGTCGCGCGGGCCTTCGGTTCGGAACGGCCGCTGCGCGACGGGCTGGCCGGCTTCGCGCTCGCGGGGATCGCCTATGCGGGCTTTGCCGGCCTGCTCGGCATCTCGCTCGGTCGCGGCCTGATCGAACGGCTCTTCTGAATGGAGACGCTCGGCCAGCTCGCGCACGGCTTCGCGGTGGCGCTGACGCCGCTCAACCTGCTCTGGGCCTTCGTCGGCGTCTTTCTCGGCACCGCCGTCGGCGTGCTGCCGGGCCTTGGTCCCGCGCTCACCATCGCGCTGCTGCTGCCGATCACCTTCTCGGTCGATGCGACAGGTGCCTTCATCCTGTTCGCCGGCATCTACTACGGCGCCATGTATGGCGGCTCCACCACCTCGATCCTGCTCAATACGCCGGGCGAGAGCGCCACCATCGTCACCGCGCTCGAAGGCAACCGCATGGCACGGCGCGGCCGGGCCGGGCCGGCGCTGGCCACCGCCGCCATCGGCTCTTTCGTTGCCGGCACCGTGGGCACGCTGGGCCTCACCTTCCTCGCCCCGCTGGTGGTCGAATTCGCGCTGCGCTTCGGCCCGGCGGAGTATTTCTCGCTGATGGTGCTGGCTTTCGTGACGGTCTCCGCCATGCTCGGCGCCTCGGCGCTGCGCGGCCTGGCAGCACTTCTGGTCGGCCTGTTTCTCGGCCTGATCGGCGTCGACCTGCAGACCGGGCAGGCCCGTTTCACCTTCGGCGTACCGGAGCTTCTCGATGGCATCGACGTCATCGTGGTGGCGGTCGGCCTGTTTGCGGTCGGCGAGACGCTGTTCCTTGCCGCCCATCCGCGACCGGCGGAGCAGGCGCCGCTCAAGGTTTCCGGCTCGCTCTGGATGACGCGCGATGACTGGCGGCGGTCATGGAAGGCCTGGCTGCGCGGCTCGGGGATCGGTTTTCCGCTGGGCTCGCTGCCGGCCGGCGGCGCGGAAGTGCCGACCTTCATCTCCTACTTCGTCGAGAAGAAGCTTTCGCGCAGGCCGGAGGAGTTCGGCCAGGGGGCGATCGAGGGCGTGGCTGGTCCGGAGGCCGCCAACAATGCCTCCGCCGCCGGCGTGCTGGTGCCGATGCTCTCTCTGGGCCTGCCGACCTCGGCCACCGCCGCGATCATGCTGTCCGCCTTCCAGAGCTATGGCATCAGTCCGGGACCGCTGCTGTTCCAGAACCAGGCCGATCTGGTCTGGGGACTGATCGCCAGCCTCTATATCGGCAATGCCATGCTGCTGGTCCTCAACCTGCCGCTGATCGGTCTTTGGGTCCGCATCCTCAGCGTGCCGGCGCCGCTGCTCTATGCCGGCATCCTCGTCTTCGCCACGATCGGCACCTACGGCATCAGCCAGTCGCCGGTCGATCTCCTGCTGCTCTATGCCATGGGCGGCATGGGCTACCTGATGCGCCGCTTCGATTTCCCCACCGCGCCGGTCATCATCGGCCTCATTCTCGGACCGCTGGCGGAACAGGAGTTCCGCCGCGCCATGACCATCTCCGGCGGCGATCTCACGGTCTTTCTGAGCAAGCCTCTCTCCGCCACGCTGCTGGCGCTGGCCCTCCTCGCCCTGATCGGACCGATGCTGCTGCGGCTCCGCCGTCGGGCCTGAGCGCCATCGTTCAGTCGGCCGGTGGCGCCCGGAAGACATAGGGCGCCTCGAGGCTCGCCATCTCCTCGGCGCTCAGGCGGATCTCGCTCGCCGCCGCCGCATCGTCGAGATACTCCGGCCTGGTCGCGCCGATGATGGGCGAAGCGACGGCGGGCTTGGAAAGCAGCCAGGCGAGCGCCACCTGGGTCGGCTTGATGCCGCGCGCGGCAGCGATCGCCGCGACCTGGTCGGCAATGGCGAAATCGCAGTCGCGCAGTTCCATCCGGCGCGCGATCTGGTCTTCCTTCGCCCGCTCGGTCGCCCCGCCCCCGCCACGGGCGCGGTTTGCGGCGAGAAAGCCACGGGCGAGCGGGCTGAAGGGAATGAGGCCGACGCCCTGTTCGGCGCAGAGGCGATTCATCTCCCGCTCTTCCTCGCGCTGCACCAGGTTGTAGAGGTTCTGCATGGCTACCGGCCGGGCGAGGCCCTTCCAGTCGGCCAGCATGATCATCTGCGCGAACTTGTACGCGGGCATGACCGAGCCGCCGACATGGCGCACCTTGCCGGCACGCACCATCATGTCGAGCGTCTCCATCACCTCCTCGAGCGGTGTCACCGTATCGAGGCGATGCAGCTGGTAGAGGTCGATATGGTCCGTCTTGAGCCGCCGGAGCTGCTGGTCGAGCGCATGCATCAGGTGCTTGCGGCCGATGCCGGCATCGTTGGGTTTCGCTCCCATCTTCATGCCGACCTTGGTCGAGATGACGATCTCGTGCCGCGGCGCGTAGGAGATCAGCGTCTCGCCGATAATGCTTTCGCTCTCGCCTTCGTTATATGCGTCCGCCGTGTCGAAGAAGTTGATGCCGACATCGAGGGCGCGGCGGAAGAAGGGCTTGCTTTCCTCGAGACCGAAAGCGCCCCAGGCGCGCCGTCCAGCGGCCCCCCAGGAATTGCCGCCGAGACAGACGGCACTCACCATCAGGCCGCTGCGGCCAAGTGCGACATAACGCATGCATCTCCTCCAGCGCGGGCCGCGGCGGTTGCGCCGACCAAGGGACCGCGCACCGCACTTGGCGCAAGTAACCGGATGGTTATAATCCGGGAAGCACGGGGGACGCCATGAAGAAGTCGGGAAAGCGCGGCGATGGTACGCGCCCAGGGCGATGCGCGCGGTAAGCGAGGGACTGCGCCTGCTGCTCCGGCGCTATGGCCCGGCCAGCGCGGCGCTTCTCCTCTTGCTGTTGCTCTGGCACTGGGCGGTGGTGGCTTGGGAGGTAAAGGAGTTCATCCTGCCGACACCACTGCGCGCGATCGCCGCCTTTGGCGATCCGAGCTACCACTGGGGGCAGCATATCCTCGTCACCACTTACGAAATCGTCGGCGCCTTCGCCATCTCGGCCGTGCTGGGGGTCCTGCTCGGCGTGATGATCGTGTGGAACCCGTGGGTCGAGCGCACGATGCTGCCGCTGCTCGTGCTCTTCAACACCCTGCCCAAAGTGGCGCTGGCGCCGCTCTTCGTCATCTGGATGGGCTTCGGCGTCTGGCCCAACATCGTCATAGCGGTGACCGTCGCCTTCTTTCCCGTGGTCATCTCGACCGCTGCAGGTCTGAGCCTGATCGAGCCGGAACTGCTCGACCTCGCGCGGGTGCTGCGTGGCGGACGGCTGCAGGTCTTCGCCAAGATCCGCTTCCCGAACGCGCTGCCGCACATATTCTCGGGACTTAAAGTTTCGGCCAGCCTCGCCGTGGTCGGCGCCATCGTGGGTGAATTCGTGGCTTCCGACCGCGGCCTGGGCTCACTCATCATTGCTGCCGGCGTCACGCTCTCGACGCCGGCGATCTTCGCCGCGCTGCTTCTCATATCATTTCTCGGGCTGGCCCTGTTCGGGCTGGTCGCGATCGTGGAGCGGCTGGTCATGCCCTGGGAGTTCCGGAGCCAGGCAGGACGCTGACATTTTTCCGGAAGGGGAGAACGAGGCATGTTGCGACTGGCATCAATTGCCGCGGCCCTGGCCATCATGGCCGGTTCCGCGCTGGCGCAGGAAAAGGCAACCCTGCAGCTCAACTGGTTTCCGAGCGCCGACCATACGCCGATCTACCTCGCCAAGCAGAAAGGCTACTACGCGCGGGAGAAAATCGACCTGACCATCGTGCGTGGACAGGGCAGCGCCGATTCCGCACAGAAGATACAGCTCAAGCAGGCGGAGTTCGGCATCGCCGACACCCCGACCGTCGTCACCGCGATCTCCAAGGGCGCGGATCTGCGCCTGGTCGGCATCGTCTTCGACAAGGGGCCGAGCAACATTTTCTTCCTCAAGTCCTCCGGCATCAAGGGACCGAAGGATCTGGTCGGCAAGAAGATTGCCGCGCCGCCGGGCGATTCGCACCGGCTGCTCTGGCCCTCCTTCGCCAAGGCGAACGGCATCGATCCCGCCACCATCGATCTCGTCAACGTGCAACCGCAGGGCAAGCAGGCGATCCTCGCCGGCAAGTCGGTTGATGCCGTCTTTGAACTCTATACCGGACGCGGCCTGATGGAGGCGGCGGTCGGCGCGGAGAATCTCGGCCACATGCTTTTCGCCGATCATGGCGTGGCCACCTACGCGCATGCCTACTTCGTCCATACCGATCTGCTCAAGCAGAAGCCCGATCTGATCCGGGGCTTCCTCAAGGCCACCTACGAAGGCTGGCGGGATGCGCTGGAAAACCCGCAGGCTGCCGTCGACGCGCTTGCGGCGGAGGTTCAGCAGGGTGTCGACAAGAAGGTCTATCTGCAGAATTTCGCCTTGGTGGCCGACCTGGTGGCGACCGAGCGCACACGGAAGAACGGTCTCGGCTGGATGTCGAAGGAGGTCATGCAGGAGACCATCGACCTCACCTTCTCCGGCGGCAACATGCCGCGCAAGGTGACGCCGGATGAGGCCTTCACCAACGACTTACTGACCAAGATCACGCCAAAGAGCTAGCCCCCGGCTAGGCCGATTCCGCCGCCTCTTCCTCCTGGAAACCCAGGAGATCGTAGAGGCGGCGGCAATAGGCGCCGAATTCCGGCGTCGTCTTCATGGCGAGGCGGCGCGGGCGCGGCAGTTCGATATCGATCGCCGCCGCCATCTCCGCCGGGCGCGCCGTCAGCACGATCACGCGGTCGGCAAGAAACACCGCTTCCTGGATGTCATGCGTGATGAAGATGACGGTTTTGCGTTCCTCCATCCAGACGCGCTGCAATTCCAGGTTCATGCGCTCGCGCGTCAGCGCATCGAGCGCGCCGAACGGCTCGTCCATGAGCAGCAGCTTCGGCGAATGGATCAGCGCACGGCAGATCGAAGCCCGTTGCTGCATGCCGCCGGACAGTTCATACGGGTACTTGCCCTCGAACCCATCCAGCCCGACAAGCTTGAGCAGGGCACGGGCACGCTGGCGAAAACTCTCGCGGCGCTCGCCGAGGAATTCCACCGGCAACAGCAAGTTGTCCTCGATGCTGCGCCATTTGAGCAGGAGCGGCTGCTGGAACACCATGCCGATATCGTGTCCCGGACGGAACTCATGGCCTTCGCCGCCAATGACCAGTTCGCCCGCCGTCGGCTCGATCAGGCCGGACATCATCTTGAGCAGGGTCGACTTGCCGCAGCCCGACGGCCCGACCACGGTCACGAACTCGCCGGCGGCCACATCGAAGCTCACCTTGGAAATTGCCAACACGCCACCATCGCTGGTGTCGTAGCGCTTCTGTACGTCGTGGACATGGATGAAGGGCTGCATGGTCGGCGCTCCCGCGGGCCATGGCGGCCTTCCGCCAGCATCGCGATTGCCGCAGGCGATTGCAACCCTGCAATCCCGCCTCGGCGGTTGACGTGGGTAACGGCAATGCCTAGGTAAGGAATGGCGGCGGGCCACGTTCTGCCCGCCCGCCTTTCATCCCTGACACGTCCCGAAATCAACCCGAAATCGATGGGGGATCCACAACCATGGCGTTTGAATTACCGGCCCTGCCGTACGACACGTCCGCGCTGGAGCCGCACGTATCGGCCCGCACCCTGGAGTTCCACCACGGCAAGCATCACCAGGCCTATGTCACCAACCTGAATAACCTGCTCAAGGACGGCCCGAATGCCGGGAAGGGTCTCGAGGAACTGATTCGCGAGAGCGCCGGCAAGGCGGACATGGTGGGCATTTTCAACAACGCGGCGCAGATCTGGAACCACACCTTCTTCTGGAGCTCGATGAAGCCCAAGGGCGGTGGCAAGCCGACCGGGGCAATCGCCGCGAAGATCGACAGCGATCTCGGTGGCTATGACAAGTTCGCGGAAGCCTTCAAGCAGGCGGCGCTCACCCAGTTCGGCTCGGGCTGGGCCTGGCTCGTGCTCGATGCCGGCAAGCTCAAGATCACCAAGACGGGCAATGCCGATCTGCCCATGGTCCATGGCCAAAAGGCACTGCTGACCATCGATGTCTGGGAGCATGCCTACTACATCGATTACCAGAACCGGCGGCCCGATTTCGTCGCCGCCTATCTCGAACACCTGGTGAACTGGGACTTCGCCAACCGAAATCTCGCCTGAAGTCCGGCGCGGCGGAGGCGGGAGGCCGCCGCCTCCGCCGCTTCAGGTGACCTTGAGGGACTCGACGCGGATCTCCTCGGTCAGCCGCGCCTTGTAGGCGGAAAATTCCGGCGAGGTCTTGATCGTGTAGTGGCGCGGATGCGGCAGATCGATGGCCAGGTCGCATTTGATGCGCCCCGGCCGCGCCGTCATCACCACCACGCGGTTCGCCATGAAGATGGCCTCCTCGATATCATGCGTCACGAAGAGGACGGTCTTGCGATCCTGCTCCCAGATGCCGAGAAGAAGCTCCTGCATCAAGGAGCGTGTCTGGTTATCGAGGGCGCCGAACGGCTCGTCGAGCAGCAGGATCTTCGGATCGTTGGCGAGCGCGCGCGCAATCGCGGTGCGCTGCTGCATGCCGCCCGAAAGCATCTTCGGATAATGGTGCTCGAAACCCGTGAGGCCGACACGCCCGACATAGTGCGCGGCGATTTCCCGCTGGCGGGAGGGCGAAACGCCCTTCTCCCGCAGGCCGAAGCAGATGTTCTGCTGCACCGTCAGCCAGGGAAAGAGCGTGTAGGACTGGAACACCATGCCGCGCTCGGGTCCCGGCGCCAGCACCGGCTCGCCATCCAGCAGCACGCGCCCCGCGGTCGGCCGGTCGAGACCGGCCACAATGCGCAGCAAGGTGGACTTGCCGCAGCCCGAGGGACCCAGGATGGTGATGAAGTCGTTGTCCTGCACCTCCAGGCTGGTGGGCTTGAGCGCCTCGGTCGGCGCCGCGCCGCGCACGCCCGGAAAGATGCGGTTGACGCCGTCGATGATCAGCTTGCTCAAGCAAGGCTCCAGGGAAAGAGCCGGCGGTTCGCCGCCTTGAACAGGAAGTCGGAGACGAGGCCGATGCAGCCGATCACGATGATGCCGAAGATGATCTGGCCGGTATTGAGCAGCGCCTGGCTGTCCACGATCATATGCCCGATGCCCGACGAGGAGCCGATCAGTTCCGCGACGATCACGTAGGTCCAGGCCCAGCCCAGGACGAGCCGGAGGATTTCGGCGATGTCGGGCGCGCTGGCGGGAATGAGCACGCGGCGGATGATGCCGCCATCGCGCGCGCCGAGCGTATAGGCCGCCTCCACCAGGTCACGCCGGACGGAGCCCACCGTCACCGCCACCATGAGGATGATCTGGAACACCGAGCCGATGAAGATGACCAGCAGCTTCTGCGTCTCGCCGATGCCCGCCCACAGGATCAGCAGCGGGATGAAGGCGGAAGCCGGCAGATACCTGGCGAAGGAAACGAAGGGTTCGAGAAACGCCTCAACAGCCTTGTAGGTGCCCATCAGAATGCCGAGCGGCAGCGCGACGATCGCCGCGAGCACGAACCCGCCGACCACACGCCAGACGGTGATGGCGATGTCGTAGGCAAAATCGAACTCGACGAAGAGATTGATCGCCTCGCGCACCATCGTCGCCGGATCGGCGAGGAAAGTGGGCGGGACGTGGCCGCCGAAAGTGGCGATGCTCCAGGCGCCGACGAACAGCACGAAAAACGCGATGCCGAGAATCACCTTCGCCGCGCCGGAAACCGGCTGGAGGGGCTTGAACATGGTCGGACCGATGCCGGCCGGGCGCAGGCCCGGCCGGTCCCTGGCGGCTGGTCAGAGGAAACTCGGGTCCATGATCGCATTAAGGTCGGGGATCTGCCGGATGATTCCGACCTCGAGCAGCAGCGCGGCCGCTTCCTTGCTGAAGGCCTGCAGTTCGCCGGCGAAGAACTTCTTGTTCGCCTCGCGATCCTGCCAGCGCAGGTAGGAGGCTGACTTGGCGAACTGCTCGCCGGTCTGCTTCACGTCCGCGCCCATGATCTCATGGGATTTCTTCGGATCGGCCTTGATCATGTCGAGGGCCTGGAAATAGCTCTCGACCATCGCCTTGACCGCCTTCGGATTCTCCTTGATGAGCTTCGGCGTGCAGCCGAACGTGTCCATCACCACCGGATAGTCCAAGGTGGTGGCGATGATCTTGCCGGCCTCGGGCTTGTCGCGCACGGTGGAAAGATATGGCTCGTAAGTCATGGCCGCGTCGTTCTGTCCGACGACGAAGGACTGCGCGGCGGCGGCCGGTTCCAGATTGACGATATTGACGTCCTTGAGCGTCAGCCCGTTCTTCTTCAGCATCCAGGCGAGAACAAAATAGGGCGAGGTGCCCGGCGCCGAGGCGGCGACCGTCTTGCCCTTGAGGTCGGCGATCCTCTGGATGCTGTTCCTGACCACCATGCCGTCGGCGCCATAGGACTTGTCGAGCTGCACCACCTGCGTGATCGGCACGCCATTGGCATTCCAGACGATGTAGGTCTCGACCGTGGTCGCCGCGCACTGGATGTCGCCCGAGGCGATGGCGAGATGGCGGTCCTTCTGCGGAATCTTGCGGATCGTCACATCGACGCCGTTCTTCTTGAAGATGCCCGCCTCCCGGGCAAGGGTCAGCGGCGCGAAGCCGGTCCAGCCGCTGATGCCGATGGCGACCTTCGTCTCCTGCGCCAGCGCCGTCTGCGAAAGGCCCAGGGCACAGGCAACGGCCAGCCCGAGGCAGCTCAGTCGGTTCATTTTCAGTCTCCCCTGCAGCACTTGTCCGCCGGCTTCGCCCGATCGGTTCACCCGATGCGGCCGGCGATCTGGCCAGACTTTAGAAGATTCCCGGCCATTCACAAGCCGGCTCACGGAGCCTTTAAGTGAATCACAACGCTTTGGCGAATAGCCTTGCGTGGCTGGCTCCATGCCTTATCCGTTAACCATGGTTTCGTGATGTCCGCTGCCCCCCAAAGATCTGAGCCTTTCCTCGACAGGCCCGCCCCGGAACGCCCCGGCCCGAGGCCGGCGCCGGTGTCCCGGCCGGTCCTCCGCGCGCCGCGCCATGCGGACCTGCTGGCCGAGGATATCGAACTCTGGAGCCGCATGGTCCATGAGCTGCGCGAAGCGCTCCGCCCGCTGGCCGAACTCTCGCTCGCCAGCCTGCCGGAGGGCACGCCGGACGAGCTGCAGGTGATCCAGATCGGCGCCACCTCGATCACGCTAGGCGATCTGCGCCGCGCCAAGCGCCTGTTCGACGCCTCCGCCTGACGGCGGGGATGACCCCGGCCGGCCGATCCCCTAAACTTCGCGGGTCCGTTCCGCCCGGGGTCGTTCCTTGTCCGAAACCTGCGATGTTGCCGTCATCGGCGGCGGCGTTATCGGCACCGCCATCGCCTTCCACCTGACGCGCCTTGGCGCCGGGCGCGTGCTTCTGTTCGAGCGCGACCAGATTGCCGGCGGCACCACTGCGCAGTCGAGCGGGCTGCTCAGGGCCCACTATTCTGTTCCGGAAAACATGGCCATGGCGCGAGCCTCACTCGCCATGTTCGAGGATTTCGCCGGCCTGATCGAGGACGGCGAGGCCTCCGCCGGCATGGTCCGCTGCGGCTATCTGATCGTGGCGCCGACCGGCGAGCGCTCGCGCGCGGTGCGCGATGCAATCGGGCGCCAGCGCGAGCTTGGCATCGAGGCGAGCCTTGTCGACGCGGCGGCGGCGCGCGCGCTGCATCCCTGGCTGTATCTCGATGATGTGGATGCGATCGGCTACGAGCCGGGCGCGGGCTTCGCCGACCCTAACCTGGTGGCGAGCTGGTTCGCGCGCGGCGCCAGGCGGCGCGGCGCCCAGATCCGTCCCGGTGTCGCGGTCACCGGGCTGCTGCGCTCGGGCGGCCGCGTCTGCGGCCTGCGCACGGCCGAAGGCGAAGTCGGCGCCGGCGTCACCATCGCCGCGATGAACGTCTGGAGCGGGGCGCTGGCGCGCTGGGCTGGCGTCAAACTGCCGATGACCATCACCCGGCACGACCTTGCCAGTTTCGAGACTGGCGAGCCCTATACCACGCGCTTTCCCATGGTGAAGGATCTCGCCTCCGCCGGACTGATCTACACGCGCTCGACCTCCGGCAGCCAGATCCTGGTCGGCACCGGCGACGAGGGCATCGAAGTTTCGGCGCCAGAGGGATACGACGCGGACATCTCCCTCGACTGGATCGCCGAGCAGGGCGCGGCACTGGCGCACCGGATGCCGAAATTCGCGGAGGGCCGTTTCGTCACCTCCTGGTCGGGACTCTACGACACGACGCCGGACTGGAATCCGGTCCTCGGTCCGGTTCCCGGCCTGGACGGGCTGCTGGTCGCCTTCGGCTTCTCCGGCCATGGCTTCAAGCTCTCGCCCATGATCGGCCGCCTGCTCGCCCAGACGGCGCTCGGCCTGCCGACCGACCTGCCGCTCGCGCCCTACCGTTTCAGTCGGTTCGCGGAGAACGCGCCGCTGCGCGGCAGCTATGGCGCGGGGGCAGTGTCCTAATCCTCTCCGGGCTGCGCCGCCGGGACGCGGTGCAGGAACCAGTTGCCGCCGAGCGCCAGGGCCGCGATGGCGCTGCCGATCGCGATGGCGCGCAGATCGTTGGAGACCAGCAGCAGGCCGGCGATGGTCAGGGCGACCTTGGCCCAGCCGGAAACCTCGCCACGGAAATAGCCGATATAGGCGACCGACATACAAAGGATGGAGAGAATTCCGCTCGCCATCGCCAGCGCGAACTCGTTCCAGGTGAAGTTCACCAAAAGCATGCTGGGCGCATAGACGAACATGAAGGGCACCAGCGCCTTGCCCATGGACAGGCGGAAGGCCGTGGTGCCGGTGCGCATCGGTTCCGAGCCGGCGATGCCGGCGCCTGCGAAAGCGGCGAGCGCCACCGGCGGCGTCACGTCGGCGAGCACGCCGTAATAGAAGACGAAGAAGTGCGTGACCAGAAGCGGCACGCCGAGATCGTGCAGCGCCGGTGCCGCGATCGAGGCGAGAATGATGTAGGTCGGCGTGGTCGGGATGCCGGCCCCCATGATGATGCAGGCGAGCGCCACGAAGACCAGCGCGAAGAACAGCGTCACGCCGTTACGGCCGATCCAGCCGGTGAAATCCATCGCCAGGACCAGATCGGCGAGGGAGCCGGCGATCTGCAGGACGGCCGCGGAGAACTTGAAGCCGATGCCCGACAGCGTGGCGATGCCGAGAATGAAGCCGACGCAGGCGCACGCTGCACCGATACCGAGTGCATATTTCGCACCAAGCTCGAATCCCTGCACGAGCTGGCGCGGGGTCAGCGCCGAGGCGGGATCGAGCGCACGAAATCCGAGCGGGCGCAGCAGCAGCGGCAGGTAGCCGCAGACCACCGTCAGGATGATGCCCCAGAAGGCTGCAAGGAAAGGCGTGTATTGCAGGATCAGCAGGGCGACCATGACGCCGAGCGGGATTATCAGGTGCCAGGAGCGGCCCATCACCTCGAAAAAGAGCGGGATATAGCGCGGATCCATGCCGGCGAGTCCGCGCCTCTTCGCCTCCAGATGCACCATGAGCAGCATGGCGAAGTAGTGGAAGATCGCCGGAAAGATCGCGATCAGGATGAGGTAGCTGTAGGGAACGCCCAGCATCTCCGCCATGACGAAGGCAGAGGCGCCCATGATCGGCGGGGTGATCTGCCCGCCACAGGAAGCGGAAGCCTCGACCGCGCCGGCGAAGCGCGGCGAATAGCCGCCCTTTTTCATCAGCGGAATGGTGAGCGCGCCGGTCGTCACGGTATTGGCGATGGCCGAGCCCGAGATCATGCCGAACAGGCCCGAGGAGACCACGGAGACCTTGGCGGCGCCGCCGGAGAAACGCCCGGCGACGATGGCTGCCATGTTCATGAAGAGCTGGCCCAGCCCGGTGAGCTGCATCAGCACGCCGAATAGCACGAAGTGGAAGACGTAGGTCGCCACGACCCCGACGGCAATGCCGTAGATGCCCTCGGTGCCAATGTAGATATGGTTGATGATGCGCAGGATCGAATAGCCGCGATGGCCGAGCACGCCCGGCAGATAGGGGCCAAGCATGCCGTAGAGCAGGCAGAGGACGCCTATCACCGGCAGCGACAGGCCCATGGTGCGGCGCGTCGCCTCGACCACCACAATGATGGCGAGCACGCCCATCATGTAGTCGCGCCCGATCGGCGCGCCGACCCGGTCGATGAAGATGTCGCGGAAGAAGACGATGAAGTAGAGCGACACCGAGGCCGAGACCGCCGCCATGATCCAGTCGCGCCAGGAGATGCGCCCCTTGCCACCGGAGAAGAAGGGAAAGGGAAGGCTGAGGAACGAAACGAAGGCAATGACGAGGACGAAGATCCAGGCGCCTTCCGCCTGCTCGCGCACCGCAAGCGCACGCACCAGGTCGTAGGCGAGATAGAGATAGAAGGCCACGAAGCAGAGGCTCACCGTCCATTCCCGGCCAGGCCGCATGCGCCGCTGCTCCGGAAAAACCAGATAGATGAGCGCCAGCACGAAGGCGAGATGCACCGAGCGGTGCGCAATCTCGTTCAGCAGGCCGAAACCCGCGGTATAGAGGTGGAAGATCGACAGCATGACGCCGAGCAGCGTCACGATGATGGCGGCGAAGCCGGCAAGCTGGCGAAAATTCGATTCCGGATCGTACTCCTCGACCAGGCGCTCGACTTCTTCCTTCGAAAGCGGCGCGCCGGTCTCCATCCGCCCATCGCGGTCGCTGTTAGTCACGGCCCCTCGCTCCCCCTGCTGCATTCCTCCGGCCTGAGCCTGAGCCTGCGGTCACCCCAGCGGGTCAGGTCGAGCGTCTCGGCCCCTTCCAGGCGATTGCGGTGTTCCGCCCCGACACGCACCAGCAGATCAGGGATCTCGCGCCGGAGATGGAGAACGAAGCGCCCGTCGCGCCGCTCGAGCCGGCTGCCCGGTTCCGCCGGCCCCGACGGCAGGCCGGCGCCATGCTGGTCGAACTCCTCCGTTCGCTGCACGATTCGTCCCCCCTTGATCATGTAGCGGCTGGTGACCGGCGTCAGCGAGACCGAATGGACGAAGTGCAGGGCGAAAGCCCCGGGCCGCGGTCCCGTAGCCAGGCGCGCCAGCATTTGCCCTTCCGGATGCGTCTCGATCCGCAGGCCCGGCCGGCAGGCTCCGGCCTCGGCGCATCCCGCCGCGAGCAGGACGGCGATGCACGCCGCCCCCTCGCGCCAGGCCATGGCTTCTACTTCAGGATGCCCTTTTCGCGATAATACTTGGCCGCGCCCGGATGCAGCGGGATCGACACGGACTGCAGCGCCGTCTGAGGCGTGATGTTCTTGCCCTGGCTGTGCACCTTGGCGAGCGTCTCGGTATTTTCGTAGGCCGCCTTGACAACGGCATAGGCGATATCGTCGGGCAGCTGGTCATGAGTAGCCCAGATCGCCATCACCGCGAGCGTCTTCACCGGGCCGGTCTGTCCCTTGTAGGTATTGGCCTCGAGCGTAACGGAAGCATAGTATGGCTGCTTCTTCTTCAGCGCCTCGACCTCCGGTCCATCGAGCGGCACGATGCTGATCGCATGGCCGTTCGCCAGGTCGATGACCGAGGAGGTAGGCGTGCCCGCGGTGATCAGGCTGGCCACGAGATTGCCGTCCTTGATCTTGTCCACCGACTGGGCGAAGGACGAGAAGTCCTCCTTCACGTCGGTCCGCTTCATGCCATGCACCTCGAGCAGGTCGCCCAAAAGCTGCCATTGGCCGGAACCGGGGGAACCGGACGAGACCGACTTGCCGCGCAGGTCGGCAAACTTCGCGACGCCGGAATCGGCGCGCACGATGAGCTGCACCGTTTCCGGGTAGAGCGCGCCGAGCGCCCGAAGGTTCTGGATCTTGCCGTCCTTGAACTGGTTCTCGCCCTTGAAGGCGGCGTCGAGAATGTCGGCGGCGATGAAGGCACTTTCGATCTCGCCGCGCCCGAGCAGCTTGGCATTGGCCACGGAGGCATTGCCGGTCTCCGCGGTGGCGGCCAGCTTCTTGCCGGCGACGGCGGCATTGTTGGAGATCACCTGGGCCAGCATGCCGCCCAGCGGATAATAGGTCCCCCCCGTACCGCCGGTCGCGATGCCGAAAAACACCCGTTGCTGGGCATGTCCGGCACCCGAAAGCGCGATCGTGCTCGCCAGGCCGGCCGCCGCAGCCAGAATTGCAAACTTCATCTTCATGTCTTCCCTCCCATTCTGGCGACGCAGCACCCCACGCCGGGCCCGGCATCCCGCCGGGCGCCGCCACTCAGGTCGGGCAGCATAGCCCCGTCGCCCCTGACCTGCAAAGATCGCAGGGTTTCGGGCCGGCGGAAAGCTTCACGATCGGCGCCCGGGAACGGGGTCCTGCAGGGCGAGGGCGCATGCGGGCTTGGCAAATGATGCGACGGCTGGCGCGACCCGGTCTTGCGGGTGCCATCGCCCTGCTGCATGCCGTGATCGCCGGCAGCTACATCCTGCTGAGCGACGCCGCACTCTCGTGGTTCGTGGCCGATCCGGGACAGAGGCAAGCGCTGGAATTGGCCAAGGGACTTGCCTTCGTCGCGGTCACGTCGCTCCTGCTTTTTCTCGGCCTGCGCGCCGGCTGGCGCCAGCTCGCCCGGGCGCGTTCGCGCCTGCAACTGGCGCTCGAGGGTCACGGCATTCTCTGGGAGGTCGATTTCGCCTCGGGACGGATATGGCTCTCGCCGGAGGCCACAGGCCTGCTCGGCCTGGATGCCGCGGCGTATGAGGCGCTCCTGGCCAGCGGGCGCTGGTCCGACCTTGTGCATGCCGACGATCTCGCCGGCCTGGAACTCGCGCTCGATCGCACGCGGATCCTGGACGAGCCGTTCCACCAGCTCTTCCGCATGCGCCATCGCGATGGTCACTATCTGTGGCTCAAGTCGGAAGGCCGGGTGCGCCGCGACCGAAAGGGCGTGGCGCGGGCGATGACGGGCATGGCGCTCGACGTGACGCGACTGATCGAGACTCAGGCAAGGCTGCGACGCGTGAGCCGCTTCGATCTCCTGACCGGGCTGCCGAATCGCGACGAGTTCTTGCGGCTGCTCGCCGCGCGGCTCGCCCCCGACGGGGAAAGAGGTGGCTGGCTGCTGCGGCTCGATGTCATTCGCTTCCGCGAGATCAACAGTGAACTCGGCTTCGCCGCCGGCGACGAGGTGCTGCGTCAGCTCGCGCGACGGCTGCTTGATGCAGCCGGCCCCCAGGCGCTGGTCAGCCGCTTGCCGGCGGACGAGTTCGCGATCTACACCAGCGACCCGCCCGACGAGTTGGCGGCTTCGGATTTCGCCGCCAGACTGGCGAAGAAACTGCGCGCGCCGTTGGATCTGTCCGGGCGGGTACTGCAGGTCGAGTGCCGGATCGGGCTTTGCGTCTTTCCACGCGACGCGCGCTCGCCGCAGGAACTTCTGGCTGCCGCCGGCCTCGCGCTGTCGGAGATGCCGCGCGGCAGTGCCGGCATCCGCTATTACGATTCCGGCATGGACATGCGCTTCCGCGCCCGGATCGAGCGGCTCGATGCCTTGCGGCATGCGCTGGAACGGCGGCAGATCCTGCTTCACTTCCAGCCGGTCATCTCGCTCGTGGATGGGGCCGTGCTGGGGTTCGAGGCTCTCGTTCGATGGCAGATCGACGATGACACGCTTCTGCCACCGGGCGAGTTTCTGCCCCTGGCCGAGGAGCGCGGCCTGCTGGAAGAGATCACCGCCTTCGTGCTGTCAGATGCCTGCCGCGAGGCGGCGGCCTGGCCGGACGGGATCTTCGTCGCGGTCAATGTGTCGCCTTCGCTGCTTGGCGGCAGCTGGCTCATACAGGCGGTCGATGCAGCACTCTCCGGCAGCGGACTTGCGCCAGGCCGGCTCACCCTCGAAGTGACAGAAACGGCCCTGCCCGACGACATCGCCGCCGCCGCATCGTGCCTTGGCAAGATGCGCGCGCGCGGTATCGGGGTGGCGATCGACGATTTCGGTACCGGCTATTCGTCATTCCTAACGCTGCAGTCGCTTCCCGCCAGCCGGCTCAAGATCGACCGGCAGTTCATCGCCGGCCTCGGCGAGAATGCAACGGCGCGGGCGATCGTCGGGGCGATCATCGATCTCTCGCGCGCCCTCGCCCTCGAAGTCACCGGCGAGGGCGTGGAAACGGCCGCGCAGGAGACGGCGCTGCGGGAAGCCGGCTGCGCCAGCGCACAGGGATACCGCTTCGCCCGACCCCTTGCCGCAGTGGATACAAAAGCGTTCATTTATAACCACCAAAGGAAACCTTAAGGAGAAAATAATATAGTAGAGTCTTAACTTAAACTCTGCTAGGCTGCGCCCGCTCGCCGATCCAACGCTGACCAATCAGGTGATCCATGCATCCGACGACGACGCGCACCGGCGCGCGAATTCTTCTGCTTGAGGGCGATCCGGCGGAGCGGGCAAGGTACTCGGCATGGCTCGCGACGGCGGGCTACGACGTCGTCGCCGCAGGCTCGCTCGCCGAGGCCGGTGCGGCCCTTGCCAATGGCTGCTTCGACCTCGCCATCGCCGATCTCGACCCCGCGCGGAGCAATGGCCTCGGCCTGCTGATCACGCTGCGGGCCGACCGGCTCGGCCTCCGGCTTCTGGCAATCTCGCGCGGGAGCTTTCTGGCGACCGCCCATGCCCTCGGCGCGGCCGGAACGCTGCGCAAGCCTTTCGAGCGGACCTGCCTGCTCGGGGCGGCGGCCGCAGCCTTGGCAGATCATGCATCCGGCCCGGGCGGGCGACCATCTTCCGGTCAGTTCGATCTTGGCTTTGCGCCGGCCCGCCCATCATTATTGCGGGAGGGGGGCAGCTTGCGATTGGCCGCCGCATGAGGGGCTTTGCAGACGGGGGAGAAAGTGGCATGGCGAACGGAGCCGGGCTCAGAATTCTTGTGGTGGACGACGACGATCTCGTTCGCATGACCATGGAGGCGGCGCTGGCGCAGGCCGGCCACGAAGTGACGCCGGCTTCCGACGGCAACGATGCGCTGCGCCTCTTTCAGGCGGGGCGCTACGATCTGGTGATCACGGACATCATCATGCCCGGCCGCGAGGGGATCGAGACGATCCTCGAATTGCGACGGCTCTCCGCCAGCGTGCCGATCATCGCCATATCGGGCGGCGGGCGGACGCACAATCTGGATTTCCTGAGTGCGGCCAAGGCGCTTGGTGCGAACCACGCGCTCGCCAAGCCGTTCACCCCGGATGCGCTGCTGGCGATGGTGGAGACCGCCACTTCGGGAAACTAGCCTCCTCCGGGCCGGCGGCCACACATTCCGGACAGATCCCGTGGCTCACGCGGATGCGCATGGAGCTTCCGCCGGTCCTGTAATAGTCCTCCGCGTCGATCCAGTCCCGCCCGTCCGCCGCAAGAACCCTGGCGCAGAACGAACAGACGCGCACGATCGGCCAAGAGCGCTGCGCCTTCAACGCCTGCCGCACATTGACCGCACCAAACAGAGGGAGCGCCGGCCGCGTCGTCTGGTCGAGCGTGAGAGACTGGAACAGCACCCCCGCCGGCCGATCGCGCCGGAAGACAGCGCTCATCGACATCAGCATCAGCCGCCGGGTGACAGCGGAATCGCAGCGATAGGTGAAACGCAGCGGCGACGTCTCGCCGAGGAGCAGTCGCCTGAGCATCCCGTCATAGCTTTGCCGCACGTCCTCGCCATCGATCATGGAAAAAAGGTCGCGGCCCACCACGCTCGCGGGATTGGCCAGTGCCGCGCCTTCATTCTCGGCGGCGAAGTTCCGCCAGTTGAGCGCGCCGACCGCGACGATGCGGGCACGGCGATCCACCAGATAGCTGACGCCCGGCATCGCATCGAGCAGACCCTGGACGCCGATCCGCGACATGGCAAACTCCCTCCGCGATGGCGGCGAATTGCCGCCTCATCTGCAAATGGCAGTGGCCCCGTGGCCGGCTTGGGGGAACCGTGCCACGGGGCCATCGGTCGGATGGCGGCGAGACATACCAAAGACCAGGATCTTCGCCACCTTGCAGCCGCTTCCCGTCGGGGGGTACGGGCGAGCGGCACGCTCCGTGCCGTCAGAGGAGACTATATGTTAGATACTTAAATAAATAGTAAAAAGCGGAATGGCTGTATAAGATTTCTCCGACGGGGATTTATCCAGGCAGGTCCGGATGCGCGTTCTGGTGATCGACGATTCCGCCGAGATCCTCGAGTTCGTCAAGATGTGCCTGGAGGAAGCCGGGCACATGGTCACGGCGATGCAGAATGCCGAGGATGCGATTGCCGTAGCCGGCGCCGGCGGGGAACCGTTTGATGTCGTGGTGACCGATCTCGTCATGCCCGGGATGGACGGGGTCGAACTTATCAAGCGGCTGCGCCAGCTCGACGGCAAGGTGCGGATCGTTGCCATGTCGGGCGGCGCGCGCCAGCTCCCGGCGGAAATCGGGCTCACGCTTTCAAGCGCCTTCGGTGCGGACCGCACCCTCTACAAGCCCTTCCGCCCCCGGGACCTCATCAAGGCCATCGAGCCCTGAAGGCGCGCCCCGGCCGGGGACCCGGCTCTCAGAGCAGTTCCGCCAGCATGCGCGCGGCCCGCGCCGCGCCATCCGCCTCGACAGGCCTGAATTGCGGTGGCGCCCGCAAGGCCGCGACCATGGCTTCGGCGATCTGGTCGGGCGTCGAAGTCGCATAGTCCATCCGCCGTCCCGCGCGATAGCGCTCGAGACGGTGGGCCACGTGAAAGTTCTGCTCGAAATGATTCCTTAGCGGAAAATAGAGAAACGGCGTTCCCGCCGCGGTCAGCTCCATGCATGTGGTGAGGCCGCCCTGCACGAGAGCGAGGTCGCAGGCCGCGAGATGGCGGTCGAGGTCGGGCACGAAGTGACGCGTCTCGACGCCGGAGGGTGCCGCGATCGATGCCGGGTCGATGCGCGGCCCGGTGACCAGAACCATGCGCAGATCGGGCAGTCGGGCACGGACCATCGGGAAGCTCTCCAGCACGCGCCCGATCAGGTGTGCGCCGACGCCGGAGCCACCGACCGTGACGATGCAAACGCGCTCGTCGGCGCGATAGCCAAGACGTTGGCGCAGTTCCGCGCGACTGCCAAAGGTCCTCGGATGCTCGCCGATGACATAGCCCGAGAAGTCGAAATGCCTCGGAATCCAGTCGCGCATGGCAGGCAGCCCGCTGCCGAAGGACAGCGGCACGATATCGTCGGGCTCGCCGACGAAGATGGCGCGGTCGCGCACACCGGGATGGCGCTCCACATGCCCGATCATCTCGGCATTGTAGTCGGCGGTGAGGAATGCCTCGCGCTCGCCGTTCTCCGGCATCGGCACGAAACCGACGAAATCGGTGAGCCAGGCGAGCTTCGCCTTCTTGAGTTCCGGATGCTCGTGCCAGTAATGGTCTATATCCCAGGCTTCGTCCGCGATCACCAGATCATAGCCGCCCTCGTCTACCGCATCCTGGAAGATCATGAAATTGGCGATCAGGATCTCGTCCATGCGGCGTATGGCCTGAAACGCATTCAGCTCGTGCGCGCCGGCCTCGAGTTCGATGTGGCGCGATTCGCTGGCCAGCCTGGCACTGAGCGGATGTATCCGCTCGCCATGGGCAGCGAGCAGCCGCGTAACGGGATCCTGTGCCAGCCAGTCGACCTTCAGGTCTGGATGGAGCCTGCGCAGTTCCTGCGCGATGGCAATGTCGCGGCGACCATGGCCAAGGCCGATCGGCGAGGAGAGATACAGCACCTTCCTGACCTTGGCCGCCCGAGGCGTCCGCTTTCTTGCAGGTGCCGCGATGCCCAGCCTGCGGTCGAGAAAATCGACGATCAGCCCATTGCATTTAGCCGGAAAGCGGCTGTTCGGTGCATGGCCGCCGCCGGGGATGGTGACGAACTCCGCGCCGGTCAGTTCGGCGAGCACGCGCGCGCGCTCGTGGGGCTGGATCTGGTCGTTGTCGCCATGGATAAGCAGCACCGGGCAACGGATCCTGCGATACATCTCCTCCCCGACATCGAACGGAGGCGCAATGGCACGCGCTTCCACGGTCCTTGCCAGCGTGGCACCGGTCGTGCCTGCCGCCCATTCAAGACCCTCCTCGATCTGCCGGGTCGAGTGAGGTTCGGTGAAGATGTTCGTTATGAAATGCTCTGCAAAGTCGGGATAGTTCGTCAGCCAGTAGTCTCGATTGAACTTGTCCCATCCTTCGTAGCGCTCGCGCTTGGCCATGAAGTTCTGCGCCGTCGTGCGCGGATGACCCGGACCGACCGTGGCTACCGTCCCGATGAGGATGGCCGCCTTGACCCGCTGCGGATGGTAGGCAGCAAGTACGCAGGCGTGCAAGCCGCCGAGGGACAGGCCGACCAGGACCGCCTTTTCGACCGCCACGGCATCCATGACGGCGAGCGCATCGGCGACGGAATGATCGAGCGCGTATGCCCGTGGATCGTCCGGGCGATCGGACCTGCCATTGCCGCGCGGATCGAAGGAGATGCAGCGGAAGCGTTCGCTGAAATAGGGTATCTGCGCCTTGTAGATACGGGAATGGACGATGCTCCAAGGCGGCAGGAACACCATGGTCTCGCGGCCGCTGCCATGAACCTCGTAGAAGAGGCGCACGCCATCACGCGAGACGGTTCCTTCCCGGTCGGGCACTCTGGCGCGCACGGCGTCACCTCCGCCGCGAGGCGCTTTCCGCGACGCGAATCAGATCGCCGACGCGGCGCAGGGCCTGTCGCACCGGAACGTCCTTCTTCTCGAGGCCGAGCAGATACTGGCTCTCCGCGCCGATGAACAGGTTGGCGATCAGCGCGGCAACTTCGTCCACCGTGAACGGGCCGAGGCCGCCAAGCTCGCGTTCGGCCCTCCGCACCAGTTCCGTGATCAGGTCGATCCAGCCCTTGATGCCGGCCCGCGTGACCGTTGCCACCTCGGCATCGGTCCAGCTCGCGGCGATCAGCTCCTGCAGCACGCGCACATAACCGGATGCGATGTCGTCGTCGAGATAGTCGCAGGCCCTGTCCCACTGTTCCGAGAGTCTGAGTTCCGGGTCGCGGAAGAGCGCATTCTGGCGGTCGAGGAGCCTGGCATTGAGATACTCGAACAGAGCCAGCACCAGCCCGAGCTTGGAGCCGAAATGGTAGTGGATCTGGCTCAAGGGCACGCCGGCCACGGCCGCGACGTCGCGGGTCGATAGTCCGGCATAGCCATTCTGTCGCAGCACCTTCTGCGCCGCATCGAGCAGTGTGGTGCTGGTTTCCGTTCTCCTTGCCGGGGCCTCTGCCATCAAGATTCCTCTTCCTGTCTTCGCCAGGCCACGCATGCGTGCCTGCAATCTCCCGGAATACGCAAGGTAGCCGACGCGGCGATGCGCGACTATTCAGGTAGGCACGCCAGCTCAGCGATGGCGGGAATCCTCCGCGCGCAGTTCGGGCGCCGGCGGGTCGGCCATCCTTCCGCGCGGCAGCGGAATGAGCATCGAGACCTGCCGACGATACTGGCGGTACTGATCGCCGAACAGCGCGATCAGGTCGCGTTCCTCGAGATGGATTCCAATCAGGATATATCCCGTGGTCGCGACCGCAAAGAGGAGGTGACCCATGCTCATCGTCGGCGCAGCCCAGAATGCCAGCAGGAAGCCGAGATAGATCGGGTGCCGGACGCGCTTGTAGAAAAGCGGCGTCCTGAAGGCCGGCGGCGGCGGCGTCCGGCCTGTCAGTCGGGCGAAAACCTGGCGCAGGCCGAACAGTTCGAAGTGACTGATCAGGAACGTGCTGACGAGAACGAGCGCCCAGCCCGTCCAGAAGGCCATCTGCAGGAGGATCACGCCGAGCGGATGGCTCACCGTCCAGACCGGCTGCGGCATCGGCCGCCACTGCCAGTAGAGCAGCAGCAGCGCGAGGCTGGCAAACAGCACATAGGTCGAGCGTTCGACCGGAGAGGGCACGAAGCGTGTCCACCAGCGCTTGAACGCCGGCCGGGCCATGACGCTGTGCTGCACGGCAAAGAGACCGAGCAGCAGCGCATTCGTGGCAATGGCCGCACCCAGCGGACCAGCTTCGCCGCTGTCGATGGTCTTTGGCACGGGCAGGTTGCCGACGAAGGCCACGGCATAGAGGAAGGTTCCGAGGAAGATCCCATATGCGACCAACCCATAGAGAACGGCGACTGGCCCAGACATGGCAGTACTCCCCTGGCAGGTTTGCAGCGGACATCCGGATGCGTGGATTCGGGCGTAGTCTTCCCTCTGTCTTGTTCGGTCGGCCGACCTAGCCTCTATGAGTGTATATCGGTCGACCGACCGAAGTCAATCCCCGCGATTTCCGTCATGGCCGGAACTGCGTCCGCGACGTGCCGGCCTGGCCTAGGGCTTCTCACCCTCCGCCGGCAGCCGGCGCAACAGGTTGCGCAGCAGCAATTCCATGACCTCGGCACCGGCGAAAAGCTGCTCGTCGGAAAGCTCGGCCAGATGCTGGGCGAGCTTGGCCATCGGATCGTCGAGCAGCGCACGGCTGCCCTTGGATGTGAGTTCCAGCACGCGCCGTCGCGCATCGACCTCGGAGGGCACCTTGCGGATGAAACCCCGCTGTTCGAGCGAGCCAAGGGTCTGCGAGGCGCTGCTTGGCGTCGTCAGGTTGTGCCGGGCAAATGCACCGACAGTGCGCGCCTCTTCGTTCGCGCCGGCGATATAGCGTAGCGCCGCCCATTGCGTGGGATTGAGCCCGAAGGCGAAGGACTGGCTGGACAGCAGGCGCGAGAACTGATCGATCAACTCCAGCAATGCGGACGCGGCTCGAACTTTCGGGCGCTCCCTGTCGCTTGCATGCTGCGTCATTGCTGCCGGCATACCCACAGAATGTTGGTAAGCATACACTAGGCGAGTCGCCGTCCCACGTCACCCGGCCTGTTGCATTCCGGGACAGAACGCATGGTTGGCGCGCCCGCCGCCCGAACTCGCGCCACCGGTTCACCCCCGATTTTACCTGCAAGATCCGGGCGGCGGCGGGCCGGACACAATGCCAGTCTGCGCCAACTTCCAGGTTTCGCAGCGAGGCACGATGTCACAGCGGCATGTCACGATCCTGGCGCTGGCCGCAGGCGGCGCCCAGGCAGGCGATCAGTTCGTCCTTGCGAGCCTGCCTCTTCTCGCCGTGCTGCTGTTTGGCGGCGGCGCGGAGCTTGCGGGACCGCTCGTCGCCGCCCATGGCGCCGCCTGGCTGGCCGCCGCGCTGCCGGCCGGGCTGCTGGCCGACCGGCTGCCCCGGCGCGCCCTGCTCGGTGCCGGATTATGGCTCGGCCTGGGCGGCGGCCTGCTCGCGATCATCGGACTGCGTTGCGATTTCATCCCGCTGCTGGGCGGCGGCGCCTTCGTCGCCTCCGCCGGCACGGTGCTGTTCGCGATCGTGGCGAGCGCGCTGGTACCGGAACTCGCGCCACCGGATCGGCTGCCGCGCGCAAACGCGCGCATCGAACTGGCGCGCGCGCTCGCCGGCCTTCTGGCTCCGCCCCTGGTCGGACTGGCGGCGAGCCGATGGTCGCCCGCCCTCGGCCTCGCCTTCGCCATGGCCGCCCTTCTGCTCGCCCTGCTTGCCCTGGCGCGCCTGCCGCGCCAACCGGCACCTGTGGTCGAACGGGCGCGCGGGGGAAGCCTGGCGGCCCTCGCCGAGGGCGCCGGCTTCGTGCTTCGCCAGCCCTGGCTATGCGCGCTCGCTGCCTGCGCCATTTTCTGGAACTTCGCCTTCTTCGTCCTGGTCGCGGTCTTCGTTCCCTTCGCCCTGCAGCGGCTCGGCCTGACGCCGTTGCAGACCGGACTGGCGCAATCCGCCCAGGGCTTCGGCATGCTGCTGGCCGCGCTGCTCGCCGGTCGGATCGTCCGCCTTACCCGACCCAATGTCCTGCTGCTGTTCGGGCCCGCCGTCTCCTGCCTCGCCGCGGTGCTCCTGCTCGCCGCGCCGGCCGGGACCGCGCCCATCCTCGCCCCCGCCTGCTGGTTCCTGCTGGGCTTTGGACCGATGCTCTGGCTCATCTGCCAGACCAGCCTGCGCCAGCTCCTCACGCCGCGCCGCCTGCAGGGCCGGGTCAATGGCAGCATCCAGCTCGCCATCTATGGCGTCCGGCCGCTCGGCGCCCTGGCCGGAGGCTTCGTCGCCACGCGCTTCGGCGGCGAGGCCGCCCTGGCGCTGGCCGGCCTCTGCTTCCTCGCTTCCTTCCTCGTGCCGCTGACCTCGGGGCTGCGCCGCCTGCACAGCCTGCCGGCATCGCACGCGGCCACCGCTTGAAGGCTCCCGCCCATACTGGGAGACTGGGCCGGCCATGCTGATCAGGCCATACCGAACGGACGATGCGGTGCAGATCGTGCGCCTGTTTCACGATACGGTTCACCTGGTGAACCGGCGCGACTATGCGCCGGCGGAGATCGCCGCCTGGGCGCCGCGGATACCCGATCCGCAAGCCTGGGACATCCGCATGCGGGCGAACCGGACCCTGGTCGCGGATTTCGATGGCGAGGTGGGCGGCTTCGCCGAACTCACGATGCAGGGCCATGTGGAGATGCTGTTCTGCCAGGCCGGACGCATCGGCACCGGCGTCGGGCAGGCGCTCCATGAAAGTATCGAGGAGGCGGCGCGACTGGCCGGAATGGACCGCCTCACCGCCCATGTCAGCATCACCGCCCGGCCGTTCTTCGAGCGGCAGGGCTTTCGCGTGCTTAAGGAACGGCGGGTGGAGAGAGGCGGCGTGGTATTGGTAAACTACGCCATGGCGAAATCGCTGGAGCCGTCGGCCGGGCCCTGATCGCGCCGCCGGTCAGCGCCGCCGGTCGGCAGGATCGGAGCGACTTTCCTCGATCACGCGCCATTCGCCCTCGATGGTCGCGCCGCCCGCCTCTCCGCCGCCGGGGCCTTCGCGTCTTTCCGGCCCATCGCCGGCGGTAGGGCGCGCCAGCAGGAGGCGCGCAAGCAGGCCGACCAGCAGCGCGAGCGGCAACAGCAGCAGGACGAAGAAAGAGAGCAGAAGCCCGGCGGCGATGGCGATGGCCGCGCCGAGAACGAGAATCGCGGCCCGCTTCCAGGGCGGGATCTCGCCCCAGCCGAAGCGCAGCACGTGAATGCGGTGAGCCTCCATCGATATTCAAGTGGCCCTTCGCGCCGGCATTTCAAGCGCTCGCGCCCGAGCGCCGGCCTCTGCTACTTTTCTTGGCCCGGGACAGCGCAAGGCTCGAGACCAGAAAAGATGTCGCCTTCACCCGCCAATGGCATCAGGGCCCGCCGCCTGCCGGCCGGCGCGCTCTCCGCCGCGCTCGGACTGCTCGGCCTGCTGTCGGTTCTCTGCTTTCACTTCCCCGAATGGCTGACCACGCCCGAAGTGCGTGCGGCCATCGACCTGCCATTGCTGCGCAAGCTGCTGCTCGGCGGACTGATCGCCGCCATTGCGTCCGGCGTCGCGGCGCTGTTCCTGCGAGCGGAACGCCGGGCGGGCCTGATCGGCCTCACGGCAGCGGCAGTCGCATTCGCGCTCGGCGGCCATACGGTGCCCGAGACGCAGGCCGTGCCGCTCCGGACCTTCTATATCGGCCTAGATTACTTCATCCTCAGCCTGTTCTTCACCGCCCTTGCCTTCGTAACGCTGGAACGGTTGTTCCCGAAACGCGCCGATCAGCCGGTGATGCGGGCGGAAGCCGGCCTCGACCTGCGATACTTCGCGCTCAATCATCTGGGCGTGTCGCTGATCCTGCTCACCGTCAACGGCATCGCGGCCATGGCGGGCGATGTCCGGCTGACGGGCGGCCTCTTGCCCGATCCTGCCGCGATGCCGCTTTGGCTGCAGTTCCTCATGATCGTCCTGGTCGCCGACCTCACGCAGTACTGGCAGCATCGCATCTTCCACCGCGTGCCGTTCCTCTGGCGCTTCCATGCGGTGCATCATTCGGTGCGCCAGATGGACTGGCTCGCCGGGTCGCGCCTGCATTTCCTCGAAGTCCTGTTTCAGCGCGCCCTCGTGGTGGCGCCGATCCACCTGCTGGGTTTCGCCCGCGAGGCGATCGACATCTATGTCATCTTCGCCGGCATCATCACCGTGTTCATCCACGCCAATATCGGCGTTGATTTCGGCTGGCTGCGCTACGTGATTGCGACGCCATCCTTTCATCACTGGCACCACGCCGCATCGCCTGAGGCGCACGACAGGAACTTCGCCGTGCACCTGCCCGTGCTGGACCTGCTGTTCGGAACCTTTCATCTGCCCGGCCGCCGCTGGCCGGACGCCTACGGCCTGGAGGGCAAGCGGCCGGCGCAAGGGCTGATCGCCCAGCACCTTCAGCCGTTCCGGCGCGCGCCGGATGGCGCGCCTTGATGCGGCACCGGCCTCAGAGTTCGGTCAGGCGCAGGATCTCCGGCTTGCCGTCCATGAACTGACCCATCTTGCGGCCCAATTCCCGGAAGTGATCAGCGGCGCGATGCTGGTCCATCGCCGCCTGGTCGACATAGCGTTCGATAAAGGTATAGACCAGCGGCGTCTCGCCCCGGGCCAGCGTGTAGAGCCGGCAACCCGGCTCCTTCTCGTTTACCTGCTTCACCAGTTCGAGCGCGACCGCCTCGAAATCCTTCTCGTTGCCGGCCTTGACCCTGATCGTCGCGATGATTGCGTGCACGTTTTCCACTCCCCTTCCATCCGGGCGCGGCATTGTGCCTCCATCCCCGCGCCGGACGCCAGTCCGTTCGCGCCCCTGAATTGTGCGATTGGCGCCGGCATGGGATAATATCGCCCGCATGGTGGGGAGACCGGACAGGGTGAAACCGCAACCAGCACTGACCTTGGGCATGCTTGCGCTGCTGCTCGTTGCTTTCGGCGCCGCGCCGGCTTCGGCGGTGGAAGTGCTGCGCGGGACACGCGCGGCGGTCGTGGCCACCGGCGAGGCGCGGGCGAAAGTCCCAGCGGATAATAAAGCCGCGGACCGTACCCTGCTGGCCGGCGAGCGCCTCTGGATTCATGACGCCGCAAGCGGGCGCGTCGCGGCCTGCACGCTGCGCAAGACGACACAGGTTGGCGGCTGGCGCGTAAGCTGCTACGGGGAGTAGGCGGGCCGCCGGCCTCGCCTCAGCCGCTCCGGGAATCGACGCCCCAGCCTTCCTGCCAGCTGTAGAGCGAGGCACTGAGGATCATGCCGACCTCGCCCGCCTCGCCCTGGAGGGGCAGACTCAACCGTTCGACCACCTGGACATGGCGGGAATGCGGCAGTGTCGGCGCGCCGCAGCGATAGGACCAGGTGCGGCCCTGGCAGACCTGCAAGAGGTTTTCGTAAAGGCTGCGGCTTTGCTCGCCTGGTGCAGGCGGGCCCATCACGTCGCCGGTGCGATAGGGCGAGCCCGCCTCGACGATCGCCTCGCCCACCAGACGGTAGCGGAACCGGAAGGGATCGCGCAGGACCTCCACGAGCCAGACATGGGGCAACAGTTCCGGGATGGCACGGGCGATTTCCACCGGATCGATGTCGCGCCGGCGCGGCATGGCCCCGTCGGCGCCATGCTTCGATTCCCAGTAGCGGTAGAGTCGCGCCAGCTTCCACGACAGATGCTCGACCGGCAGCGAACCGCCGGTCCCATCCAATTGCCTTGGCGCCGGTGCCGCGCCGCCCGACCTCACCACGTTCACACCCGACCTCCGTCCCGTTGCGGGCGGCGGAGCCTAGCGCAAAACCGCTCATCAAGACAATTTCCGCGCGCATTGCCCGGCGGCCTTCTGCCGCGTTGACCTTCCGCCTGGCGGTTGCGACCATGGAGGTGCGAAGGATGGGACCGGAGGTGCCAGATGATGATGTCGCGGCGGGGAATGATGCTCTGCCTGCTAACGCTGGTGGCGGCGCCGGCGGGCGTCCGCGCCCAGGGCCGGATCGAGGTCTGGCGCGACGCGGGCTGCGGCTGCTGCGGCGGCTGGATCGCGCATCTGCGCGAGGGCGGCTTCGCGGTGACCGACAACAAGGTGCGCGATCTGGAACAGGCGCGGCGGATGCTTGGCCTGCCCGACGATCTGCGCTCTTGCCATGTCGCCAGGCTGGACGGCTATCTGATAGAGGGCCATGTCCCGGGCGCGGCGCTGCGCCGGCTCCTGGCCGAGCGGCCACCGCGGCTGCGCGGCGTCGCCGTTCCAGGCATGCCGGTCGGCTCGCCCGGCATGGAAGTTCCCGGACAGGCGGACGAGATCTATGACGTGATCGCCTTCGGCGAGGGGTCGGAACGCTGGCCCTTCATGCGCTTCCGCGGCCTGCGCCCGGCCTGAGCCTCAACTTCCCTGCGGCTCGATCGTCACCACGCTGGTGATCGAATTGGCGATGAAGCAGTGCTCGTGCGCCTTCTCGTGCAACTCCGCCAGCGTCGCGGCATCCTTCCCGGCGGGATCAGAAAACTCGACCACCGGCCGCAGGACGATGCGGGTGATGGCGAGCCGGTCCTGCTCGTTACGCTCCAGATAGCCGCTCGCCGCGTCGCGGTAAGATCGCACGCCAAGTCCCGCCCGGGCCGCGAACCAGAGGAACCAGAGCATGTGGCAGGAAGCCGCGGCGGCGACGAAGGCTTCTTCGGGGTCGACGGCCGCGGCATCGGACATCGGCGGCCCGAGGACATGCGGCGAGGCGGAGGCCGGCACCACCGCGCCACCATCGAAATGCCATTCGTGCCGGCGGCTGAAGCGGTTGTCGGTGAAGGTCCCGCCCTGATGCCGCCATTCGACGACTGCCTTGTGCTCGCTCACCCCTGGCCTCCCATGGTGTCGTGATCGCGTTCAGGGCAAACCGGCACCGCGCAGCGCGATCTGCGCGCCGACCGCCAGCAACCCGATGAAGAAGATGCGCCGGAACAGCGTGGCGCTGATCCGCGCCCGCAGCATGGTCCCGAGCCAGAGACCGGCGAGGGCAGGTGCCAGGGCCAGAGATGAGGGCACAAGCTGCGCCGGCCGCAGTTCGCCCATGCCATGCAGCCCCGCGCCGAGCGCGAGGGTCGACACGGTGAAGGAAAGTCCCATCGACTGCACCAGGCGGTCGCGATCGAGGGCGAGCGCCTGAAGAAGCGGCACGGCGGGCAGCACGAAGACGCCGGTGCCGACAGTGAGCAGCCCGGTCGCGAGGCCCGTGGGAAGCGCCAGCAGGCGCTCCAGCCGGGGCGGACAGCGCAGTGCCGGCGCCGCCAGGCCATACAGTCCATAGGCGAGCAGCAGAAGTCCGAGCGTGATCAGTGCCGCGCCACCACCCTGGCCGCGCCAGAACAGCGCGCCCAACCCGGCGCCGAACACGATTCCGGCCAGCATGGGCAGGAGGCGGACGGAAAGCGCGCCGAGACCCGGACCCAGCATCTGCGCCAGGTTGGTGACGAAGGATGGCACCAGCAGCAGCGCTGCCGCCTCCGCCGGACGCATGAACAGCGACAGCAGCGCGATGGCGACGGTCGGCAGGCCGAGGCCGATCACGCCTTTCACAAGGCCCGCGAGCAGAAAGACGCCGGCTGTGGCCAGGATCGGTGTCGGGTCCATCATGGTCCGCAGACTGGCCGTGCCGGCGTATCGCGACAATTCAGTTTTCGCGATGGCTGCCCCGCGCCGGCGCGTGGGCACGCGGTTCGGGCTCGGCGCGCACCGGTATCGGTGCATGGCGGATCAGCGGCGGCGAACCCGCGCTGCGGGTCCGGCCATCGGCGCTTTGCGACGCCCTGCCCTTCAGTCGGGCCGGCGGCGCGCTCCCGTCAGGAAAAGTTCGACCGCATGGTCGACCATCCCATCGATAGCGGCGCGGGTCTCCGCCTCCGGCAAGGCCGCGAAAAGCAGGCCGATCTGCGCGTGGCCAAGCACCATGCCGAGGAACTGCTCCGCCGCCAGCGGCGGGTTCTCGAGGCGGAGTTCCTTGCGCGAGGAGAGATAGTCGGCAAGCGTGGCGACGATCGGCCGCGGACCGCTTCGATGGATGAGCCGGCCGAGCGCCGGGTCGCGCGCCGTCTCGGCCACCAGAAGGCGATGCAGGCCGAGCGAGGATGGCGCCAGCGCCAGGCGGAGATAGGCGCGCCCGACCTGTCGTAGCGCTTCCTCCGGCGGCAGACCCGAAAGGGCCAGCCGCCGGATCGCCGCGGTCAGCCGACCGGCCAGTCCTTCGACGATGGCGGCGAAGAGCGCCGCCTTGCTGGAGAAATGCGCATAGATGGTAATCTTCGACACGCCCGCCGACGCGGCGATGCGATCCATGCTCGTCGCCCGGTAGCCGCGCTCGAGAAACAACCCCGTCGCGGCTTCAAGGATGCCGTCATGTTTGGCCCTGTCGGCCGGCCGGCCGGGACGTCCGGCCTTCCCGGCAGCGCGTTCGCGTACGCGCCCCATCGGCAACCCCAAGGATCAGCTTGTGAATATTAGCGTTTCGCAATTTCTATACCGGATAGTATAGTTATCCTTCTTCCATCGCAAGACGCGAACCGGTCTGCGTCTGCGGTGCGTGAACGCCCCCGGGGCAACAGGGCGCAGGCGGACCATGAAAAGGCTTCTCGGACTTGGTTTTCTGGCGCTGGCCGTGGCGGCGGGGTTTGCTGCCTGGCGGTTCGCGCCCGACCTCCGTGCCGGCCTGGCACGGCTCGAAGCACTCGCCGCCTCGTCGGGCCCGGCGCGTCCGGCCGGCCCGCCACCCGGCAGCCGCGAGGCGCCGATCCCGGTCGAGATCCGCCCCGTGACGGTCGGCCGGGTGAGCCACGAGATCGAGGCCGTGGGCAGCCTGCGCTCCAACGAGTCCGTGATCCTGCGCCCGGAAATATCCGGCCGCGTGACCGAGATCCTGTTCGAAGAAGGGCAGCCCGCCAAGCGCGGCGCGCCGCTGGTCCGGCTCAATGCCGCGGTCGCCCGCGCCCAGGTCAATCAGGCCAAGGCGAGCGTCGCGTTGAGCCGCGCCAATCACGCGCGGGCCGAGGAACTTTACGCCAAGGGTGCCGGCACCCAGCGCGCGCGGGACGAATCCACCGCCAAGTTGGCGGCGGACGAGGCATCGCTGGCGCTGGCGGAAGCCATTCTGGAGCGCAGCACCATCTATGCCCCCTTCGATGGCGTGCTTGGCCTGCGCCAGATCGCCATCGGCGACTATGTCAATCCAGGCCAGGCGCTGGTCAATATCGAAAGCATCGACCAGCTCAAGGTCGATTTCCGCATTCCCGAGATCCATGCGCAGGTGCTTGCCGTCGGCCAGACCATTCGCGTCCGGCTTGACGCCATTCCCGGTCGGAGCTTCGAAGGCGCGGTCTATGCCGTCGATCCTGCTTTCGATCCCAACGGCCGCGCCGCCATCCTGCGCGCCCGGCTACCCAACCCGGAGACCCTGCTCCGCCCCGGCATGTTCGCGCGCGTAACCTTGATCGTCGAACAGCGCGACGACGCGATCCTGGTCCCGGAGACGGCGCTCATGGCCATCGGCGGCGACATCTTCACCTATCGCGTCGTCGAAGGCCGCGCCATCCGCACCCGACTGCTGACCGGCCTGCGTCGCGACGGCATGGTGCAGGTCACGCAGGGCCTTGGACCCGGCGAGATGATCGTGGCGGAGGGCGCACAGAAACTTCGCGACGGGCAGTATGTCCGTGGCGCGGAGATCAGGGGCTCGTGAGCGCGTGAGGATTTCCGACATCTGCATCCGCCGGCCGGTCTTCGCCACGGTGCTGAGCCTCGTGGTGGTGCTGATCGGTCTCGTCTCCTTCACCCGACTCACGGTCCGGGAATATCCCAACATCGATCCGCCGGTGGTGCTGGTCGAGACCAGGTATCGCGGCGCCAGCGCCGAGGTGATCGAGAGCCAGGTCACGCGCGTACTCGAGGAATCCATCGCCGGCATCGAGGGCATTGACTTCGTCCGCTCGATCACCCGACCCGAGCGCAGCCTTGTGGTGGTGCGTTTCTCGCTGGCGCGCGATGCGGAATCGACGGCGAACGACGTTCGCGACCGGGTAAGCCGCGTGCGCGGCAAGCTGCCCGACGAGATCGAGGAGCCCATCGTCTCCAAGGTCGAGGCCGACGCGCAGCCCGTCCTTTACATCGCTTTCTCTTCCGACCGGCATTCCGCGCTGGAACTGACCGATTACGCCGATCGCTACGTGAAGGACCGGCTGCAGTCAGTGCCGGGTGTCGCCGAGGCACGCATCTTCGGCGAACGGCGCTACGCCATGCGTATCTGGCTCGATGCCGCCAGGCTCGCCGCCTACAATCTGACGCCGCAGGACGTGGAGAGCGCACTCCGCCGGCAGAATGTCGAGGTCCCAGCCGGCCGCATTGAGAGCCAGGACATGGAATTCACGGTCCTTTCCGAGACGGACCTGCGCAGCGCGGAACAGTTCGGCGCCATCATCGTCCGCGAAGTGAATTCCTATCCCGTGCGCCTTGCCGATGTGAGCCGGATCGAGGTCGGGCCGCTCGACCAAAGGGTGAGCGTGCGCTTCAACGGCAAGCCCGCGGTCTCGCTCGGCATCGTCAAGCAGGCGGTCGCCAATCCTCTGGACATCTCGCAAGGCGTGCGCGAGGCATTGCCGGCGATCCTGGACAGCCTGCCGGAGGGAATGCGCGCCGAGATCGCCTATGATACCTCGGTCTTCGTCCGCGCCTCGATCGACTCCGTCTACTGGACCATCGGCGAGGCCGTGATCCTGGTGGTGGGTGTCGTCTTCCTGTTCCTGCGCAACCTGCGTGCCACGCTGATCCCGGTCGTCACCATTCCGACCTCGCTGCTCGGCGCTTTCGCTATCATGCACGCGCTGGGCTTCACGGTGAATACCCTGACTCTGCTCGCCATGGTGCTGGCGATCGGCCTCGTGGTCGACGATGCCATCGTGGTCCTGGAGAACATCTACCGGCATATCGAGGAGGGCATGAAGCCGTTGCAGGCCGCCTTCACCGGCGCCCGCGAGATCGGCTTCGCCGTGGTGGCCATGACCCTGACGCTGGCGGCGGTCTATGCGCCGATCGGCTTCATGAGCGGCACCACCGGCCGGCTGTTCACCGAATTCGCCTGGGCGCTCGCCGGCGCGGTGCTGGTCTCGGGTTTCGTCGCCCTCACGCTCAGTCCGATGATGTGCGGGCGCATGCTGCGCCACGAGACGCGGCATGGCTTCCTCTTTAACCTGGTCGAGGGGGCGCTCGAAGGCCTGACGCGCGGCTACACCGCGGCGCTGCGCGCCTCGCTCAGGGCGCGGCCGCTGATCGTGCTGGTCGGTTTCGTTTTTGCGAGCGCCAGCTATTTCGTCTTTGTCGGGCTCAAGCCGGAACTCTCGCCGGTCGAGGATCGCGGCACCGTCATCGGCAGCTTCAACGGACCGGAAGGTGCCACCATCGGCTACATGGAGAAGTATGCGAGGCAGGTGGAAGCCATCATGGAATCGGTGCCGGAAGCGGAGTCGCGCTTCGTCGTCGCCGGCAACCCGATCGTCTCGCAAGGCGTGGCCTTCAGCCGCCTCGCCCACTGGGACCAGCGCGAGCGCAAGCAGCAGGACATCGTCAACGAGTTGACGCCGCGCTTTCGCGAGCTGGCGGGCGTACAGGGTTTCGTCACCAATCCGCCGTCGCTGGGCCAGAACCTGCGTTCGCCCCCGGTCTGGATCGTGCTGCAATCGAGCGTCGATTTCGACGAGTTGAACCGAATGGTCGAGATGGTGATGGCGGAAGCCTCCACCTATCCGGCGCTGGCCAACGTCGATACCCGCCTGAAGCTGAACAAGCCCGAGATCAAGGTTTCTGTGAACCGCGAAAAGGCCTCGGACCTCGGTGTCGAGGTGGAGACGATCGGCCGGACGCTCGAGACCATGCTGGGCGGGCGCCAGGTGACCCGCTTCAAGCAGAACGGCAAGCAATACGACGTGATCGTGCAGATCGCCGACGTGGAGCGGACCAATCCGGACGATCTTTCGAAGATTCATGTGCGCGGAAGCAGCGGGCAGATGGTTCAGCTCTCGAACCTTGTCACGCCGCGTGAGGCGGTCACGGCGCGCGAGCTGACGCGCATGAGCCAGCTCCGCGCCGCCGACATCACCGCCAACGTGGCGCCCGGCTATTCGCAGGGCGAGGCGCTGGCCCAGATGGAGGCGGCGGCGCGCAAGGTCCTGCCGCCGGGCGTGCAGATCGACTTCAACGGGCAGTCGCGCGAGTACAAGCAGGCATCGGGCGATATCTACTTCACCTTCATCCTGGCGCTGCTTTTCATCTATCTCGTCCTCGCAGCGCAGTTTGAAAGCTTCGTCGACCCCTTCATCATCATGCTGACCGTGCCGCTTTCGATGACCGGCGCGCTGCTGGCCCTTAAATATGGCGGCGGTACCATGAACATCTACAGCCAGGTTGGCCTGGTGACCCTGGTCGGGCTGATCACCAAGAACGGTATTCTCATCGTCGAATTCGCGAACCAGCTCCAGGATCGCGGCATGGGCCGTCTGGAAGCCGTGATCCGGGCGGCGAGCCTGCGGCTGCGGCCGATCCTCATGACCACCGCGGCCATGGTCCTTGGTGCCGTGCCACTTGCCATCGCGACCGGCGCCGGCGCCGAAAGCCGCAACCAGATCGGACTGGTGATCGTCGGCGGATTGCTGCTCGGCACCTTGCTGACGCTTTTCGTCATTCCGGCTGCCTATACCTTGCTGGCGCGCGACCGGAGCCGGATGCGGGCAGAAGCGGAAGCCACGCCCGCACCGGCCGAATAGGCGTGGTGTTCAGCCGGGCACGTGGTGTTGCGCCGGCGGCCGGAAGAGCAATAGCAGCGGCACTGCAAGCAGGCTGACCCAGGTCATCAGGTGGAAGTCGCTTACATAGGCGAGCGCGGCCGCCTGGCGCGTCACCTCCTCGTTCAGATGCGCGGCACCGGCACCGGCATGCCAGTTCCAGACCTCGGGCAGCCAGATGCGCCCCGGTCCAAGCCGGAACGGATCGATCGTAGCGGCAATCGCCGCATGGTTTGCCTGGGTGTTCCGCACCACCAGGCCGACCACGACCGAAATACCGATGCTGCCGCCCAGATTACGCATCAGGCTGAACATCGCGGCACCTTCGGTGCGGCGATCCGGCGCCAGGGTGGCAAAGGCGATGGTCGAGAGGGGCACGAAGATGAAGCCTAGGCCAAAGCCCTGGATAACGCCGGTCCAGACCAGCGCCGAGGCCGGCATGTCCGGCGTGAAGCCGGCCATGAGGTGCATGGACCATGCGGCGACGAGCAGGCCAAGGAGGATGATCAGGCGCGGCTCGACCCGGTTGATCATCCGCCCGACCAGCAGCATGGCAAGCGCGGTGCCGATACCGCGCGGAGCGATCACCTGGCCGGCGAGGAGAACGGGATAGTCCATCACGTGCGACATGAATGGCGGCAGCAGCGCCAGCGAGGAAAGCAGCAGTGCCCCCACCACGAACATCAGCAGAAGACCGACCGAGAAATTGCGGTCGCGGAACAGGCGCGGCTCGATGAACGGCCGCTCGGCGGTGAACATGTGCACCAGGAACATGTAGAGGAAGAGCAGGGAGAGCACCGCTGCGGCAAGAATCTCGGGCGAGGCGAACCAGTCCTTGAGTTCACCACGATCGAGCATGAGCTGGAACAGGCCGACCGAGAGGCTGAGCAGCAGGAAGCCGAACCAGTCGAAGCCACGCTCCTTGTCCCGGCTCGTCTCCGGCAGGAAGGCGGCGATGCCGAACAGAGCGAGCAGGCCGAATGGAAGGTTGATGTAAAAGATCCAGCGCCAGTCGTGGAACTCGGTCAGGTAGCCGCCGAGCGTCGGCCCGAGGATCGGTCCGACCATCACGCCGAGGCCCCACATCGCCATGGCGCGGCCGTACTTCTCCCGCGGATAGGTATCGAGCAGGACCGCCTGCGACAACGGCACCAGGCTGGCGCCGAAGGCCCCCTGCAGAAGGCGATAGACGACGATCTCCGCCAGCGAGCCGGCGGCCCCGCACAGCATCGAGGTAATTGTGAAGCCGCCGACCGCCACCAGAAACAGGCGCTTGCGGCCGAAGCGGCGCGCGAGCGCACCGGTCGGCGGTATCATGATCGCGGTGGCGACGAGGTAAGAGGTGAGAACCCAGGATATCTGGTCCTGGGTGGCGGACAGGCCGCCCTGCATGTGCGGCAGTGCCACATTGGCAATGGTCGTGTCGAGCGCCTGCATGATCGTGGCCAGCATGACGGCCACAGTGATCATGCCCCGGCGCAGCGCCGGCGCCCCACCTGCCACGGGCGCCCGCCGGATCATTTCCTGGCTGCAGCCTCGGCCACCGGCCTGACGCCAAGCCAGTCGAGAACCATGCGCAGCGGCTCCGGCAGCGAGCGGCGTTGGCCGGTGTCGATCTCCACTTCCGCGCTCATTCCTGCCCTGAGTCCAACTGCCTCGCCAGGCTCGAGCGCGATGCGGACCGGAATCCGCTGCACGATCTTGACCCAGTTGCCGGTGGCGTTCTGTGGCGGGATGATGGCGAATTCGGCGCCCGTGGCCGGTGCGATGCTGCGCACTCGCCCCTGCAGGACGCGGCCTGCATGGGAGTCTATGGTGACGCGCGCCGGCTGGCCGGTCCGTACATGGGCGAGATCGGTTTCCCTGAAGTTCGCCTCGATCCAGGGTTCCTGGTCGGCCACGACGGCCATGATCGGCCGGCTCATCGGACCATTGCCGATCACCTGTTGGCCCGGAAGCGGCGTATTGGTGGCGATGCCCGCGAACGGCGCCCGGATCGCCGTCCGCTCCAGTTCGAGCGCGGCGCGCTCGCGCGCTGCGCGGGCGGCGCGATGACGCGGATGCGCCTCGACCGGCGCGTCCGGCGTGCCGCCGAGCTGGGCCGCGATCTCGGCGATTTCCTGCTCGACCACGCGCAGCCGCTGGCGCGCCATGTCGAGATCGTGGCGGATCGCATCGAGCCGCGCGCGCGGCAGCGCATTGGCGCTGGCGAGCTGCGCGTGCCTTTCGAACTCTCTCCTGGCATGAGCCAGTTCCAGGCTCGCGAGCGAGAGTTCCTCGCGCTTGCGTCCGTGCGCTGCGCGCAGCGCCTCTATCTCGTCGCGCACGGCCACGAGCCGCGCCTCCGCCTCCGCCAGTGCGATACGGTAGGCACGATCGTCGATGCGGAGCAGGAGTTCGCCGGTGGCGACGCGCTGATGCTCACGCACCGCCACCTCCGCTATGAGGCCTGAGACCTCGGCCGCGATCATCACCTTGTCGGCCTTGACATAGGCATTGTCCGTCGTGACATACCTGCCGCCGGCAAGGTAGAGAAACGTGACGACCGCCAGCACCGCGAGCGGACCTGCCGCCAGCAGCAGGCGACGCAGCCGGCGCCGTCGCAAGGCAGCGCCACGGGCGGAAGCTGTCCCGTCCACGCTCTCCTGTTCGCGCTCCCGCCCCGTCGTCATCTTGTCCGTCAGCCCGCCTGCCGTTCGGGCCGCTCGCCTGCGGCCGCGGGACCCTCGACCTCCTGCAGGTTCTGCTTCATGCGCATCAGGCTTTGCACGAGACCGGCCCGCATGCTTGCATCAAGGCCCGACATCGCCTCCTCGTGGGTCTCGCCGGCAAGCGCCCACATGCGGGCAAGCCACGGCTTGGCCTGATCGGTGAGAAACAGGCGGAAGGCCCGCCGGTCCTCCGGGTCCGGGCGCCGCGCGACGAGGCCGGCCTCCTCAAGCCGGTCGATCTGCCGGGCCAGGGTGATGGGCTGGATCTCGAGCCGCTCCGCGAGGGTGACCTGGCGGATGCCCTGCTGGCGGGACAGGTAGGCGAGCGCACGCCACTGCGCCAGCGACAGGCCGAGTGACTGGGCACGGCGATTGAAGTTGAGGCGCATCAGGCGGGCGACCTCGTTCATCAGAAAACCGAGACTCTGGTTCGGATCGCGCATCGACAGAACTCCGGATGAGCCGCGAGGACATAATAATAAGCTACATATATTATATGGATAGCTGATAAAATTCATCGGCCATGGCACGCGGACTTGTTGACTTGGGTCATTGCGGAGCCAAGCAGAGTCGCCATGCTAAAGGGGTTGGAGACCCTTCAGACGGGAAACCGGCCATCGACCGATACCCGGCCGGCATGCAATCGGGGGAACGCACATGCAAAAGTCGCTCAGGATGATGGGCATGGCCACACTGGCCCTGTCCATGCTGGCGCCGCCCGCGCTGGCACAGCAACAACAGCAGCAGCAGCGCTACCGGGAGCAGACGATCCAGGCCCAGACAGGCGAGCTGCCGGAGATGATTGGCGAATTGCGCCGCCTCACCGATCAGGCGGCGCGCCTGCGGGCGGCCGATCCCATCTTCATTGGTGACCTCCGCCGGCTTGCGGACATCTATCAGGAGCGTCACGACTATGCGATGCAGTGGCCGGTACAGCTTGTGTCCGAGGATTTCCGGGATGGCGACTTCACCCGCAATCCCGCCTGGACGCCGGTCGAGGGCAACTGGCAGATCGTGAGCCGAGACAACCGGGCCATGCTGCACAGCGCCATCCTCAAGCCCCAGCCCGCGGCCCCGCCGCCGGCCGCGACCGGCGCGCCTGCGCCGATGACCGGCCAGGACGTGGTGGTCGGCGTGCTCGGCGCCATCATCCGGCAGCAATCGGGCCAAGGCGCGCAGACGACCCAGCCGGCACCGACGCCACCGGCGGCGGCGGTGCAGCCGACCAGCGCCACGATCCAGCTCCCCGCCACCATCTCCAACGCCTTCGCGCTGAAGATGGAACTGGCCTCGGCAGGCGCCGATGGCCGTCTCGACCTCGCCCTCTACCGCGGCCAGCCTGGGGAAAGCGCTTATCGGCTGATCTACTCACCGGCAGCTGAGACCGGGCTGGTGCTGGCGCGGCTTACGCCGCAGGGCACCAAGCTGCTCGGCAGCTCGACCGGGCGCGTCAATCTCGAGGACGACAAGCTGCATGTCATCGAGTGGCGGCGCGACCAGGCGGGCAAGATGAGCGTGATGCTCGACGGCAAACCGATGATCGAGGTTTCCGACAGCGAGATCCGTGGCCGCCTCGACGGGCTGACCCTGGTCAATGGCGGCGGCAGCCACTGGATCGCCTCGCTCGCCGTCAATGGCGCGCGCGAGCCCGCCGCGCGACCGGACGGCGCGCCGTCCTACCGTCGCGGAACGCAGTAAGGTCCCGCCAGGGCCGCGCCCCGGCCGGCTGCCTCGCCGCCTCGCCTTTTTGCCGCGCGCGGAGGCGAGGCGCGCGCATGTTGCCAATGCCGCCGCGCTGCCGTTATATGCGCGAGAGCAGCCGTGCGAGCCCCGCCACCCGATGAAACCATTGCCGACGACCGGTGCGGAGAAGACGCGGAAGGAGGCGCAGGACCGCACCGCCATCGCCCTTATCTGCGCGGCGCATTTCGTGAGCCATTTCTACATCCTGCTGCTGCCGCCGGTCTTCGCGCCGGTTCGCGAGGAGATGGCGGTGAGCTATACCGCCCTTGGCCTGGCGCTCACCGCCTTCAATCTGGTCTCCGCCCTCATGCAGACGCCCACCGGTTTTCTCGTCGACCGGATCGGCGCGCGTCCGGTGCTGGTCGCGGGACTGCTGCTGGGCGCCTTCGCCATCATGCTGGTGGCGGCCCTGCCCTCCTACTGGATGCTGGTGGCCGCCTTCGCCCTGCTGGGCCTGGCGAATACGGTCTATCACCCGGCGGACTATGCGATCCTTGCAAGCACGGTGAGCGAGGCGCGGATCGGCAAGGCATTTTCCGTCCACACCTTTGCCGGCTATATCGGCATGGGTGTCGCGCCGGCGACGATCCTCTCCATCGCCGCCGTCTGGGGATGGCGCGGCGCCTGGTGGGCGGCGGCCGGACTGGGCTTCGCGGTGGCTTTGGCGCTGATCTTCTTCGGGCAGGTGCTGACGGCCCGGCGGCGGATCGCGGCACCACTCCAGACCGGGGCCAGGGCGCCGGATGGCTGGCGCCTGCTCTTCTCGGCGCCCATCCTGCGCAACCTGTTCTTCTTCGTGCTGCTCGCCATGTCGAACGGCGGCATCCAGAACTTCAGCGTCGTGGCGCTGGGCTCGGTCCATGGCACCGCGCCGGCGATCGCCAATGCGGGCCTCTCGAGCTTCCTCATCCTCAGCGCCTTCGGCGTGCTCGTGGGCGGCGTAATCGCCGACCGCACGCGGCGCCACGAGCGCGTGGCCGCCATCTGCTTCGTCGCCACATCCGGCATGGCCTTCATGATCGGCTGGCTCGATCTCGGCGCCACCCTGCTGGTTCTGCTGATGGCCTGGGGCGGCCTGATGAACGGCATCATCCAGCCCTCGCGCGACATGATGGTGCGGGCGGTGACGCCGCCCGGGTCGTTCGGCAAGGTGTTCGGATTCGTCTCGACCGGCTTCAATATCGGCGGCAGCGTCTCGCCCCTGCTCTATGGCTGGTGCATGGATCTTGGCCGGCCGGGACTGGTCTTTGCCTTCGTCGGCGGCTTCTTCCTGCTCTCGCTGTTGACCGTGATCACCCGGCGCCCCTGAGCCTGCCGGACAGCCAGGCGGCTGTCATCAGCAGCTCCCGGTCGCGCCCCGCCAGCCCGACGAGCTGCACGCCGAGCGGCAGGCGACCCTTTCCGGGCAGAGGCACATTGATGCAGGGCGTGCCGAGCAGGGTCCAGATGCGGTTGCAGGCCGGATCGCCGGTTCCCGCTGAAATCTCCGGCGCGACGCCTGGCGCCGCGGCGGTCACGATCACTTCATCCTCGCCCAGGTGCGATGCCAGGTGGCGGGCGGCCTCCGCCTTGAGCGCCAGCGCACCGGCATAGGCCGCATCGTCGACCCTCTCGCCGGCACGGCAGAGTTCGGTGAATTGCGGACTGACCAGATCCGCGTGCCGGCGAAGGAGATCGCCAAAGCCTTCGGCGGCCTCCCGCGACATGATGGATTTCTGCGCCTCTTCCAGCCTGCCGAAGAGCGCGGGCGATTCAAGGTCGCGGATTGTAGCCTGCCCCCACAGCATGTCTCGGAGACGGGCGAACTGCACCCTGGTCTCGTCCGACACGAGAGGCCAGTAGGGGCCGGTGAAGAAGGCAAGTCTTGGCCTGTTGGCCAGCGCTCCGGGCGCGGCAGGGATTCTTCCTTCGGAAAGAACCGCGCCGATCAGGGCCAGATCGTCCACGCTGCGGGCAAAGATCCCCGCCGTGTCGAGACTGGGCGAGAGCGGCTTGACGCCGGTCATGTCGATCAGGCCGAAGGTCGGCTTGTAGCCGTGAATCCCGCAATAGGCGGCCGGGCGGATGGTCGAACCGGCGGTCTGCGTGCCGAGCGCCACCGGCACCATCGCGTCCGCGACGGCAGCGGCCGAACCGCTGGAGGAGCCCCCCGGCGTGCGGCGCGGATCATGCGGATTGACGGTCTCCGCCGGCCGGAAATAGGCGAACTCCGTCGTCGCGGTCTTTCCCAGGATGACCGCACCCGCCGCGCGGAGGCGCGCGACCATGACGCAATCGCGCGCCGGCCGGTGTCCGGCGAAGATCGGCGAGCCGTATTCGGTCGGCATGTCCACCGTGTCATAAACGTCCTTGATCCCGACCGGAATCCCGGCCAGCGGCCCCACGCCGACCGAGGACGGGTCGTACGAAGCGGGCAAATGCGCCCAGGCACGGATGATGCTCTCCCGCGCGCCAATCCGTGCAAGGCAGGCGGCGAGAACTTCGCCGCCGGACACCGCGCCGCTGCCGATCAGCCGGCGCAGTTCCGTGGCGGTCAGACATTCAAGGGAGAGGTCCATCGGCATATCCCCGCGATGGTTCAGCCGGCCGCCCGCATGGCGGATAAGCCTGCAGGTTCCCCGAGCTTCAGATCCCGCGCCGCTTCATAGGCCGCCGCAAGCGCCAGCACCCGCGCCTCGGCAAACCGCGGCCCGATGATCTGCAGGCCGATGGGAAGGCCATGGCCGGACATGGCGCAGGGCAAGGTGATGGCCGGACTCTGGATCAGATTGACCGGATAGCCAAACGGCGTCCAGGCACGCGGATCGTCGAGATCCCCGAAGCCCTCCGGAACCCAGCGATCGGCAGCGAAGGCCGTGACACTCACCATCGGTGTCAGCAGGAGGTCGAAGCGCTCGAAGAAGCGGGCGAACGCAGCCGCCAGCGCGCGCCTCGCATCCTGGGCTTCGAGATAGGCGTGCAGGCTCACCTCGCGACCCTTTGCCGCCACGTCGCGCAGCACCTCGCCGACGAGCGTCATCTGATCCGGGCCGAACCCCCGCAGCGCATAACCGAAGCCCGACCTGAACAGCGTGTTGAACGTCTGGATCGGATCGTCGATCTCGGGATGGGCCTCCGAGACCTGGGCGCCGAGACCGGCGATCGTCTCGCCCGCCCGGCGGATGGCGGCGGCGATCTGCGGATCGACGCGGCGGGCATAGCCAAGATCGGTACTCAGCGCCACACGCAATCCTCTGGGCGCGTGCGCCGAAAGGTCGAGCCAGTCCTGCGGTGGCGGCGGCGCACTTTCCACATCGCGCCCGTCAGGCTTCGCGAGAATGCCGAGCATGAGCGCCGCGTCCGCGACCGAACGGGTTATGGCCCCCGGGCTCGACAGGTTTCCGGCGACATTGGCCGGCCAGGCAGGAACCCGTCCACCGGTGGGCTTCATGCCAACGACGCCACAGAAGCCGGACGGGATTCGGATTGAACCTCCGGCATCGGTGGCAAGCGCTGCGTAGCCCAGTCCGGCGGCAATACTGGCGGCAGCGCCGCCACTCGATCCGCCGGAGTTCATGGCCGTGTTCCACGGATTGCGCGTGATTCCCGTAAGCGGACTGATCGTGATCGGCCCCGCGCCGAATTCCGGCGTGGTGGTGATGCCGAGCAGCACGGCACCCTGTTCGAGCACGCGCTCGACGGCTGGCGCGCTGGCCGGCGCGGGCTCGGCGGAGGTCGCGCGCGAACCCCGCCGGTGCGGCACGCCGCCCACCATGAGCGTGTCCTTTACCGAAAGCGGAACCCCGTCGAGGGGACCCAACGGCGCGCCTTTTCGCCAGCGCGACTCGGAGCGCTGCGCCGCCTCCAACGCAAGCGAGGCCGTCACCGCCGTGTAGCTGTTGATCCGTCCGTCGAAGGATTCGATGCGCCGGAGGATCGACTTGGTGACCTCGACCGGAGAGAGTTCGCCCGAGGCGTAACGCTGACCGAGGTCGCGGATCGTGAGAAACGGCAGGTCTTGGGTCATCCTGGGCCTATCGCCGGATTGCATGGGGAGTATCGGGCGGCTATCTTGTCGCATTCTGCAATACCGAACAAGTTACGCTTTGCGGAGCAACATGAAGCGAGGCTGCATCATGAGCCTGGAGAACGCCTTGCGCCAGACACGACATCCAGTTAATGAACGTGGAGTGTTCCTTCAATAAACCTGCCTTCGGTTGCCTCCATGCCCGCCGCACGAAAGTCGAGCAGACCTCGCTCCGCAGACCAGCAACGTCGCCGTAGCGTTCAGTCCATCAAAGTCGGCTCGGCATTGCTGAATGCCCTCGCCGGCTCCGCAAGGCCGGTCCCGTTGAATGAACTCTCGCGGCTCGCCGGCATGCCGCCCAGCAAGGCACGGCGCTATCTCATCTCGTTCCTGGATTGCGGTCTCGCCGAACAGAACAGTATCTCCGGTCACTACGATCTCGGCCCGATGGCGCTTCGCCTCGGGCTGGCGGCGCTGAGCCGCATCGATCCGGTCCGGGCTTCCGTCGAGGCCGCCGCCACGCTGTCGCGGCAGATCGATCGCACGCTGCTGGTATCGGTGTGGAGCGAGCGGGGCCCCGTCATCATTGCCTGGTTCGACAGTACGGAAATTCTTGCCTGCAACCTTCGCGTCGGATCGGTTCTGCCCCTCGCGAACAGCGCCAGCGGCAACCTGTTCCTGACCCATCTTCCGCGCAAGACGACGCGGCATCTTGTCGATCAATGGACCAGGCAGGCAACCGCCGGCGGACAGATTTCGAGGACCAAGGCTCGGGAAGAGCTCGAGCGGATCATCGAGACGGTGCGCCGGTGCGGTGTCGGTACGACGCAGGAGAGCCTGCTGCCCGGCCTCTCCGCCATCGCAGCGCCGGTCTTCGACAGCAACGGAAGCATCATCGCGGCCATCGCCGAGATCCACAAGGCGCAGGACGCGACCATCGACCCGAAGGCGCTTGGCCAGCTCCTCATCCAGACGGCGAACGAGGTTTCCGCGAAGGTCGGCTACCGGTGGCAGGCTTTCCAGGAAGCCTAGACCTCTTACCATCGGGCCAGGGCCGCTCCGTTGCCCGGTACAGCTCCGCGCGGAAGCGGAACGACCACGCCGGTGCAAGTCAGCGCGCGATGTCGGTCCGGGCTTTGCCGGAGGCCATGTCGGCATCGGCTCCGACTGCAATGGCAAGCCAGTCGGCAAGCCAGGGCCTCGCCACCTCTGCCGGATCGTCACCCGTCTGGCAGTCGATCTTCAGGATCTCCCCGACCCGGCGCGCGCCGCATTGCCGCAAGGCATCGTCCCAATGGAGCCCACCCTTCGCGAAGGTATCGCCATAGTGCGAATCGCCAAGTGAGATGACGCCAAATCTCAGCGCGCGCAGCTCGGGCTTCTCGGCCAGGAGTGACGCAAGCGCGCGCTCCGCCGTCTCCGGGACGTCACCTGTTCCATACGTGCTCGAGACGACGAGCGCCAGCCCTGTGGTTGGAAAGTCGGCCGCCACGGCGTTCTCGAGCAGGCGAAGCTCGACCTTTTCCGGCCCGCCAAGCTCTGCCTGAAGGTCTTCCGCGAGCATCTCCGCAGCGCCGGTCATGGTTGCCACCAGGATGACCAGCTTTCCAGCCTCTGACTGCAACTCCGGCACTCCAGACTCGCCTTACACCGGGCCTGGCTCGCCTGCATCGCCGGGCTCGATCCGGGCGACAAGGTTCTCGAAGAACTGGAGCGTCAGGCGCGTCGCCACGCCCTGCACCACCCGCGAGCCGATCTGCGCGAGCTTCCCGCCAATCGCCGCATGCACATTGTAACGGATCAGTGTCGCCCCCTGGCTCTCGATGAGCTCGACCTGCGCATTGCCTTTGGCAAAACCCGCGACACCGCCCTGTCCTTCGCCGACGATTGCGCAGCGGTGAGGCTGCTGGATGTCCTCCAGGCGGACGCTGCCCTTGAACTTGGCCTTGAGCGGTCCGACCTTGACCTGCACTACCGCGTCGAACTCGGTATCGGACTTCTTGTGCAGTTCCTGGCAGCCGGGGATCGCATCCCGCAGGACGTCAGGGTCGTTGATCGCATCCCAGACAGCGTGCTTAGGGCTTCTAATCAGGTGCTCGCCAGCGAAGTTCATTTACGGTCTCCATCCACGGCCAATTGCCGGCGACGCATCTCCCGCAGCAGATAACTAGGCCGCAAGGGAAGCCGGTTGATGTTGGCCCCGGTCCTCGCCAAGGCATCCGCGACGGCATTGGTGACCGCCGGCACGGCGCCGATCACCCCGCCCTCGCCCACGCCCTTGAAGCCACCAAGTGCGTCGATCGAAGGCGTCTCGATGTGCGAAATGTCGATCTGCGGCACGTCGAGCGCCATTGGCATCAGGTAGTCGAGCAGGTTGGCATTAAGCATCTGCCCGTCCTCGTCATAGACGATCTGCTCCATGAGTGCCTCGCCGATTCCCTGGACGATGCCGCCGTGAATCTGCCCGTCGACGATCATCGGGTTGATCAGGCGGCCGGAATCATGGACGACGACATACTTCTCGATGCTGACCTTCGCGGTCCTCCGATCCACGGCCACGACGACCGCGTGCACGGCGTTTGGCCAGGTGGCAAGCGGCGGGTCATACATCTCGACGACCTCGAGACCGAAGCTCTCGCCCTGCGGCAGGGCCACGGATGTCATTGAGTAGGCAATCTGCGCCACCTGCCGGAAGTCGACGGACTTCTCCGGGTTCTCCTTGTCGATCGCCTTGCTCTCGGTAAGCTCCACGCGCTCCACGTCCACATCGAGCAGGAAGGCGGCGATCCGCGCGATCTTCTGGCGCAGCGACTGCGCGGCCTTGATGACCGCGCCGCCCGCCGCTACCGCACCGCGGCTCGCGAAGGTATTAGTGCCGTAAGGGGCGGTGGCCGTGTCGCCCTCCGAGACGAAAACGTCTTCGACCTTGACACCGAGGTAATCGGCGAGCACCTGCGCAAACGTCGTCAGGTGTCCCTGCCCAGCGGCGGCCTGGCTTACCAGCAACGTCACCTTGCCCGTCGGTTCCACCTTGATCGATGCGCTGTCGAATCCCGGCACCTTGGTGAGGCCGCGGACCCGCCAGCCACCCGACCCGGCTCCGGCGACTTCCGTGAAGCAGCATATGCCGATCCCGCGCAGCACCTCGTCGTCGTCGCGCGCCTCTGCCTGCCGCTTGCGGAAGTTCCAGTAGTCGACCCGCTCCAGGGCACGCCGCAGGCACTCCTCGTAACTGCCCGTGTCGTAGCGGACCCCCAGGACGTTGGTATAGGGGAGTTGTTCGCTCCGGATCAGGTTGCGCTGCCGCACGGTCGCCGGATCGATGCCGAGCTTGCGGCCGATCCGGTCCATCAGGCCCTCGATCGCCATGAAGCAGGAGGGCTGCGCGACGCCCCGGTAGGCGCCCGAGGGGCAGGTGTGGGTGGCAATCGCCCGGGTGTGGAAGGCGTAGTTCCGGATGTCGTACGGCCCGACGATCATGCGCGCCCCACCCGTCGCCTCGAGCGTGCAGCCGAATGGATAGCTCGAATAGGCCCCGGCATTCGTCGTCAGATCGGTTCGAAGGGCCTTGATTCGCCCTTCACCGTCGATGGCCGCCTCCAGCCGGTAGATATGATCGCGCGCATGGATGCTGGTCAGCAGCTCCTCGCGGCGGTCCTGGACCCACTTGATGGGCCGGCGAAGGTTGAGCGCCAGCGCCGCCGTTACCACTTCCTCGGTATAGAACTGGGCCTTGGTGCCGAACCCGCCGCCCACTTCCGGCGTCACGACGCGGATCCGGGGTTCGGGAAAATCGAGAATCTCCGAAAGCGCGGTCCGGGCCAGATGGGGGATCTGCGTCGAAGTGTAGAACAGCAGCGAGTCCGCCACGTGATCGAGCAGCGCGAGACAGCCGCGCGGTTCCAGCGGAACACCGGCGACACGGCCGGTGCGGAAGGTCTCGCTGACAATCATTTCTGCCGATTCGAATGCGGCTTGAAAGTCCGGCGAGGCGAATGCGGCCTCGAACATGACGTTGCGCGGAATATCCTCATGCACCAAAGGCGCGGATTCGGAGTCAGCCTCCTCGAGCCGCACCGCGGCCGGTAGCGGTTCGTAATCGACCTCGATCAGCTCGGCCGCATCCTGCGCGATGTAGGGGTCCTCGGCGACGACGACCGCCACATGTTCGCCGACGAAGCGGACCTCATCCTGCGCCAGCACCATCCGGGAGCTGGCACGATAGCCCTGGATCTCGATGACGGTGCGGATCGGCTTGACGAACCGGGCCATGTCCTCCGCCGTATAGACGGCAACCACGCCCGGGAGGGCGCTGGCGGCGTCCGTGCGTATCGCGAGGATGCGGGCATGGGCGTGCGGGCTCATGGCGAAGCTCAGAAAGAGCGTATCCTTCGGTTCCGCGATATCGTCCAGAAACCGTCCCTCGCCGCGCAGGAGATAGGGATCCTCCCGGCGCGGGACATGCTTGCCGATGCTGCGTGGATGGCCTTGTGCAATCATTTTCTGCTCTCCCCGGCCGGGTCGGCCGTGGTCTTGTCGCGGTCCCTGGCGGCGTTTGCTATGGCCTTGACGATGTTCACATAGCCTGTGCAGCGGCATAGGTTGTTGGACAGGGCGGCGCGGATCTCCTGTTCGCTCGGCTCTGGGTTCTCCGACAGAAACTCCTCCGCCGTCAGAAGAACCCCGGGCGTGCAGTAACCGCACTGCAGCCCGTGGGCGTCATGAAACGCCTTCTGCAGACCTGCCAGCCGGCCGTCGGCAGACAGCCCTTCCAGCGTCTCGATCTCGGCCCCTTGCACCGCAACCGCGAAATGCAGGCAGCTTCGCGCGGTCCGTCCGTCGATCCGCACCGTACAGGCACCACAGACGCCGTGTTCGCAGCCGATATGCGTGGCTTTCAATCCGACATCGTGCCGGATGAAATCGACGAGGAGGCGACGCGGCTCCACCTGGCGGGTGTAGCTCTTGCCGTTGATCGTCAGCGTCACGTCCGTTTTCCTGAGGGAAGTTGCCTGCGACATCAGATGCTCCTCGCCCTGCCGGCGGCACCGGAGGCGACCTGTATCAGGGCGCGTTCGACCAGCACGGCCACTAGTTCGCGGCGGTAGGCCGCATCGGCATGAAAATCCCCAGCGACATCGACGAGTGACGCAGTCAGGCGGCCCGCCTCGCGCGCGGCGGCCTCGTCGATGATGCTGCCGGCGAGCGCCACCTCGGTATCGCTGGCGCGTTTCGCGATGTTCTCGCCGCCCATGACCGCCAGGCGTGCCCGGCGGCACCGGCCATCTTCGCCGAACGTGACTTCCAGGGCGACGCCGGCGATTGCAAAACCATGGTTGCGGTTGCCGAGTTCGATGAAGCACGAGCGCGATCCGGTAGGGGCATACGGGAACCGTACCGCCTCGAGAATCTCGTCGGGCCTGAGACTGTTCTCCAGGGCACCGACGAAGAATTCCCGCGCCGGCACGACGCGCCGTCCGGTGCTGCTCGCCGCGATCATGTCCGCATCGAGCGCCAGCGCCACGGCCGGAAGTTCAGCCAGCGGATCAGCATGCGCGAGGCTGCCGCAAACCGTGCCCCGGTTGCGGTTCGACCTGGCGCCCACATGATGCAGCGCCTGGACCAAAAGCGGGCAGCGCTGGATCGCCACCTGGTCGTGCTCGACATCCCACTGGCGGGCCAGTGCGCCGCAGACGAGCCCATCCTCCTCGGCCCTGATGTAGGAGAGTTCCTTGCAATGATTGATGCTGACGAGCACGGATGGCTGCAGCATGCGCAGGTTCATCAGCGGGACCAGGCTCTGTCCGCCGGCCAGGATGCGCGCGGCCTCGCCGTGTTCCCGCATTTCCTCCAGCACGCCGTCCAGGCTGACGGGCGCCCGAAACTCGAATGGAGCTGGTTTCACGTTCCTGCACCTCCGCCTTTCATCGCCGGGCCGGATCGGTCTTGATACGCAGGTTCCGCGAGGCGGCCACCAGTTCCGCGGGCGCCACCGCGATGCCGGCCTCGATCATGAGCTGGCCATCGACCCAGATCGACTGATCGCCGACCACGACATCCGGATGGTTCTCGCCGCCGCCCGGAACCCACCAGGGCAGGCCGAGACCGACGGCGTTCATGCCCATTACGCGCGAATCCTCGATGAAGGACTGCCCGGTGCGGCGCGCAGCCGGGTGCATGGCGAAGGTGAAATGGATGATGTACCCATAGTCCCCATTGCCGGCACGGCGGAGCGCCCGCTCCAGTACGTGCCGGTCCGCGCCACCGCCATGAACGGACCGGATCCGCCCGTCCACCTCGATGGTGACCTGGCCGTCGAACGGCGTGAAGTATTCATGGAAACCGGCTTCGGTCCGGATCACGCCCTTCACCGACTCGATATCCGGGAACATGGTGCAGGAGCCGGGAACCAGGTAGGTACCGGGCTTCAGCGCGCGGCGCGGCTTGCCATAGGCCGACTTGCCCAGTCGGAAGGTCACGTCGGTGCCCCTGGAATTGGCAACACGGATTTCGGTGCCTTCGGGCTGCGTGAGAACCTTCGAGAAGACGTCGAAGGCGCTTTGATATTCGTCCAGATCGACGCCGCCGAAGAGGCGCGTCAGGCCGCCGGCCCCCATATCCCCGCCCAGCAGATAGCGTACCTTGCCGCTTTCCATCGCGTGGTCATGCACGCTCGACCCGGCGAGATAGGGGAAGGTCAGGTCGATCCAGACATCGCAGCGCGAGACCGCGCCTTCGAGGATCGCCGGGATGAAGGGGTCGCAGAGCTTGCCCTGGAATGGCAGCCGGGGGACCTCCACGACGACCGGCCGCGCGCCGGCCGCGAGCGCGCTGGCGAACACCGCCTCCGCCGCCCGCGCGTCGGTCGCCGTATCGGTCGTTATAAGGACGTTGCTGTCCGCGCCGATGTTCATGTAATCGGCAAGAACGTCGGCCGCGAGCCTGAGTTCCGGCCCCATTTCCCCGCCGCGGCTCAACGGACCACCCCACTTGGGCTGCCATCCGGCCCGAAGATGCGGGCCAGATAGGCGTTCAGATAATGATGCAGCGGCTTTTCGAGGTAGGACATGCGCCCTGGCTTGTAGCTCGGCAGGGACATGGCCCGCTGCATCGATTCCATCATCGAGGTGTCCTCGCCCAGCACCTTGAGCTGGTACTGGCGATAGACTTCCGCCTTATCGTGGAAGTCTGGACGTTCAAAGAACTCTTCCGGGAAGAGATGATAGATGAAGACCTCGCAGCGGTCTGGACCGAGCGGCCAGGCCACGAACGGCCGCACGCAGTCGATCCGGCCGAACACGGTCAGGTTCGGCATCATGAAGCCGTGCGAGGCGAAGCTCGAATCGCGGTCCTGCATCCAGGGCATCTTGCCGAGCAGCATTTCCCCGCCCGGGGTCGGTGGCGCGGCCTTGTACCAGATCGAGAACTCGCCGCGATCGCGGAGAACCACGTCGTCGTTCTTCCACGAGAAGTTCGATCCGAACGTTCCGGCATGAAGGACGTTGACATGGTAGAAGTCCATGATGTTCTCCGGCACGAACTTCCAGTTGCAGTTCAGTTCCAGCCGGATCTTGTTGGCGAGTCTGCAACGGTCCATCTGGAGGAAACCGAAATCCTTCTCGAAGGGTGCGATTGCCTCCTCGAAGCTCCGGCCGTCCTGGTCGAAGCAGATGAAGATGTTGCCGCGCCAGACATCGAGGCGGATCGCGCGCAGCCGGCAGTCTTTTGCATGAAAGCCCTCGCTCGCATCCATGTGCGCGGCGCCCTTGAGTTGCCCCGTCAGGTCATAGACCCAGCCATGATACGGGCACTTGAACGAGCGCGTATTCCCGCAACCCGCCGCGACCTCGACGCCACGATGGACGCACATGTTGTAGAAGGCATTCAGATTGCCAGACCGGTCCCGCGCGATCACGATCGGCTCGTCGCAGATCCTGAGCGTCATGTAGTCGCCCGGGTTGGGGATCTCCTCCACGCGGGCGACCATCAGCCAGTCCTTCATGAAGAGCAGCTCGACTTCCTTCCGATAGACTTCCGAAGAGTGATAGATCGCCCCCGGAGCATGCGACGCCAGCTCCAGCCGCTGCCGCGGGCCGGACAATTTTCCGCCAGGCTTCGCCGTTTCGACAGCCATATCCGCCATTGTCCTCACCTCCGTAATTCCAGCCATCCCTGCCAGGCCCACTCGCCCCGCCTGTCGTTCGCCGGGCGCGAGTCCGGCGCGGCCCCGTCACGGGAAGGCTCCTTGCCGCTATGTTACAATGCACAACGAATTACGCAATGTCGCCCGGCCGCCGCAAGGGGCGGCCGGGTTATGTACCTTCTAGCGCTTCGATTTCGGCAACGGGTGAATGACGTTCGCGGTCTTGAGTTCAGGCGGATACACCAGTTTCGGGACGCCGCCCTGGAACTGACTGGGATAGACGGTTCCACCCTGGTTGAGGCCGTCGTCGGCGAACCTCACCGTCGAGAAGAAGGTCTCTCCGTTCATGTCGATGAATGCCTTGCGCAACTTGACCGGATCGCCCGCGCCACCGGCCGCCATCAGCGCCAGCATGCCCGTCACGATAGTGTTGGCACCGTTCGCGGCGACGAAGTCCGGCGGAGCCGACCCATAGGCTTTTTCGTACCGCTTCGCGAAGTCGCGACTGGTGCCGATGATCGGGTCCTTCGTCTTGTCGAGGGTCGGGTCCCAGAAGGTTGGGGCGAAGACACCCTCCAGGTCCGGGCCCAGGGCCTCTGCCAGAGAGGTCGGCGCCTCGACGATCACGACCGGCGGGAAATAGTTGATCGACTGCATCTCCTTGTATACGCCGATGATCTCCGGCGTGTAGCAGTTGATGATCAGGATCTCCGGATTGGCCCGCCGCACCCGGTCGAGGGCGGAGGAGAATTCCTGCGTGCCTGGCGGGAAGAACTCTGCCGCCACCAATTCCAGCCCAGCTTTCTTGACGTCCGATGGCACATACTGGTTGACGGTGAACACCCCAAGCTCGTCCTGCGGAGTGATCAGTCCGACTTTCCTTACGCGGGGATTCTCGAACTTCGACACCATTTCGAGGATCATCGTGTAGTAGAGGCTGAAGGGTGGCATCGGGCCGAACACGTAAGGAGCGCCCTTCTGACCGGCGAATACGCCATCCACCTGCGCCCAGAACGCGACCATCGGCGTGCGCAGGCGCTGCGCCACCGGAATCACGGTCTTGACGTTGACACTGCCAACGCCGGCGATGACCAGGTCGGTCTTCTCGTTGGTGATCGCCCGCTCGACCAGTCGGGCGGCGGTGGCAGCATCCGTCTTGTCATCATACTCGGTGATGTTGAGCCTGACCGGGGCACCGCCGATCTTGATCTGCGCCTCGTTCACGGCAGCAACAGCCAGGTCGACGCCCCGCTTCAGTTCTGCACCATATCTGGCAAACCGGCCCGACAGGCTGTTGACGATCGCGAAGTTCAACTGACCGGCCGCCGCGGCTGCCGGGTTGGAGATGAATGGGGCGCCGACCGCCGCCAGTCCGGCGGCACCGCCTGCCTTGAGCACCTGTCTGCGTGTGATCGCTGAACGCTTCCGCATGATTCCTAGCCTCCCAAGTAAGTGGAAACAATCTGGGGGTCCTTGAGCAGCTCGCCCGCCGGTCCCTTGAGCACCACGTGCCCGGACTGGATGACGCTCGCGCGATCGGAGAAACCCAGAGCCACGGAGATGTCCTGCTCGACAAGCAGAACGGTGGTACCTGCCGCGTGAATCTTCGACAGGATATTGAGCAGCTCCTCCACAATGATCGGAGCCAGCCCAAGCGAAAGCTCGTCGATGATGAGCAGTTGCGGCGCGGTCATGAGCGCGCGACCGATGGAACACATTTGCTGCTCGCCACCCGAAAGCGTGCCGGCCAGCTGGCGCCGGCGCTCGAACAGCTTCGGGAAGTAGCCGAAGATCTCGTCGAGCGCCCGGTCAATGTCCGCCCGGCCTCGGGCGGCGCGCCGATAGGCGCCGAGCCGCAGATTCTCCTCGACGGAGAGCCCGCGAAATACCCGGTGCCCTTCGGGAGCCTGGGAGATGCCGAGTTCCACTATGTCGGCCGGGGAGGTCCTGGAGATATCCCGGTCACCGAAAAAGACACCGCCTGCATCCGGCCGGATCAGCCCGGAGATCACCCGCAGCAGCGTGGTCTTTCCTGCGCCGTTCGCGCCGACGATGGCATGAATTTCGCCGCGTTCGACTTCGAGTCCGATTTCATGCAGAACCTCGATCGGGCCGTAGCCCGCGCGAAGTTTCCGCACGCTCAGGATCGGCCGGGAGAGCCCCTGTTCAGCGCCCACCGGCCGCCTCCCTGCCCTTTCGCAGCCTGGCATAACGCTCCACCGCGCCGCCGACATCGCCGAGATACGCCTTCTGGACGTCGGCGTTGCGCACGATCTCCTGCGGCGTGCCCTCGGCAAGCTTCGTTCCATTGGCCAGAACGATGACGCGGTCGCTGATCGCCATCACCGCGTGCATGATGTGTTCGATGAAGATGATGGTCATGCCGCGGTCGCGGATCGACCTGATAAGGGAGAGCGACTCCTTCACCTCGGCCTGGTTCAGCCCGCTCAGCGGTTCGTCGAGAAACACCAGCGACGGATCGCTGGCCAGGCAGCGCGCAAGTTCGAGGCGTTTGAGACCCGCCGTCGTCAGCGTGCGCGCCGGATTGCCGGCGGCCGCGCCGAGGCCGACCCAGTCCAGCACTTCGCGCGCCCTTGCCCGGGCCTGCGGCATCGACCGCCTGGTCCCGCCGCTGCCGAAAAGCGCCGAGGCCATGACATTCTCCTCCACTGTCAGGCCGATGAAGGGCTGCGGGACCTGGAAGGTTCTGGCCAGGCCCAGCCGGCAGCGTTGATGGGGCTCCAGATCCGTGATGCTGCGATCCCTGTAGGCGATCTCGCCACCGCTGCATTTCAGCGTGCCGGTCAACAGATTGACGAAGGTGGTCTTGCCGGCCCCGTTCGGACCGATCAGGCCGACGATTTCGCCCTTCGATATCGAGACCGTGACGTCGTTGACGGCAACCAGGCCGCCAAAGCGCTTCGTCAGGTTCCTGACCTCGAGCTCCGCTGCCATCAATCGACCTTGTAGCGCCGGAAGTTGCCAAGGATGACCCGCGGCGAGAGCGCCACAGGGCCGCGCCGCATCACCTCGATCAGCCCATCGGGCTGCAGAAGCACGATCGCGACCACGATGACGCCGGAGATGATGGTGCTGATCTCGGCGAACTCCACGCCGATGAACTCGTTCAGCGTGAAGACCAGGAAGACGCCGATCACCGGCCCCCAGACGGTTCCACGTCCGCCAAGGAACACCATGACGATGACCTGGAATGTCACCGCGAGATCGAAGGCCGATGTCGTATCGAATGTTCCAAGCCAGATCGATGAGGTGATGCCGACCGCCGCCGCGATCGCCGCGCTGAGCACGAAGATGGCGAGCTTGACCCCGGCAACCGGTATGCCGATGGCGGAGGCGGCTCCTTCGGCGTCGCGGATCGCCTTGAGCGCCAGTCCCCAGCGGGAACGCTCCACCAGCGCCACGAGAAGCATGGCCATGCCCGCGAGGCCCGCCATGATGTAGTAGAAAAGCCGGTTGTACTCGACCGCGCTCAGGTCCTGGAGGCCCGTGAAGGCACCGATATTCTGCGATATGGCGCCATGGAATCCGAAGATGTTGAGGTTCCGCGCACCGTTCAGAAGCGCTTCGCTGACGATCAGCGTGGCGATGACGAAATAGTGGCCCTGCAGCCGCAGGGTGGGTGCGCCGATCAGCAGCGCCAGGACCGAGGCGAGAAGGATGCCTCCGGCAGCCGCCAGAAGCACGGGCGCGCCGTTCAGCAACAGGATGGTTGCCCCCAGCGCTCCCAGTCCGAAGAAGGCGGAATGTGCAAGCGACATAAGCCCGACATAGCCGCCGATCAGGTTCCAGGACTGGGCAAGCGCGATATACATCAGGATCGTCCCGCCGACGCGCGAGCCATAGGCGCCGGCGAAGAAGGGTAACGCCAGCACAGCGGCGAGCAGTACCGCAAGACCGGCTGGCCCGCCGATGGTCCGCAGCATGACTGCACGGCCCGGCATGGCCCCGACGGCTTGCCCCCGGGCGTGACTTATCCCGCCATCAGGCCTCATAGAATCTCCGGCCGAGCAGCCCCGACGGCCTCACCGCCAGAACGAGGAGTACAAGTAGAGTCCCGGCGAGAACGGCATATGTGCCACCCCAGAGATTGGCGACGATGCTCGATACCAGTCCCAGAACAAGGGCGCCGACAAGCGGCCCCACCATGCTGCCCAGACCGCCCAGGACAGCGACGATGAGAACCTGGAGGAACTGGTGATCGCCCATCCCCGGCGAGACGCTGTAGATCACCGCCATCAGGGCGCCCATGGCGCCGGCCAGCGCACTGGAGATGCCGGCGACCACGTTGAAGATGAATCTTGGGCGAATGCCCACGAGCTGCGCGGATTCGAAATCCATGCGCGTCGCCCGGATCGCCGTCCCGAGCTCGGTCCTGTCCATGAACCACCAGACCAGCGCGGTCAGGCTCAGGGCGAAGAGCATCACCATGATGCGCGCATAGGTGAGGTGAGCGCCGCCGATCTGCACCGAACCGCGCAGATGATCCGGCAGCGCCACGCTCCGGTACTCGGCGGTGAAGAGATAGAGGGCAAGTCCGATCAGGATGAGATTGATGCCGTAAGTGAGGGCAATCGACAGGGAATGCGGGCCGCGCATCACGTAGTCGAGCAGCAGGCGCTGCAGGAGCCAGCCGAACACGAACATCACTGTCATCACGATAGGGACGGCAGCGATCGGATCCATGCCCCAGAGGGCAAGGCCATAAGCGGCATAAGCCCCAAGCATGATCATGGCGGCATAGGCAATGTTCAGGACATTCAGCACGCCCCATACAAGCGCGAAGCCCAGCGCCCCGATGGCGTAAAGCCCCCCGAGAAGAAGGGCGTCAAACCCTATCTGCAATGCTAGCGACATCGAAATTTCGCGACTTTCCCCTTTTCCGACTCGGTATCATCAGATTACGCACTGCGCAATACATTTCGCATTTTCAGCAGGGCGCGCCGTGAAAGTTTTTCGGTCCTGACCAGCCGCGGGGTTCGCCTGCGGCTGTCAGCGTTTCATCGGGCAGCGCCGATGCGCCATCAGGTTGAAGGACTGCGGTCCCGCGCCCCGACCGCCGTTCGGTCGCGCGCCATGGTGTCGACGATGTTCTCGATCGGCGACCGGTTCATCGCCGCGCGGCGTCAGCGCGGAACGCGGAAGGCAAGAGATCGGAAGTCGGCGTCCCGTGACCCTGTCTCATCGGCCGGACCGGACAGGCACTCGCATTGCGCCGACGATCCGGCATGAAGGTGGTTTGCCGAGGACACATGCTCGTCCGCGCAGGCGCGCGCGATCGCGCTGATCGCACCGACCGGCAGCCCGCCGGGGCACGACGGCCTAATGGCCGGCGCGCCGTGTCGGCGCGATCTGTTTCGCAAGAACCTTGTCAACGCGGCGGCCATCAAGGTCGAGCACCTCGATGCGCCAGCCGTGCCTGTTGAAGGAGTCCCCTTCCTTGGGCAGGATTCCAAAGCCTTCCAGAACGAAGCCCGCCACCGTGTGATAGGTCCGCTTCTCGGGCACCGGAATGCCTAGCAATTCGCTGAAATCGTCGACCGGCATCCACCCCGATATCAGGTAAGACCCATCTTCGCGGAGGATGGCCGCCGGTTCGCCGGCGCCCTCGTTCATGCGAAAGATGCCGACGATACTCTCCAGGATGTCTGTCGTCGTCACCAGTCCCTGGAAATGTCCATATTCGTCATGGACCAGGCCAACATGGACCGAAGATTCCTTGAAAATGTTCACGACATCGCGAGCGTCCACGGTTTCCGGGATAATTGGCGCCTGACGGATGAAGCTGCGGATCTCTGGTTCGGTCCCGGTCAGATAAGCATCGAGAAGGTCCTTGGCTTGGATAATCCCGAGTACATGATCGGGATTTCCTTCGTGGACGGGCAAGCGTGAGTGCGGGCTTTTGCAGATGGCCATGCGAATGGCCTCCGGACTGTCGGTGAGATCGATCATGTCCACGTCTCGGCGGGGCGTCATCACCGCACCGACCGGCCGGTCGGCGAGGCGCAGGACCCCGGCGATCATCTCTTTTTCACCGGGTTCGAGCACGCCCGCGTGCTCGGCTTCCACAACGAGCATGCGGATTTCGTCCTCGGTCACGCCCGGCTGTGGTTGCTCGCGATACCCGAGGAGCCAAAGCACAGCCTTGCCCGAGAGATCGAGGAGCCGGACCAGGGGTGAGGCGCCTTTCGCGAGCAGGGTCATGGCCGGAGCGACCCGGACCGCGATTCGCTCCGGATTCCGAAGTGCAATCTGCTTGGGGACCAGCTCGCCGATGATCAATGAGGCGTACGTGATGGCCGCGACGACCGTTCCGACCCCGATCGTGTCGGCGGCCCCGCGCGCGATCGAGAGCCCGCTCAGCCAGTCAGCCAGACGGAGCCCCAATGTCGCTCCTGAGAATGCCCCTGAGAGTACGCCCACGAGAGTGATTCCGATCTGGACGGTGGAAAGAAACCTGCCCGGATCCGATGCAAGCGCGAGGGCGCGGCTGGAGCCCTTTATGCCCTCTTTGAGCATTGCGCGGAGACGGGTTGGTCGGGACGAGACGATCGCCAGTTCGGCCATGGCCAAGAGCCCATTGAGACCGATCAGACCGGCCACGACTGCAATCTCTAGGGAGATCATCAAGAAGCAGAAGCCTCCGCCTCTGGGGAAAGAAACCGAAATATTTTGCCTGCGCGCATGGGCGCAACAGTGACCGTCTTTGCCCGGATCGAGTTCCTATGCACCTCCAAAGGCTACTCGCATTGCGTCACTTCTCGTCCCGCCTGCGTACTGCACGAGTCGCCGGGAGCAGTCGTAAGCCTCGGGAATGATGTGATATGGCATTGCGCTTTCATGCAACACGGAATCCAAAGGCGAGTCGCCGCAATCCTGGCGCTGGCGGAGGAGCGCCGCGGCGCGGGATCTGCTTTGGCCAACAAAAAACGCCCCGACCTTGCTGGATCGGGGCGTTTGCTGTCGGTGGTTGCGGGGACACGCCTCAACCATTACCGAACAAGTATCTATCGCAAAAAATACTCGTCTGGAAACGTACCAAGAAACAGATGACACAAAGCCAGACAATATTGGCATAATTTCTGTCAATAGACATTTAGCGTCCTAGCTATTTGTTATGACAATAGGTTTACGCATTACTCGCCAGTTCCTTTTCTTGAATTTTGACAGCACAGATCCTCGATCATTCTGTTTGAACGCATGTGACTCGAGCCGTGGATAAGTGGCGAGCCCGTTTTCCAAGAAGCGGAGCTCAAATACACCGCTTTTTATACCATATTTTTTCTCCAGAAATACCACAATTGGCATAGACCTCAGCCTCGGTCAGACCTTAACCTCTCCGCATCATGAATGAGGTCGTGGACATGATCGCCATCTCCGAGCACGCCAAGCGTAGATGCCAGACTCGTGGCATCCGTTCCGACTTCCTGGTCGCGTTGATTGTGAATGCCGACATGGATTTCGCGGTCGGGGACAATTGCCGCATGCTTCGCGTGAGCCGCCGCCAAGCCAAAGCACTGAGCCGGTACGACAATATCGATCGTTACGGGGTGATCTGGAGCGATGACAACCAGAAGATTGTTTCCGTCATCCCGATCCATGACGGCCCGAAGGGGCGTCGCTATCGGCGGCAGTACTGCCAATGAGCAGCAACATCATTCCTTTCGTACTACCCGCAGAGAAACAGGGGAGCCGAGAATTGCCAGCCGATCGTGCGAAAGAGGAACAGGAACACGAGCACAAACAGCGCTCGCAGGAGCTGGTGCAACTGAATAGGCTTCGCGAGCAAATAAGTCGCGAGAAGAGCGAAGGCAGGAAGGGGCCAATATTTGGTCGCAATGAGCTCATTCTGGCCGCACAGGCGGTGGACCGTCTGGTTGGAAAAGTTTGCACCTTGAAAGGGGCAAAGATCTCGGACATCCAGGAGTGTCTGACCGGCAACCTTGCCCGTCTGGAGCGCTTTCGCGTCGATCTTGATCTCCAGACTGAGCAGTTGAGCGAGACCGATCTGACGAGGATCCGGAAGCGGCTCACGCAGAAAATTGAGCCCTACCTTGAACTCACGAGAATACTGGCTCACCACTACGGTCTCGACGCTATTGAAGAACAGATCGCAATTCTGCGCCCTACCGTCTTTGCTCGATTCAGGCAAGCAACGCCGGAAACGGACGCGCTTGACCTCGAAGCAGCAGGACATCTCACCTTGCGCCTGAACGCCGTGGCGCAGCGCGTCATTCGACAAACTGCACTGGTAGCCCTGTTCAGGCGCATGCAAAAGATTCCAGGCATATGGTCGTTCGAGGAGAAAACCTTCAGACGCTCGGAAATGAGATGTCTACGGCCGATCCCCTACGCTGGATGGAACGAGTATTGGGGTGAAGCGCCGCCGTTACCCTCTGTGCCGTTGATGCGGTTCCTTCACAGCGTCGTGCCTCTGGATGTGATCGTGGGCGAAGACCCGGGAGTTACACCGCGCAAGGCGCTTCTGGGCCTGTTCCGTCAAATCGGCCTGGCCCTAGGTCCCACATCATCGGTTGAACAGATCGGGCCTCTGTACGAGACGCGGCCATATTTCGAGCTGGTTTTCGTCGACACCGAAGACAAGAGAAAACAGTATGACCTTGGCGCCACGTTTGGCCCTCATCTGGAACTTGTCCTTGAACACTGGACCGGTGCTCAGCTTCGACCAAACCACACTGTCGAGAACCTGGCGGAGCATGGCCGAACCTCAGTCAGAGATGGTGATGCCTGGAAGCCGATCCGTTCCATTGGCCCACTGATTGCCGTCTCTTTCGAGCAAATTATGTCTGCTGTTGCAGGAAACCCTGCGCACCATCCCTTCCTTTGGGACTTTTACCCTCTTGAAGACGAGAGATGGGGTTGTGAGTACTGGTACTTTTCGTGGACGCCAGTTCGTGCTGATTACACAGCCTATTGGCTAGACCGAGATACTGATCTCCCCGGCACTTGCCGAACGCTTCTCGAGCCGGGCGGTTCACCCGCCTCGCCGCTTTATCCCAGCGGAACCATCGCCTCTGAAGTCGAGTGCGCGATCGCCAGCAACGCTCTTGAAAAAGACCTCCGTTCCGCTGTCACCGAAATCCGGACAGCGTTCGAGAGATGGGAACAACAATGGCGAGAATCGGCAGCACGTGAAACCGACCGCCTGGTCAATGAGCTGACGCAGGATGCGTCCGCCGAAGCTGATGGTTTACCGGAATAGGCTTACTGCCAATTCCTTTCCGCATGAATGTTTGACAGGAGATTGAGAATGGACCTCGACACGTTCAGGCATCTGCCCGCCCACCGAAAGAAGACTCTTATTGAGAATGCGAAGCGCACGCTTTGCCGGCAGCCTGACAATGCACTTGCGCGTCATATTCTCGCAATCGCGAAGGACTGCGATCTCTTGTCTCACCGAAACAGGGCCGTGAAGAACCGCAACAAGATCACATGGACGCCTCACGGCCACGATACGGTCAGCTATGGCCTCGTCGACAACAAGCGTTTGGCCATCATTCGAAAGTTCGAGAACCACAACAGCAGGAATAATGAAGTCTACGAGGTCGAAGTCGCGGGAAGGGTGCTCCCCGATCGATATCGCTACTTACGCGATGCCCACAAAGCTGCAGAGGATGCACTCGCCAACACATTGGCCCACTCAAAGTCAGTTGCGCAGAATTGATACTTCGGCCCGCAACGAAGAGGCAGAGGCCATGTCAGCAAGATCTTCCAAACCTGCGGTATTCGCTGATGTCTGGTGGCAAACAATCCCCGCACTCCCAACCTCGCCAAGCTCTCAAGCCTATTTTGCTCTGCGTCGCGTATGGGGCGACCATACGATCGCTGGCGCCAGGAGTTTCTATCGCCTCGGCTCGGAAGATAACGTGACTCCGGCACTTTTTCAGAACTGGGCAATATTCGGCGGCCGCACTTGGCTGCCTGACCTCGTTTCACACTGTGGCGGCACAGTTCTCGGAGCCGTGACACACGTCCAGTGGGCCTATGCGTGCGAAGAGGTGCTGGATCAAAGACTAAGGCCTGACCATGGACGCGACTTTGTAACGCCGGATATCATGCTCAGATGGGAGGATGAGGCTGGCGAGGGACTACTGGTTATCGAGGTCAAGAAGCCGGGGACTGCCGTAGAGGCAAAGGACTACCGTAAACTGGCTACGTATTGCGACCTCCCCAGCACCAGAAGCATCGGACGCCGCCATGGCTGCTTCCTGCTCGGTGAAAGTGCCGCACGACGGACGAATCACGTCTCGCATGGAGAATTCCCGATTCTGACGTGGGAACAACTGGCTGACATGCAACTTCGCTGGACGGAGAAGCTCGATGTTCCCGACCGGATCAGGCAGAGAGCGCGCGCTTGGCTGGTTCGGCACTTTGACTTCTACGGTGTCCGGGTAGAAGCTCTTGCCGCGCCACAATCCTTTGGTCCAGCGTTTGGCAGTGAAGCGTCGCATCGGACGATTTCCAAGCTTGAAATTCCCGAATCCCTGAAGCTCTTCTTTCTTGGATCGGAGTGTGCCGAAGCGCTTCGGCAGGGGCTTCAGCCAGTTGCGCCACTTCGATGGCTTGAGGAAGAACCAACGGCGAATGACATCCGACGGAGAAAGTTCCAATCCACCGACGATCGACGCATCAATCGATGGAACCGAAGCTGGAACGCCGCCGCGGAAAGAACCTGGACGTGAGACGGTTTCCGCAGCATGACGGGTACTCGGTGAACGCAAGGGACCTTTGATCAGTAACCTTGGTTCTGTGCTCTCAGCTCGTATACCCCCGCGCCCGCATGCAGGCATCGATGCTGTCGCTGTAATCAGTGACGGCCTTGATCCCACCGACGATCAGGCCGAGACCGGCGCCGGCCGCCGCGCCGATCGCCGCACCTTCCCCGGCGCCGCCATGGATGGCGCCGTGGACCACGCCGTGATAGCTGCCCAGGGCCGCGCCGATCAGGATCGCGCCGAGCGGCCAGCGGATGCCGTGGCCCTGTTCCGCCGCCCGGTCGCGGCAGACGCCGAGATCCGCCTCGAGATCGTCAGCCCCGATCGCCGCCGGCCGGTCCGGCAGTGGGCGATAGCTGCTGCAGGCCGGCCCAAGCAGCAGAATGCCAAGGGCAGTACAGACGATCAGTCCTCGCACCACTCGCCCCCTCCCCTGCCGCCCGGCGACCTGATGGCCCATGCCGTATCACCCCTGCCTCAGTCTGCCAGTGCCGAGCTAGGAAACGCGCTCAGATGGATGATCGCTTCCTCAGCCACCAGGGCAGCGCCAAGCAGTTCATGGGCCGTCAGCCGGAGATCGGTGCCAAGGCCGACCGAGGGGAAGCTCTCGCCCGCACAGCTTCCCAGCCGATCGAGCAGCCGCGACGCCGAGCGAGTGGCGGCGGAAAAGGCGGCCGGCGGGCTGAGGCGCTCCTCGGCCGGGTCGAGCGCATCCATGGCATAGGAGCGGATCAGTTTGGGCGCGAGCTTGGCGAAAAGGGCGGGCGAGCGAAAAAGCTCCAGGCCCGCCACCTCGCCATGAACCAGGAAGATTGCCCCCACCTGCCCGTCCTGCGGCGCCAGCGCGGCAAGCCAGGCCGCCATCTGCTCCTCATAGGTCCAATAGAGCTCCGCCGCCGCCAGGGTCGCCCCGTGATCGACCTTGAGCCGCGCTGCCCGGGCATCGATCTCTTCCCACACATTCCGCTGCGAGGCCATCGGCTTGCCGCTGGTCTTCAGGGACCAGTAGACCTCACGCATCTTGCGGGCCCGTGCCTTGGCGAACCAGGCGCGATCGGCAGCGGCGAAGCGCCGCGTGCGCCAGGTCCAGCGACCGGCCTCGACACAGGAGACCGGGATGACGAGTTCGGCCCCGGCTGGCGCCAGGATGCTGAGATTGAGGATGCGGTTCTGCTTCGCCCCCACCAGTTCCTCGCCATCCAGCAGCAGCACCGGCCGCGCCGCCCTGTTAACGAACTTGAGTTCAGGTACGCGTCCCGCCTCGGAGACCTCGCTGATCTCGACCAGGCCCGCCGCCAGCGCCTCATCGAGCGTGAGCGGATCCTCCCCATCCACCTCGGCCTCGAGGATTGGCAGCATCTCGAGCCCTGCAAGGCCCATCCTTTCCCCGATTGTCAGCCGTTTCAGCCGTTCCGCCACAATCTCCATCCGCTTGGTCCCCATGTCCGTTGCACCGGCGGGCTGGACGCGCCGGCCCGCTCGCGCCAGCATGACGGATCAGGGTGTCAGAAGCGGGCACACACGTCTGTCTCGACGGCGCTCCCCAACGGTCGCTCAGACGGGCTCGTCCGGGTCCGGAATACCATTGTCCAGCGCTGCCCCCTCGCCCTGATCCTGCCCATCCGGCAACGCAGCCTGTTGCGCACTTCGGCGCGGTCTCTCGTCACCTTCGAGGCACAGATGCTCGATGGCGTCGGCAACCCCATCGGGAGGTATCCCGGCTGCCGCAAATCCTGACTGCAAGCGCTCCCGGCGTTCCGGACTGAGCCTGCGGTTACGCGGTCCCTTTGCCTCGCTCAGAAACCAGCCGAGGCGACCGCGCCGCTCGACCATGCACACCGCCTTCAGACGAGGCTCTTCCCAGAGATAGATCGCCTTGCTGCCCTGATCGACTTCATCGACGAAGCTGGCGAGACAGTTCCGCCAGCGCCTGGCCAGTTCGCGCAGTTCGGCCGGATGATCGAGGCGCCGCGCGAAACCCAGTTCGGCTGGCGGAAGCGCAGCCGGCAGCGGCAGCGCCTCGACAAGCCTGCACAGCCTGGCCTTGAACTGGGACCGGCAGTTGAGCGCGCTCAGATCGTCTCGAAGTGCCTCCACGTCGGTTGCCACGCCGCGTCTTACAAGGAGAGCAAGGATCTCCTCGAGCCAGCTCGCATTCTGGAAGCAGCCGAATGCATCGACGATCGCGGACCGGCGCAACCTCGTCGGCAACGCATGCAGATCATCAATGTCTTCCTCCTCGATGGCATGGACATGATTGAGGATCTTCGCGGCGTTGGGTTCGCGCAACAGCGCCACGAGTTGCCGATAACCTCGTGCCGAGATGGCCCTGTCCGGCAGCCGGTCGAGCGCGCGCAGGATCCCCGCAGGCCGACCATCAAGTATGCGGTCAAGAACCTCGCGAGCCGAGCCCCTGGCCAGCAGGCGGGCAAGTTCGCCGGACGCTCCATCATCGGCATGAGCCAGGGTGAGCGCCACCAGGTGCATCCGCTTGCGATCGAGTTCAAGCATATGCGTGAGCAACTCCACGTCGAGCCGTGCCAGCTTCGCCACCGGCCCGGCCGCCCAATCGAAGAAGGAAAGCAGATGACCCGGCTTGAATCGCCGGATGGATGGTTCGGAAACAGGCAATGTCATGCAATCTCTCCACATCGTGGAGCGACCTGTTTAGGCGGGACCCGTGACAGATATGGACACCTGGCCCAACCCTGCCTGCCGGCAAGCCGGGATGCCCCTCCCGACCACCGAGGCGCCCAACTCGGCGCAGTCGGGGAAAGCCCGTTTTGGTTGAAATGCCCATGGAATACCGCAAACTGCAACCAGGCGAGGTGTCCGGGGCCAGGGTGCGATGCCCTGCCGGGAGCGGATCCATGTCATGGCCGGTCGACCGGCGGAAGAGACCGGCTTCACATCCTGGGTGTCCGAAACGGACATCCTGGGTCATCAGAATGGATTGCCAAAGCTGAAGGTAAGCAAGGGCAAGGCAGGATGCGCTATCAGAATGCCGACCGGGTGATGCAGCTGGCGCTCGAATTGCAGGCAACCCGCACCGGCCTGTCGCTCGACGATATCGAGCAGCGCTTCGGCATCAAGCGCCGGACGGCGCAGCGCATGCGGGACGCCATCCTGCGCAGCTTCCCGCAAACCATAGAGACGGTAGATGAGGAGCGACGGCGCCGCTGGCGCATTCCGCCGCTGGGTCAGTTCAGCCCCGGCGAGGTGAGCGCCGACGAACTCGCCGATCTCGAAGTTGCCGTCCGGCTGTTGCGGCGCGAAGGACAGCGGGAACGGGCGAAGTCGCTCGAACGGGTGTCGGCCAAGCTCAAGGCGCTGCTCCGGCCGGAGACGGCACGCCGCATCGAGCCGGACCTTGAGGTCCTGCTGGAGGCGGAGGGTCTCGCCATGCGGCCGGGGCCGCGCCCTCTCGTCAGGGGCGAGGTGCTGGAGACGCTGCGGCTGGCCATCAAGCAGGGGCGCGAGGTCTATGTCAGCTACCGCAAGATGCGGGAAGGGCGCAGCACGGGGCGCCGGCTCGAGCCCTACGGGTTCCTCTTTGGCAACCGCCACTATCTGGTCGCCATGGCACCGGACCGGCATCCGGGCGAGGCCAGGCTTTATGCCCTTTCCCACATCCGGAAGGTCAGGATCGGCGAGACCACGTTCCGGCGCGATCCTGCCTTCTCGCTGCAGGCCTTCGCCGAGCGCTCATTCGGCGTCTTCCAGGAGCAGCCGATGGAGGTGGTTTGGCGCTTCCGGCCGGACACAGCGCCGATCGCCCGCGACTATCTCTTCCATCCGAACCAGCAGATGGAGCAGCAGCGGGACGGCAGCCTGATCGTGCGCTTTCGCGCCGGCGGCCTCACCGAGATGGCATGGCATCTCTATACCTGGGGCGATGGTGTCGAAGTGCTGGAGCCCAGCCAGCTCAAGGAGCGACTCAAGGTGGCGCATCGCCACCTCAACTTCCGCCTGCCTGACGAGGAGGCGGCCAGCGCAGGTCGGTCGAAGAAAGGAAAGGAACAGCGATGACAGCAGTGGAAGATCTCTGGCGGCAACTGAATGGTGCGGCGGAGGAGTTGCTCCGGCGGTGCGGCGAGGCCCTTGCCTGGATGGCCGGCGCGCTGCATGGCGCCGTGCGTCTCCTGCTCCTGCTCTTTCTGCTTGGCCTGATCCTCGGCTGAGCGGAAGCGGGTCGCGCCATGACACGGGCCGCTTGCCTGTCGCTCGCCCTGTGCGGGCTCTGCATCCTGGCATCCGCGGCACTCGCGGACGGCTACATCGTGCGGGATCCGGCAGGCCGGCGGCTCGAAACGATCGAGCCGGGAAGCGGCGACCGGCTGATCCGCCGCGACCCTTCGGGTCGGCGCATCGGCACGGTGGAGCCAGGCCCCGGCGACCGCCTCATCCTGCGTGATGCCGCGGGCCGGCGCAGCGGCACGGTGGAAGGCGGTGTGGGCGAGCGCCAGATCCTGAGGGACGGCACAGGGCGGCGCACCGGCACCATCGAACCGGGCAGCGGCGACCGGCTGATCATCCGGGATGCGACGGGGCGGCGCATCGGCACCGTGGAGAGGCGGTAGGCGCCCAAGCCCCGGACCGCCGGCCGCAGGAGCGAGTGAACTTACGAAGGAAGGTCAGGCGATGACGGACTCTGGCCTCGTGTTCCTCGTGCTGCTGCTGATCCCTTTATTGGCGATACCCGCTTTGTTCGGGCTTCTGGTTGCCGGCACCATCCTCTTCATCGGGGTTGGCATGATCCTGATGATGATCGGGGTTGAGCCAACTGACGCCTTCTTTGCCTCGGCCATCGCCGTCTTCATAATCATGGTCAGCGCGGCAATTCGGGCGTTCATAGACAACAGAGGTGTATCCCGCGGTCAGAGGTCGCGGCGACGGTAGCTTGTCCCGCCATCCACGGTGAAGAGCTTCAGGCCGAGTGGTAATAGTCCTCGAGCAGACACTGCTACAGATCATTGACATAGATGGGCGCCACAGGATTCTCACGGCGAACTTCGCGAACTCGAATTCATTGGGTCAATCACTGTTGAGAGCCCTCCGTTGTCAGACGGAATCTGCTGATATCACACCAACATCTACACATTTTCGAAACCCGACCAGCCCTGCCGATTGTCGAGCCTGATCCGCAGTAAGGTCAAATAGCTCGTCGGCGGGGTCGGGAGCGGACAGGATCGTACCAAGTCCGCTGGTAAGTATGTCGCAGGCGACGCCGTTCTCGACGAAACCTGCAACCCCATCGACGATCACGCGTCGAGGTATGCGACACGGCCCATCGAGAGATACTCCATTTGCAGCCGCTGAGGCCACGATTGCAGCGGCCTGGCGCAGTGTGGGTGCCATCGACTTGCTTGGGTATCGCTGCGTCGGCTTTGGGATGAACTGCCCGACCGGCTTGAAAATCGCTGAACGCATTGGGGCGATATTCAGTACAAACCTGTTCAAGGTCGCGCGCTCTGGATTGTCCTTGGGCTCGCCTGCAAGTGTTGCAGAATGGCGCTCCTTTGAATGTGGCGCATTTCCTGCTGTTGAGCCGCCGCCTGGATCCAGGTTCGTCAATGGACCACCTTCATGAAGGCGCTTGAACGAACTGATAAGGAACATTTCACGCGCGAGTGCAGTTGCCTCGTCAGTTGCGACGAAATCAATTTCGTAGATGATTCTGTCGCCGGCACTCTTGATCTTCCTGATCACATTGAGCTTGAAGGGGTTCGACCGATAGTCGTTGGGATGCCGCGCTTCATTCTCGTGATCAAGAACGCGGTATGCCTTTCCTTTCCCTACGTAGAACGGACGCCCGTCCGGCCTTCGAAGTATGTAGACATACGAAGAGCTTAAAGACCGCAGAAACGCCTTGCAGCTTGCCTGATCACCAATGAACACGGATCCTGTTTTCATTGATCTGTCTCCCTTCGGCAGGTTTTATCCCGACTCGGCGAGCCGATCCGCGTCGCTCCCTCAGATACTTGCCTGCTCCTCGCTGTCAGTATCTTCGTCTGAGCCATTGTCAGGCAGGGCCGAAAGCTGGAGCATTGCTTCGGCCTTCTCCTCGGGCAGCATCTCGACGCCTTGCAATTTCCTGTTCATCGCTCTGGTCCGGGTACTCAGATTGTCAATGGTGTTGCTCGCTGTTTCGAGCTGCTTCTTGAGCTTGTTCACGACTTCCCCGTACTTGGAGAACTCCTTCCGCACCGCCCCAAGCACCTGCCAGACTTCGCTTGATCGCTTCTCGATGGCGAGCGTCCGGAAGCCCATCTGCAGGGCGTTCAGGATGGCGGTCAGAGTGGTCGGCCCGACCAGGATTACCCGGCACTCCCGCTGGACAAGATCGAAGAAGCCAGGTCGTCGCAGCACCTCTGCATAAAGACCTTCCGTCGGGAGAAACAGCAAAGCAAAATCCGTCGTTCTCGGCGGGTTGATATACTTCTCTGAAATAACCTGAGCAGATTGACGCACACGAGCAAGCAGGGCATTCACCGCGGCATCGACGGCGGCACTGTCCGAAGACTCGGCTGCCTGCACGAGGCGGTCATAGTCCTCTTGTGGAAACTTTGCATCGATGGGCAGCAGAACTTCTGCCTCTTCGCCACGACCGGGAAGGCGGATGGCAAACTCCACACGCTCGCCCGAATTCTCCTTTACCTGGGCATTGGCAAGATACTGTTCCGGGGAAAGGAACTGCTCCAGGAGTGTGCCGAGCTGCGTTTCTCCCCAGATACCCCGAGTCTTGACGTTCGAGAGCACCTTCTTCAGATCGCCGACGCCTGCCGCCAGCTTCTGCATCTCTCCGAGTCCGTGATAGACACGTTCCAGTTGCTCGGTGACCATCCGGAATGACTCTCCCAGCCGCTTCTCGAGCGTCGTCTGGAGTTTCTAATCGACCGTATTGCGGATTTCATCCAGCTTTTGCCCGCTCTCTGCCCGTATGACGTCAAGACGACCTTCGACGGTCCCGCGCAAGCCCTCCAGAGACCTGGTCTGTTTCTCCGTCAGGTCCGCAATTTCCTTCGCAACCTTGTCGAGCTTGTCGGTCTGCTGCAGGCCAAGAACCTCCAGATGGGCGGTCATGGCCTGCCGGAGGCTGCCGAAGCTGCTTGACAACTCCTCCCGCAGCGTCTTGCCCGTCTCGGCAGTCTGCTGGCCAAATGCGTTGAGCCTCTCGTCAATCTGCTGGCGCTGGCGGTCGCGACCTTCGATCGCCTCCCGCCCGAGCTTCGCGATATCCTCATCGAGCTTCCGGGCGATGCGCTCGATGCGCGCTTCATTCTCCTTCATGTCCTGCTCGAGCGTCTTCGCAAATCCATCCATGCGCGCCGTAATCTGTTTGCTGAGCTCACCAAACACCCCGGCAGTTGAGGTTTGAAAGCCCTGGATGCTGCCCGCGAGTTCGGTGCGCAGGCGTCCGGCATTCTCCTCGGCTGTCATTCGCGATCGATCAGCCTCCTGCCGGATCGCCTCGCCAAGGCTGCGGATGTCGGCTGCCGTGGCGGGTTGAGCGGCGCCTTCGGGGCGTGACGGCAACCTGAACAGGAGAACCAGAACAAGCGCAAGGGTCGCGACGGCAAGGATTGTTGGCAAGTGGTCGAGTATCATGTCTCTCCTTCCAACACGGAACGGACATCACGGTCTGCCACTGGACGGTCAGACCCGCCGCGCCTCATCCAAACTTGAGCCTTCTCTTTCGCGGCGCCGCGGTGATGATGTCGCCATCATTCGACACCACGAGGTAGGTGTTCAGACGATCGCTGATCCGGGCAAACCGTCTTGCACCGAGTGCAGCCTTCGCCGCGCGCCGGGCGCGATGATCCATGAACAACACTTCGGCGCCGTGCCTGAACTTCCGTGCGCCGTAATCGAGGATGATGTCGACGACATCGGGCTGAATACCCCGCTGCTGGCAGCGCTCGGTTGAATGTCGCGTATGCATCCCTTCCTCCCCTGAAATCCGCACAAGGAGAGGTTCAGATACCTGGATGTCAAAACCTGTCATCCGCACACATCCGGACCATGCGCGCCATATTCCCATGCGGCACACAGCGCATTGACCAGGCGCATCTGCTCCACCGTGCTGCAGGCCACATCAAGCAGGCGGGGACTGGCGAACAGCACCGCCACGGCCATGGCCCGCGAAATCGCCACGTTCAGCCGATTGACACTGAACAGGAATTCGAGGTTGCGCGGCAGATCCTCGCCGCTCGATGTAACCATGGAGATCAGGCAGACCGGTGCCTCCTGCCCCTGGAACTTGTCCACGGTACCGACGCGAGCGCCATCGGGGAGCCTGTCGGAAAGCAGATTGACCTGCGCGTTATAGGGGGTGACCACGAGTATGTCGGAGAGGGTCAGCTCCTTTTTCTTTCCATCCCGGCCGATGAATGTCACGCCAAGAAGGCGACGCAGATACTCGGCGATGGCGGCTGCCTCCTCCGGGCAGGACTGGCTGTTGCCCTCGTGCGGCACTTCGATGAACCGCAGCCCTGCCCCCGCCAGATCCGTTGCGGCGCGGCCGGCAATCAGCTTCTGGCGCGCGGCGCCGCGGTCGGCCGTCAGCCGACCGTCATAGACCATCTCGGAGATATATCGGCAGACTGCAGGGTGCAGGCGGCGCGTCACGGGAAGGAAGATGCCTCGATCGGGCGGCAGGGTCGCGTGCCCCGCCAGGAGATGTTCCAGCGCTGACTGGCCGCTCTGCCCCGGATGGGCTCCCTGAATGGGCTGGGAAAGCTGCATCGGATCGCCGACCAGGACCAGATTGGCGGCGGCGCGCGACATGGCGAGCACGTTGGCGAGCGCGACCTGTCCCGCTTCGTCGATGAAGAGATAGTCGAAGGCCAGATCGAGCTCATCGCGGGAAAACAGCCAGGCGGTGCCGCCCACCAGATTGGCATCCTCGATCATCGCGCTGCCGTTCTGGGTAACGAAGCGGATTCCTGCCTGCCTCAGTTCAGGGGACTCCTCGCCCCGGCTGATCTTTTTCACCGCGCGAACATCCTGCTTGCGACCCCTGGCCTGTCGCAGGATCGCGAGCAGTAGATTGTCGATCGCCTTGTGCGAGTTGGAGCTGACAGCCACCCGTTTGCCGGCCGCCAGGAGCTCGAGAATGGCGCTGGCGCTGACGTGGGTCTTTCCTGTGCCCGGCGGGCCCTGGATGGGAAGGCAGCTGTTCCGGAGGCTCATCACGATCCGGATGGTTTCACTCGTGAGGTCCTTCCCCGGATCAATGAGTGGGGCGCCCTTGCGACAGCCAAGGACGCGCGGGCTTTTCCGCAGGATCAGGTCTCGCGCGGCCTGGTAGCGGCGCTTCCCGGACAGCAGGCTCCGCACCACTTCCTCGACGGCAGCACGGATCACCTGATTGTCGAGCGGGCCGGCAGGGATCAGGTCCATGCGATCAGGCGGGGTACCCGCCGAGCCGCCGAACTTCACCAGGGCCTCGCGACGCCGCAAATCAATCTTCTGGAGTGTGACGTCCGCAAGAGTGGCGCGAATCTTCACCCGGGATCCGGCGCGAAGTTTCGTTTCCTGCTCGGGAAAGCGATAGAGGCGGACCCTGCTCCTCGCCTCCGGCCGGTCCGGCCCCACCACCACCAGCCCGGACAGGCACTCAAGATCATCGATCAGTTCATCCGACTCATGTCCCGCCCGATCGAACATCGCCCACCAGCGCGGCTTGTCCTCGCGCTCATGGAACCAGGCGAGATCGAAGAGAAGTGCGGCTGCCTTCTCGCCAAGTTCAGGTTTGGCCCGATCCCTGAGCGCGGCAAGCGCCTGGTGGCGAGCCTCCGCCTGCGCGGACTTCGCCACGATTGCGGAAGATGCCTCGGCATCATCTGCCCGGTTCGCCCGCCAGGGCAGACCCTTCGGCCGCACTTCGCGCACCAGCCAGTCCCGCAGCTCCATGGCCGAGCGGCAGTCGGTTTCGTTGTAGTCGCGGATCTGGGACAGGGCCTCATCGTCACCGGTCTCGCGCCAGCGCTCATAGGTGACCATGCTGTCCATTGCCGAACGGACCGCGTCCTGGCGCTGCCCGCGGTAGAAGACCTCAAGGTCCTTGATGGAATATCCGGCCTCGGAGGCAAACAGGCTCTGTCGCACGATGCGATGAAGATCGACAAAACGGTTCTCCCGCAGCAGGCGGTCAAGGCCCGCCTCGCCGACCGCATGCCGGCTGGACAGCCGCTTCAACGCCGTCACTTCGTACTGGGCATAGTGGTAGATGTGGGCGCCCGGATTTTTCTCCACGTGACTGACGAAGAGGTCGATGACCTTGCCCGTGGCGGTCCGCTCCGCGTCCCTGTCATGTGCCCAGATGGCGCGGAAACCGCCAAAATCTGGTGCTTTCGAATAGATGCCAAACAGGTATTCAAGGCCTTCCGGGTAATAGGGATCGCCTTCCATGTCGAAGAACAAGTCGGCCTTGTCCGGCTTCGGCAGGAGGGCAAGGCCGCGCTCGGGCTCCTGCTCGCGCAACTCGAAGCGAGGCCGACCGTCCTGCCGGCGCAAATGTTGCAGCGCCGCCTGACGGCGAAGCTTGTCGAGCGTATCCTTGGCCAGTCTCGCCACCGGTCTGCGATGCCCGGCCAGGGCATCGATGGAGGTGATGCCGGCCGCCTCCAGCCTCCGAACCTGGCTGCGGGAGATTCCGGCAACAAGATGAAGGCTGTCCTTCGACTCCCACTCCGCCGCGCAATGCTCGCGCCACGAACAGTAGGCGCAGGCGGACACGGGTGCCGGACACGTTTCCTCCGGATCGGCGACAAACGCTTCCAGGCGCTGGCGCAATCGCCGCGCATAGGAGGCATAGTCGCGGGTGCGGAAAGTCCCCCGATTGCCATTGCCCAGCACGACATGCACCTGCTCCGGCAGGACACCCTGTTCCCGAGCGAGCAGATCCGCATACACGGAGAGTTGCAGCAGATGCTTGGGGTCCGGCGAAAGCTTTAGCTTGGTATCGATGACCTCATAGGAGTGCCCGCCAAGCTCCGACGGGCGCTCGACACGCATCAGGAAGTCCGCATAACCCGCCCAGTGCCGATCCGCGAGCGCCGCCTGAAAGATGTAGGCAGGCCCCTCGCCAAGCAGCTGCCGTGTGCGTTCCACCGCCTCGGCAAAATCAAGGCGGTCCTTGTCGATCGCGGCAACTTCCGCGCCGCTGTCGCGCAGTTCGTTCAGATAAGCCAGCTCATGGCGATCACCCATCCTCTGCACAAGAGCGATGTCGGCGGTATCCTCCGCCGGCTGCAGCGCTTCGCCGCGCAACCGGCGCAGGTCGAGCGTCACCGCGTGCCGGCAGGCCTGAAATCGAATCAGGTCCGACGGAGACAGGACGATTGCTTCCCCCAGCAGCCGCATAGCCCCTCCATTGCATATCCTGCTGGTTGCAGCTTAGGATGCAAGTGGTGACAGAACCTGTCATGGCGCGGGGGCCCCATGTCGTTCGGAAAAGCGGAGCAACTGCTCTCTCTGGCTGTCATGGCGGCAAGCCGCCATGCGGGAATTACTCTGGGGGATGTGATGGAGCGCTACGGCTGCTCCCGGAGGACGGCCCAGCGCATGCTGCATATTCTCGAGTATGTCTTTCCCGATACGCTAGCCCGCTTCGACGACGATGGCCGGAAACGGTGGCTTCTGCATACGGCAGCGCTGCGGGACCTTCTCACCCTCACTGCCGATGAACTGGCGACCATGGACCTGGCGGCAGCGACCCTGTCCCGGCTCGGCCAGTTTGCGGAAGCCGACAAGCTTCTTGCGCTAAAGGAAAAGCTCCTGGCACTGGTGCCGCGCAGTCGCATGGCCGGGCTGGAGACCGACTACGAGGCGCTGCTCGAGGCCCAGGGACTTGCCGCACGGCCCGGCCCCCGCCCGAAAGTCGATCCGGCAATTGCCGATGCAGTGTCACAGGCGATCAAGGCCTGCCGGCTTCTGGAGATCGACTACCGTCCGCGTGGCAAGCGGGCACACCGACGCAGCATCGCGCCCTATGGTGTTCTGGTCGGGCAGCGGCGCTACATCGTCGCCAGGGCGGCGGAGGATCTGGATGGGCCGATGCGGCTGTTCCGGCATGAAGCGATCCTCCGTGCATTGGTGACGGAGCAAGCCTTTGTCCGGGATGCCGGCTTCAGCCTGCGCGCCTTTGCCAATCGTGCCTTCGGCGTTTTTCAGAATGAATGCGAGTATGGCGAAGTTGTCTGGCGCTTCCTGCCAGAAGCGGCCGCGCACGCCCGAGAATTCGAGTTCCATCCGGAACAGGTACTCGAGCCGCAGAAGGACAAGTCCCTCATCGTCCGCTTTCAGGCCTCCGGTCACCTGGAGATGTGCTGGTACCTCTATGCGTGGGGCGACAAGGTCGAAGTCCTCGCCCCGGAGCCGTTGAAGCGGATGGTCGATGGATACCGCCGCGGCGACTTCGCGGCATTGCCCTGAGACGATCCTCGAGGCGGAGGTGCTCGAAACCTGTGACCGCCCGTTCAATTAATACTAGAATTTTCTATGGTTAGAACAGCACTTTTCAGCTATTTGCCGCCATCCATTTGTTACAAAACAACCATAACCGACGTCTGCACTGTATTTTCTACTATAGATATAGTTTCAAGGTCTCCGGCAGAATTGGCGACTGATTTCGGTCTGGGAGAGAGAAATGGCTGACTGGCTCAGGAAGTGTGGAGTCTGCTGCTTAGGGTTGGCGATGTTCCTTGGGCTCTCTTTCGGTGGCTCGACCAACGCAACTGCCGGAGCACTCCTGTTCACCCAGAATTCCTGGGTGGAGGCGCCGGACAGCCCCAGCCTCAACTACCCAGGCTCCTTCACCATGGAGGCATGGATAAATTTCACCAGCTACGGCACCTGCTGCTGGAATGCGGTGATTGCCAAGCAGTTCAGCCATCCGAGGCATCACCACGGTGCGTGTGAGGCTGGACGGGGTGGCGACGGCGGCGGCCTAAGGCGCGCACCGCCAACCACAGCAGCCGACGTAGCTTCGGTGTCTTTCCAGGGTTGACGACATATCCTCGCAGCAAGATGCTTAAAATCGAAGAATATCGGCAACGGCCGGAAACCCCGAGACTTACGAGATCCGTTTGGTGGCAATGCTATTCTGCAACATCGGCTGGATGAGCCGCTATGAAGGTCTTGCTGGCCGGCCCGACAAAATCGTGGGCGGCGGGAAATGGGTGACCGAGAACGAGACCGGCAACGAAGTCTGCAATTTCTTGGCTTGCCGCGACGGCTACGTTTACGGCCACGTCGAGACCATCCGTGGAAAGAAGGACCGAAAAATCCGCATAGAGGCACTCGGCGGAAGTGATGATTTCGCCGATGGTATTGATGTTGTCTGGACCGCAACCGATCCGGACGAGGGGGGCCGAAGGATTGTGGGCTGGTACCGCAATGCGACTGTCTTCCGGGAGCGCCAGCAGTTTGCGAAACCGCCGTCGAAGCAGCATAAACGAGACGAGATCAGCAGCTACAGGATTCGCGCTTTGGCGAACGATGCCCGGCGCCTCGATCTTGAAGACAGAACCTTGGTGATGGGCCGCGGGCGTGGCTGGATGGGGCATACGCCGTGGTGGGCGCCATCCGAGGAAGGTTCGGCTGAGGTTCGCAGGTTCCTAAAAGAAACACGCGCGTTGTTGGGCGGGTTGTCAGGTCCGAGCGGTAGGAGGCCGAGTGGAGGTAAAACAGGGCGGAACAGTCCCGGTGCAGCCGGTGATCCTTACGTACGATATGTGGAAGCGTACGAAATCCAGATCACGCCAAAACACAGCACCCTACAGAAGAGATTCGAACGCTTTCTTGCGACCGACGGAGCAACTGAGCTCCGGCCCAACGTGACAAACGTAGATCTGCGCTATCGTGACGCCAGCAAAGGAGCGATCCTGGCGGAAATCAAGCCCTGTGAACGCGCAAATGCTCGATACGCAATTCGAACTGCAATGGGGCAGTTACTCGACTATCGGCAGCGCGCGAAGGAGCGCGCGTCTCTTCTGATCGTTCTTGAGACAACGCCGAATGACGAGGATCAGCTCCTCGCAACTTCGAATGGCTTCGGCATAGCGTACCCCGCCAAGGGCAAGTTTGAGGTCTTGTGGCCACCCGAAACGAAGGTAGCCTGACGCGATACACCGCTGCCGCCGTTCGGTATCACGCGGCGCTCGGCGTTTGTTGACACAGTGTTGACATGACTCTCAACGGACCACGGCGGATGACGTGAGCCCCACAACCTCCTCCAGATTTGGGTAGAGTCCGGCCACCGGTGAGCTTCCCCCCAACCTTGGACCGCCTGCCGCTGGAAAATTCCGGCTTCATCGGACGGCGGGGCCGGCCGGGGTTGCCGGCCGACTCAAGCGGCAAGTCCTGAGGCCGCGACAGGAAAACGCGTGGATCGATGTGCATAGCCCCCCTGACGTGAGACTCGATTTTGGACCACCCGGCTGGGGAATTTTCAAAGGGTGACACTTACGGCGGACCGGATGCGCCGGATGCATTCATGAGCGATATCGGCGGCTTGTTGCCGATGGCGCTGTGAGGGCGAACCTCGTTGTAGTCTCTACGCCATTCCTCCATCTTCTGGCAGGCGTCGTCAAGCGTCAGGAACCAGTGCTGGTTCAAACACTCTGCTCGGAAAACCGGTTGGAAGCGTTACACTCCGTAGAGATCGCCATGGCCAGCTTCCAGGTGATGTCACACGTTGTTTTGAGACGTACTGACAAAATGGGTACCATCCATGTAAGCACCTGCGAGGGATTGTGGTTTCAGACGTGATTGGAGAGCTGGATGGCCGACATCCTGACACCGCAGGAGCGCAGCGCTCTTATGAGCCGCATCCGTGGGATCAACACCAATCCCGAGCTTATCGTCAGACGGGCTCTCCATGCCTTGGGCTATCGCTTCCGGCTCCATGCTCGCGACCTGCCCGGCCGCCCGGACCTTGTGCTTCGATCAAGAGGCATGGTCATTTTCGTACATGGCTGCTTCTGGCACCGCCACGATTGCGGGCGGGCTTACATGCCGAAGACTCGGCGCGAGTTCTGGCAGAGGAAGTTTGCCTCCAACGTGGAGCGTGATCGTCGGACCAGGGAAGAACTCGAAGCCGGAGGCTGGGAGGTAATCGTCGTCTGGGAATGTCAGCTCGCCAAACCCTCGGCGCTGTTAGCGCGTCTGGTCGGGAAGCTGGGGCCTGCTGGTCGAGTCAGCAAGCCGGTTCGAGGCGGCACCAAGGTCACGCTTCCGAGGTTAGGGAGCTGAACTCGCGTTCGAGCCAACGCCTGACAGCCTTGACACCCGTGTGCCCATTCGCCCTGAGAAGTCCGACGATGTCCGCGGCGGCGATGACAATGATAGGGTGCTGATCTTCCTTGATTTCCTGGTATGCCTGACGATCGACATAGCTTGTCGTGACAAGAACCCCAAACTGCCGATGGCGGAGCCTCGAAATCAAGCGGGACATCTCCCGGACGCCAACCGAGTTCTCGGGCCCGTAGCACTTGGCCTCCAAGGCGAAATCCACCAGGATCGATCCGGATCCTCGTCCAAGCCTCAGCTTTCCAAACGCGTCCCGGCCACCATCGCGCGATGGGCGCGTGAGATCGAGTTCCGCGATGTCGGGCAGCATCATCCGTGCAATCGCGGCTGCGCACTTCTCGAAATCGTGTGGCCGTCGGGCAAAGAACTGATGCATGGCATCTACAATCGCGATCTCATCGCCGTTCGAGGGAAGCTGCTCGGTTCTGGTACGATACTCGATTGAACGAGTGGACTTGAGCGGGCGATAGCGTCCCCTTTCAATCCAGCCCGTCCAGGCGTCGGGTGCGAGCGGGCCCAACGGTCGGCCCGCAATCATCTCGTCGATCCATGCCCGCTGCAGAACCGGGACATCAAGAATCGTGAACCGAGCACGGTAGTTCTGGAATCGCATACCGCCTGCGGTTCTCCAGATCGCAACAAGGTCTTCGGCGACCTGTTGCTCCGAGGTTCCTGGAACTGCAAGCCCAAGAAACCTCACATCGCGCCATTCCCCAGTATTCGCAAAAACAAGAATGGGCGGCACGCTCCTGCGGTCCGCATCCGCGGAGTGCGCAACGGCAAAGACCCTTCTCAGGAGCTCATTTCCGTTTCTTGGAGTAGCGTGTAGGTCGCGCCCTGGCCTCTTGTTGTCGCCGTAATACGTAAAGACGCCGGTTTCGCGATCTAGCTCGTCGGGCCAGTCCGGATCACTGAGGGTCGATGTAAGCACAACCATCTCAAGCGCGGCCAAAGTTCCCCGGTATCGAAAGCCGCCCATGTTTGAGACCTTGAGAAGGTGTGGAAAGGGATCATCGCCAGCATTGCCAACACGTCCGCCCTCGTAAACCGCATCAACGTGAAGGTCCGTTGTTGCCAGATCGTTGAATGGGACAACTCTCCCCTCAGCCTCCATCGCATCCTCCTTCAGAAACGTCATCGCCCCTGCATTCCGGGCCTGGCAATATTCGCCGAACTTGGTAACCTGGCCGTGGCACCAAGGGCATCGGGGGCGGGCCAGAACCGACACATGAAATCGTCATCTACCATCGCTGCCAAGCTGCGGCGGCTGAGCAGCACGCCGCGTGCACGGCCACGCGTACTCGATTTGTTCGCCGGCTGCGGGGGGCTCAGCCTCGGATTCCACGCAGCTGGCTGCGAAGTCGTCGCCGCCATGGAGACGGACGAGCTTGCCGCCCGTTCTCACGCAATTAATTTCTTCAACGGTGAGTCCGATCGGATCATCACGCGCCACGCGCAACCGCGCGACGTCACGGCCATTGAGCCGGAGGAACTGGTCGAGGAGTTCGGGCTTGGCAGTCCCACTGATGCGTTTGACTTCATTATAGGTGGACCGCCCTGTCAGGCCTATGCGCGCGTTGGACGCGCCAAGCTTCGCGAGATTGCGGAGCATCCGCACGCCTACAAGGTCGACCCGAGGGCGAATCTCTACCTTCGCTATCTCCATTACGTCGAGCAGCTGAAGCCTCTGGGGTTGCTGATGGAGAACGTTCCCGACATTCTGAACTATGGCGGTCACAACGTCATGCAGGAGATCGTCGAGTCGCTCGACGGCATGGGCTACGATGCCGCCTACTCACTCATCAACGCGGCACACCACGGCGTTCCGCAGATGCGCGATCGTGTTTACATGATTGCGTTCCATCGGGACGTTCGTGCTGCGATTCAGTTTCCGACAGCAACCCACAAATGCGAACTCCCGTCCGGGTACGCCGGAACTCGTGCGGTCGCCTTGAAACTGATCAGAATTTTCGGCGCCGATGGTTTCGTTGAAGCCGATACCGGTCATGACGAGCTTCCGAGTGCTGTGACAGCGCAGGAGGCGATCGGCGATCTTCCACCGGTCACCCTTCACCTCGAGGGCAGACTTCGCCGTGGAGCGCGGCGCTTCGATGAACGGGTGTCGTATCGGAAGACCACCTGGACCAACCTTTCGCCTTACGCCCGTACGATGCGCTCGTGGCCGGGGTTCGAGGAGCGCGACGGGGTGTATGACCACGTGCTGCGGTATCTTCCGCGCGACGCTCCCATCTTCCGGGCGATGGAGCCCGGGGATGAGTACCCGAAGGCACATCAAATCGCTCTGCGCCTCTTTGAAGCACGAGCACAACAACGCGGCGTGAAGCCCCGGAGCGCCGAGTGGCGGGCGCTGCGGAAAAGCATCGTTCCGCCGTACGACCCGGCAAAGTTTCCGAACCGCTGGTGGAAGCTCAGAGCAGACAGACCCGTGCGAACCCTCACGGCGCACATTGGCAAGGACACCTACACTCACATCCACTACGACAGCGGGCAGGCGCGCGTAATAACAGTCCGTGAGGCGGCTCGGCTTCAGTCCTTTCCCGATGGATTTGTCTTCGCGGGGACAATGAACCCGGCTTTTCGCCAGATAGGAAACGCCGTCCCGCCACTGCTCGCGCGGGAGATTGCGTACTCCATAATGGAGAGTCTCCGAAGCGTCATGAGTCGTGTCGAGGCAGCCGAGTAGGTGGCTGGTCTGACAATTGGACCCATGACAACTTCACTCATTTGCTGCGACCGGGGCGTGATTGACCCCTGAGCCTGCTTCGGCTGCGCTTGGCCCCAGGTTGGAGAAGAATCCGATTTCGGGCGCCTCCGGCGTACCCACGAGCAGAGCGCGGTCAAGGAGCCGATTTCCTGTCTCGCACGACGTTTCGGGTAGAAGCACACATCCGTGACAGGCCGCGAGGTTGGCGTTGTCACTTCCCTGTCCGGGACTCTCTATGCATACCGGATCGCTGGAGCACCACCGGGCCCTGCGTATTGCTCGATCGATAACCACTCTGAGACGATCCGGCTCGCCCTGCCTCACGAGGCCGCCCATTGTTCCCTCTGAATCACCCGAGGCGGTGTAGACAAGGATGCCCTGCATCGGCCTCTCCGGGTCATCCGCCTCACAGTAAATTCGTTCTCGCAGTGACGCGCTTCCGTAGCCGCAGTCAAAGCTCAACTGCCCAATGAGGGCATGGGCAAACGCATGCAGAAGGACATACTTCGCAGTGATTTCGACTTCACCAAGACCGCGCTCAACGCGACGGCGGTTGTAGTGTTCATTAAGTGCAGAGATGCGCGCGTTCACCAAGGGATTCTGGCTCCATTCGTCCAGCTTCTCAGCACTGAACTCCAGAAAGACGCCCTCTCCATATACGACCGACGCTGGAAGCCAATTGAGATCGGGGTCCTCCGTTATGGGAGGCAGATCGGCCGATTTCGGATCCCCGATGGGGAGAAGCCTTGAAAAGCCGACCAGCACCCGCGTCTCCCGCAGCTTTCTGACTAGGCAGATGCCATGAAGAATGTCGGCCAAGTCAGGCCCGTATTCGGTTGGATCGACGACCTCCACCATCAGGTCGGTCGTTTCCCCACCCCTCCCAGTACGGAGAGCCTCATACTCCTGGCGCCGGAATTCCTCGTCGGAACGAAGGTTCGCGCCATCAAGTGACGCCGTACCGTCAAGCTTGCGCTGCGCGGCCTGTCTGAGTTCTTCATGGTCGACCTGATAGATGGCGGCAATGGCTTCGCACCGCACAGCCTGCACGTATTTGCCGTCATCAAGACCCGCGACGAGCGTATCCCACACCTTGGGATTTTCGAGGATCTTGTTGATAGTCCTGCTGGTGTTCTCGCCCCACAAGGGAAGATAGATGGAGGAGACGGTCACGGGAAAATAGACGTTGGACGCCCCCCGCTGAACAACACGAAGATACTCGCCGCACGCACCGGCCCGCTCATTGACATGGCCGAGCCACGGCATGCTCCTGGAGCAGTCATGGCCAATCTTGTGCAGCGCTCCGCCGGCATCAGCGTCAAAGTTGAAGCTACCGGCCATACTTTCAGATTTTCCACAACTGCATGCCACCTTGATGCCTGACAGACTGGCCGACGATCGTCCCGCGAGCAGTCGAAGCTTGTGACTTCGATCCCAGTTCCCGTCCCTATGGACCCACTCCATGAACGGGAAGTCCTCGATATGCCCCTTCGGGCATACGGCAATGAATCTGCTGGGAATGAGATACGGACGCTTCCATTCAGGAAGTGACTCGCAGTCGAGACCCGGCCGGCACGGACATTTCATTCGTCCACCATAGAGCGGCAATTGCTCCATCGCTCCGCGGCGAGGGCAGTAGTGCCAGCGCGGAAAGCGGACAAAGGGTATGTACTGGTTTGCCAACTGGACTCCCGGGCCCGGCTCCCTGTGTTCAGGGGGCAGCCTGAAATGCGTCACGTCCAGTCGGACCTGAAGGCGTTCCTCCCGCACAAGCCAGTCGGAAGGGCATTCGTCCTTCGCGAAGGGCCACTCGTCAAGGCCCGCTGTCATCATCGACTCGTCACCCCGGAAATCGACCAAGGAGCCGATACCGAATGGACTGATGAGCTGGCCTCTCCTGATCGGTCTTAGATTCGGCATGCTGTCTGCTCGCGTCTGTGACTTGGTGCTGTTGCTGCGCAACCCATTCAGGAAAGTGCTTTGCTTCCATAGCCACCGGTCAGGGGCCGCGCCGCGCAATCAGCGTCAATGTTCCGCATCGAAGTCGGGGTCGGGTATGGCGGAGAGGCGTCGTACCAGAGTGGGTGGCGCTGCCCGCCCGCCGGATACATCAACGGTATCTCCTCGGACGGTGGGCCAAAACCCCCGTATCGGGGAGGCGGAGCGGCAGCCCATTTGCCAATGATTTCATCAACGAGGCGTTCGGTTCCCGGCCACTCATCGGGGTCAACGGACATTATTCTTTCGCGGACGGTCTGCTTGATTCGTCGCACCAGAGCCGCATCTGGTGGATGGTTCGGTCGGATACGCAGATCCTCATCGCCCCAGAAACGGCAGAGTATCACGATGAGTGCGTGGAGTGCCCGCTCGCGTACCGGTACTGCGAAGGGCGTAACGCTTGTCGGCTCCACATGCTGGTAGAGAGCGTGATGGTAGGACCGGAAATGCTCGTAGTGAGACCGGTCCCTTGGCTTGAACGGGTTGTAGTTGATCACAACGAGACCCGGTCGTCTGATGTCGCGCCCCACGCGACTGGATGCCTGGATGTATTCCGACGTGGTCTTGGGCTGCCCCACAATCGTCATCAGGCTCAGCCTTGGAACGTCCAGACCGACCTGTATCATGTTGGTGGCGAAGCAGATGTCGATGACTTCCGATGCCGTTGAACCGTCGTAGCGGACGAAGAGCTGCTGGAGAATTCCTGGAATTTCACTGCTCTGGACGCGGCTGGTCAGCTCGACGTCCCTGTTAATGAATCGCCTCGGATCGACGGCAGCGTCCTTTACGACCTCAAGGCGCAGGCCGAGCCGATCCCACATGGCGTTGAGAAACTCCCGGATGTCTGCACGAACGAGAGTTGCCGCATGGCCGAGTTCGCGTAGGCTGTTGAAGTAACCCATCATCGTCCAGTACGGGTCAATGGAATGCGGGGCGCTGCCCGCAAAGAGCTTGGGTGCCTGCAGCAGTGCACCCATCGTTCGCACCTGTGCTGTCACATGGGACGGAAGTGCGGTTGCAAACACTCCGACATAAAGGCGTCCAACCTCGTCTTCCCTTTCCTCCGCGAAAAACGAATCCCCAGCCTTCAGTGCCTGCGGTGGAAACAGGAAGGCTGACCTTCCATACAGGCCCTGCACTTGGCTTTCGGCTCTGGAGATTGTCGCGGTAGATGCTATGATCTTGGCTGGATCTCGCTGCCCCTCCTTCTCATTAACGCAAAGCGCCTCGATCGCTGTTTCGTAGTGTCCAACCATTGATCCAAGCGGTCCCGAGATAAGATGGAGCTCGTCCTGGATGATCAGCTCCGGTGGCGGATAGGGCGTGTCAATCCCGAACAGCCGGCGTGCAGCTGGCTGGAAGGCAAGCATCGCAAACTTGTCGACAGTGCCTATGACAAGCGTCGGCGGCGAATCGTAGATCTGCTCGTCTATGACTGCGAGCGGAAGGCCATCGTCTGAACTGAAGTCACACTCGGGATCCTCGCAAATAAGCCTGACCCGAGCGGGATGGGCCAGCTTGCGATAGCCCTTGCATCTCATGCTCCGGCCGGCCTGCTGAGGGCCCATCGCGGCGCCGCACCACGGGCAGCTCAACATGATGAACTTGTTGACGCCGCGCCCGGACTGAAGCTGCCTCAGCGCCTTCACGGCATTTTCTTCGGTATTGGGGGTCACTTCGCCCCCAACCCACAGACCAATTGAAAAGCGCTCCTCACCCAAGAGTTCCCGCTGCCGAACTCGGATCATTTCGCAGGCACAGATCAAGGAGGCCGCACGCTGGAACTGCTGGGTCGTCAGAAGCCTGAGCGTATAGCGCATGAGGATGGTCGTGCCGGCGTGCCTCCGATTCCGGAGCCTCCGCAGGAACATGGTAAGCGCCGAAAGACCCAGATATGCCTCTGTCTTCCCTCCGCCAGTTGGAAACCAGATCACGTCGACAATGCCGCGTTCCTGACAGCTCGGATCGAGCACTGCGCGGATGTTCATCAGGATGAAGGCCAGCTGGAACGGCCGCCATTTTCTCTCTGGATCGTCGTAAGACGGGCGAGCGAATGGCGCCTCGAGCTTCAATCCGTCAGGCCCACTGATCCACGATCTGATCTTCTCCGACGATATCTGGTAATGGACCTGCTGCATCAGCATGGCCTCATTCATTAGCCGGAATGCGAATGCCACATCGGGGTTTTCGCTAAGCAATGTGATGCCGTCCCGCATCCGGCGCAGACATTCTCGACAGTTCTCCATATGTCGCCGGCCGGTCTGCTTCAGTTCGCCGGACAGGTCCACCCGCAATTCGATCTCTTCATTCCTTGCGCTGATCCATTCTTCGTACTCATCGGCGAGTCTGGTGCAGAGCGTGATCCCAGCACCCGAGTCCCCGGAGGCGAATTCCAGCATCCGCAGCTCCAGTCCCTCGATCAGCGTCGGCAGGACTGGTTTGACCTCATAGGTCGGGAGAACCTCCGTTCGAATGAGAGTGGTGAGATCCCCTTCAGGTTCGTTCCATTCCGCCGCACACCCATGTCCCACGGCAAAGGTCTTTCTATGGATGTATAGAAGCTGCAATGACAGCTCCTCGTCGTCCTTTGCATCGCGAGGGCGTTCTGGGTAGCCGAGAAAGCAGGCTCGCCCATTGGGCTCCCTGATAGCGAACCCGCACTGGAAGAAGCAGGCCGAGTTGTCGGGCGCCTTGCTTTCGCTGACGCGGCGGTTGACCAGCGTGAACGTGACAAGCCGTGTCCTCGCCGGATTCGCTGACTGTGGAAACGGTCTGCTGACGACGTGGAGCGCGAGCACCGGTCTCTCGTTTTCCTCGACAACCGGCCTTTCAAAAACCACCGTTTCGGTACCCAGCAACTCGTCGGACATGAGGTCGATTGACCGATCAGCCGGCCGCCGCCACCAGGCCTTCGGGGAGAACTCGTTCCCGTCTTTGTCCTTTCGCTTCTCCCATTCAAGCTCCTCGTGCCTGTAGACGCTGGCGGACACATCGATACGCAGTTGATCCGGAACCTCCACAAGAGCCGTAAGCCCCATTGCGCTTGGGAGGAACTCGTTTGCAAGCGTCACGTCTCGATCGGTATCGGGCGGGTTCTCCCCAGGAACGACTTCGACGTCGGCCTCATCGGCCAGGGGAGTTTCCACGATCGCATCGGGGTCAGGTGATTCTGCGTCCCCACTGACCTCCTCTCCTTCGGCCGTTTCGTCTTGTCGGAGGGTCTGAGATCGCATTGGGAACAGAATGCCTGCGCCGTACCGCTGTCGGGGTGGATCCTGTGGTCGAAGAATCTCCTGTCCATCGATCTGAACCGCTGGGTAGCTGGGCGAGGGGCCGACAAGCTCCTTGCGCAGGAAATCCACGATGAAGGCGCGCGCAGCCAGTGCTTCGCTCATCGGTGCAGCTCCCGCACCATGGCCGCTCTGATCCGATGTTCGACCGACTTTCGGGCCGCCTCGCTGATCATGAGAACTAGCAGGCTCCTCGCCCTCGACATCGCGACATACAGGAGCGACTGCGGTTCATCCGTGTCCACTTCGTCGATGTCCACGACGATCACCACAGGGCTTTCAAGACCCTTGAAGGAGTGAACCGTCGAAAACCTGATGGCTGATTGCACGCCGGTTGTGCCACGGGAGATGTCGACAAGTGGGACGGACGAGATGGTCTTGACTCCGGCAAGACTGGAATTCTCCAACCTACGTGGCGACAGGATCACGATGTCGTCGATTGGCGTCCTCTCCTTGACTAGACGGCTCACTGCATCTGTTAACAGCCCTCCCAGGTCGGCACGCGTCTTCCAGTATCGGTGTTCCACTGGAAGGCCTGTCTCGTCACTTAGCCGGTATGGGAGCTTTTCAAAGCCGGCGATGAGAGCGGTTTCCTCCGCGATCCGACGGGTGTTCCTACAGTTGAGGGTAAGCTTCGCCCGGACGAAATGCTCACTATAGCGGGAGAGCACGGCGAGGGGGTCATCCCTGCTGCCATAGAGAGCCTGCCGCGTGAAATCGCCAAAGACAGCCCAGCGTCCACCCGCTAGGCCACCGGGGATAGCAAGGTTGAGAACATCGAGTATGGGCGCACTGCACAGGTCCTGTGCCTCATCGACAACGAGAGCATCAAACGGCGCACCCCTTTCCTCCAAGGCGATCGCTGCATAGAACGGGTAGAGTTCGCCAAAGAATGTTTTCACATCGCCGCTGTTCAGGGCGTGCCGCTCCTTGTCCATGAACTCCTCCGCGGCACTGCTCTCCAGGATGAGGCGCCTCGCGATCCCGTGCCAAGTGCCGGCCATAATTTCCCCGCTCTTCGTCTGTCCCTGCAGCCATTCGCCGAGCAGTCGATTGAAGCAGACAAGACATACCCTTGCTCCATCACTGCTTGCACGGCGTGCGTATTCGATGGCAAGCAGCGTCTTGCCGGTGCCGGCTGCTCCTTCGAACAGGCAGCGTGGATTCGCCTCAAGTTCGTCGAGCCGGGAATACTGCTCTTCTGTCAGTCGCAGCAGTCTGGCTTCCGTATGTCCAATCGAGACACCTTTTGCGACGATCAATTCGAAGTCTGGACGCAGGAAATTTGCGATGGACCTTGCCTGGGCCGCGGTCGGAAGTCGGTCGCCGCCGCGCGGCTGAAATTCGCGGAGTCGACGGTGCGCCAATCGCATCAGGGGCCTGGAAATAGGACCCCGCAGGTCATCGAAATCGATGACATCCTGGCGCTCGAACTCCGGTGTGACGGGTGGGCAGATCACATCGGGGAAGACAACTCCGCATCCGATTGGACTGCGCGTCTCGGGGGCACTCTCTCCGAAACGACGGGTGATCGCCTTCCGCAGTGCGAACATTGATTCGCGGACCTGATGGAACGGACTCTTGCTGAGCAGTGCGACGTTGCCGTGACGGTTTATCGTCCGCCACTGGCCCTCGTCGCAGGACACGCGTCCCCCCTTGACCTCAAGGCACAGGATTCCTTCGCCCGGAATGATCACAACGAAGTCGATTTCGCCATACGGGCCTGTGGTTCTCCGGGCAAGCCCCAGAGAGTGGAGAGCCGTCCACTCCTTGCTGTCGGGGTCGTTTGCAAGCAGGCTGAAGACGCGCCGCTCGCCAGCACTCACGCCACCATCATCAATCCGCGCTGGAATCATCCTTGCCATGGCGGTCATTCCTCAGAACGCACTGTCGGCGGCCCACGAGAGGCGATTGACTTGGCTCGCAGGATAGTTGCGACGCTCAACGTCGACGGATTCGACTTGAACAACCCACGCCTGACCGAAGTCGAGATCGAGCAGCGTGGGCTGATCGCCGAGCTGATTGAGCCGACCTTGGAGTTCGCCAAGGATGAGCTTGGTCAGTCTCATTCCCGCAGCCTGATGGGCCCCTCGTATTCTTGAGATTGCGTTCTTTACCTCGTCTCCCAATGAGACGAGTTCGTCGTCGTTCGCCACTTTGGCGATCACGTCGATGTCACTGAGCGCGCCGGGTCCGATGCGGTTCGTATCTCCAAGCCATCCAGCAACGGTTACGGAAGTGCGATCAAGGCCGTGGTCTGACAGACGTCTTTGAACTGCAGCAGGACTGGTGCCGATCCGGCGGAGCGCGGTCTTCCATCGTTCAGCAAGCTCACGAGTCCGGCGATAATCCTCTGCTCCTATAGTCTCCTCTGCGATCAGCCTCGTGAACTCCTTGTCCCCGGCGGCTCTGAAGAGCACGAAGTCGCCTGTTGAAAGGCGGGGTGCCGTTACGAGTCTGATCTTGGCTTCCGTGCTGCTGTCGATCAGTTCGTTCAGCAATGGCAGTTGAGCCCACTCCGTAAGAAGAGCATAGCAGCCGCCGAAGAACTGGATGAGCTGTGCTTCCCGGACATCCTCGCCGTCCGAGGCGGCGGTCGGATGCGCAAACCGCCGCTGTGCGACGCGCTCCTCAAGCCTGAAGACCGTGAGGTCGAGCGATACTTCCTTTTCGGGCAGCATTGGCGGTTCGCGATCCAGGTCCTCCGAATTGGAGACGAAACCAGGACTGATTCCCAGAATGGAAGCCCGCTCATGGGTCTGCATTCTGTTTGCCTGCATCCGCATGCGTTCACGTGCCTGATGGCGCAATACCCACTTCCGTTCGAAGGGATAGGTAAGAATACGAATATCTGACGTCACTGACAGGTTCTTCAGGCGAGTGAACCTTTGATCATTGGGCCAGGCTGGGAGGATGATTCCGCCATACTCCTGGTCGAAGCTCATCGTCGACACCGGCAGCACCGGCAAATCGGTTACTAAGCCGTCGAGGCCCTTCCGAAGAAGCTCGGCAGTTCGTGGTGATCTTGTTACTACGGCCCAGTGACCATCATGTTCAGCAAGGATGCCGAGCAATGCTTCAGCTTTTCGTTGGCCCGATCCGTTTCCGATGGCATTTTCCAATCCGTCCATTCCCTTCCGAAGCTCGCTTGCAATGTCCGGCCCCATCCATCTTGCGTGCTGCCCAATGTGCTCTCGCGCGGCCTGCAGATCAGCAGCCGTTCCATCGTCAGCGCCGAACACGCACTCGCTGCACTCGAACAGAACTCGGAACAGACGCCCCAGTACCTGCTCAACTTCCAATGTCTCCTCGGCATCTACGATCAATTCGGCGACGCGCTCCAGGGACGCAGCCGTGGCCTGGAGCAGATCGTCGTTGCAATCGACCGTGGTAACCTTCGCGCGACTCCGTATCTCCGCAGCGCGTACGGTTGCTCCAACAAGGCTTGCACGCGGCCGTCTGTGCGCGGACGCTTCGCCGATCAGCATCTCGCCTGCCGTCATGTGCCAGATGGGGCACCCTCGATCCCTGAGCAGGTCGAGTTCCTCTCTCTCATCGGGTGAAGCCAGGATCACCACTCTCTGCCTGTCTGCGATGTCATCAAATGCCTGAAGGTCTCGCGCCAGCCTGCGTGCTCCATCGACGAGCACCACCTTGGTGGCGACCTCTGCTTCCGATGAGGCGAGCGCCAGATCCTCAGATACGCCCGTCGCAGCAATCAGAGGTTCACCAACCACTTGGTAGGGATCTTTGGCCTTCAATCTTCCGTCCGCTCCGATCGAGCCCCAGGGCAGGAACCGGGAAAGTCGGGCAAATCGTTTGGCATGTCTTGGGGCAAGGATCACGGAATCTGCGATTCTTCCGAATTGGGACCGTGCCATGTGCACGAGGACGGCATTGTGGACAATGCTGTTGTTCCCGCAGGTCGTGAGATCGAGCAGATGATCAAGGGGGCTGCGCTCAAATGCGCCGAGCTCGGAACCGCCGGTACCTTTCGGTTGGACACGATCCGTCGGTTCCAGCCTCAGTACATCGACGAGCGGAAAGCTCCGCCAAGCGTCCTCGCCTAGCAGCTTCAGTCTGAAGAAGCCGGGGAAGTCTTTCCAGGGCCCCTCGTACTCGTAAACGAAGTCGCTGGGCCTTACTTTGACACGCTGTCCCCGGGATAGCGCAGTTTGGGCATAGAGCTCGACCCGATTGGGGAAATCGTGCTGAAGTCGGACCAGCGCGGCAAGTATCGCCGCGATTCCAGTCGTTCCCGGTGTCTTGTCCAGCACAAAACAACATCCCCCGGGTTCCGGTCTGGTAGCTGCCGCAAGAATAAATCCAAAGAACCACGGTATGCGCTCCGTCGGCGTGTCCTTCGCGAATCTTCCGACAACCCGGTCGAACAGTGGAAACCGTCGCCGAAACTCCGCGATTAGGTCGAGGTGCCCGTCAACTATGGGTTTGCTATCCACCGGCCTTTCCCCCGGACCTTAGTCCGCAGTCGGCGCAAGAGACTGAAGAACGAATCTGAATTGAACTGCGCAGATTCGGCTCGTGTGCCTCGATCTGTCGGTTACAGAACTCAAAAGCTTCCATTTGTCCCCGTAGCGTTTATTTACCTGATTGAGTGCCGCCCAAGATCTCATCGAGCTCGACCCCAGTGTGCTATGGCACAGAGCTATGCGCGCTAGGTCGTTTTTGCCACTCCTCACAACAAAAGGCGGACAACTGAGCTCGGGTAGATCGCAATTCTTTGAAGCGCTCTGGGCCAAATCTAAGGTTGAATCGAAGGTGCGTGGCGCCTGTTCGTACGGAGCCAGCTTGCTCCTGAGTAAGCCGGCGAGCTACGTGCGGAATTCATCGACGACTTTCTCCTTGCGTTTAACGCGAATAGCCTATCAATTTATATGCGTTTAGGGTACATTCTACACATCAATACCCTCTTTTGTCTAAACTTTTAGCCTGATCCCATGGTCAGTTTCGCGGATAAGTTCAAAGTCCCTTGTGCATTTGGCCTGCCTTCGGATCTAGCGATTGCTCGATGCTGGAAAATTCCTGACTAGCCATACTGGTTAGCCCGACGCAGTTTCCGCAGCAGAGTCGCGGTTCAGCGAGCGGTAGGTCCCCTCCATACTGCTGCAGACCGAGGATGGACGACGGTCGTGGTGGGGTGCCAGAAGGCAGGAAACAGCTAAGCCACGCAGGTCAATTGGAAGTAGAAGCATGCCGATCCAGTGCCATTGGAGACGAAGCGACTGAATCAGCCCGAGCAGGCGCTCGGAGCTCAGTGATCGACAGAGTGGTACCTTGTCATCATCTGCAGGCCTGCGCACAGGTCCGGCTTGACCCTGCCGAGCCAGTCGGCGACGGCCGGACAGTCGAGCAGCCGCCGCAGCCAGGCCTGCGAGAGCGTGAGCGCCATGACATCGTCGGCGTAGGACTGCTCGATCCGGCGCAGATCGGTCTGTACCCGGGTGAGCTCCGCCTCCATGCGCGCCATGTCGGCGGCACTCAGACCCTTGGGCCGGCGCCGCACCGGCCGGATCAGATCCTCCGGCCGGCTGGCCACGACGAGGGCCCGGGCATAGGCATCGGTGAAGTTGTCGGCGGCCAGCATCAGCTCGACCGCCTCGACCTGACGGCGGGCGGTCATGCGGCGCAGCACCTCGAACAACGAGGTGCCGACCGAGCGGTTCTTCAGCAGTTCCACCACCTCCGGGGCGATGCCGTCCAGCATGTGCTGTCGCCGCTCGATGGCGCGCAGGGTCAGGTTGAGGGCCCGGGCGATACGCTCGGCCGGGACCCCGCGCGCGATGGCGCGGGTGATCATGGCGTATTCCTGGATGGTGGAGAGCCGGTTGACCCGCTTGTTGTAGGTGAAGGCCTCCTCCTCGCTGGCCACCAGACAGGGCGCTTCGAGGTGCTTCAGCTCGCGCAGCGCCGCGAGCCGGGCGTTGCCATCGAGCAGCAGGTACCGGCCTGGCGTCTCGCGGCCTGACAGGGGGGCGACGATCAGCGGTTCGATGATGCCGATCTCGCGGATCGAACTGACGATCTGGCGGAACTTGAGCGCCCGGCGGTTCTGCTCGGTGAGCTGCCGGGTCGGCAGCAGGGCAGCCAGGGGCAGGGCGAGGATCTCGGCCGCAAAGGCCGCCGGTGCGACCTGGCTCATGGGCCGGGACCGGCCACAGGCATGCGCGCCAGCAGGGGGGCCGGCAGGGCATCCAGCCCATGCTGGCGGAGCAGGGCGACGAAGTCGGCATCGCGCAGCAGTTCGGCCATCGCTCCGACCAGGAAGGTCATGCGGGCATGGGCATATTCGGCCCGCCGGATCATCGCCTTCTGGCGATCGGTCTCCTTGCGGTAGGCCTTGAGCAGGGTCTCCGCCAGGGGGCGGGTCGTCACCTTGGACAGCGGCTTGCCGGGCCGGTTGTAGGCCTTGCCCAAGGCCTGGCGCTCCTGCAGAAGCCGGCGCAGGGCGATGACCTGCCGGGTCGAGAGCTTCTGCTCCTGATGGGCGAGCAGAACCGTCTCCTGGATATCGGCATCGCGGCTGCGCGCCAGTTCAATGGCGGCGGTCACCGGGATCAGGCCCCGCTCCACCGCATCGACCAGCCGTTCCTCGCCATGCTGGAGCAGCTGGTCCATGGCCACCGTGTAGGGCAGGCTGAGACCGAGCCGCCGGGCGATCTCGGCGATGGCCTGGCCCTGATCCTTGAGGCGCTGGATCTCGCGCAGCTGCTCGACCGGGGCGATCCGGCGGCGGGCGACATTCTCGATCAGGCTCATGACATAGCAGTCGGCGAGCTCCGCCTGCACCACCACCGCCGGGATCTCCGCCGCGCCCAGCGCCCGGTAGGCCTCCAGCCGACCCTGGCCGCAGATCAGATCATAGGCGGACCGCTCGGACGCCTCCGGCCGGGCACGGACCGTGATCGGCTTCTTCAGTCCCTGCACCCGGATGCTCTCGACCAGGTCCTGAAAGACCCGCTGGTTGCGGCCGCGCGGATTGAGCACCTGGATGGCATCGACCGGGATCGAGCGGACCTGCGGCTCCATCAGCATGGGAGGTCCTTCGGCAAGGGGAGAAGGGCGAGGTCGCGCAGAAGATCGGCAAGACTGGCCCGGTAGAAGGCATCCAGCGCCCGCCCGTTGCGGCCCGGTGCCCGCAGCAGCACCTCGCCCACCTCGAGGCAGTCCGGCGGCAGGCAGTAGAGACCATCCGGACTCAGGCCTGGACCCCGCAGGGGCACCAGCAGCAGCAGGTCGGCCGGAGCCGGTGACAGCCCGAAGCGCCAGCGCTCGCCGGGACCGCGATCGGTCCGCATGACCGCGAGAACCAGGCGGATCTGTAGATGGCCGTCGATCAGGATGCCGGCCCGGCCGGGGCCCTGCGCCCGGACCGAGACCCGGGCACCGGCCAGCGCCTCGCTCAGGTCGGCGATCAAGCCATCCCGCACCTGCCGCAGGGCAGCGCGCCGGGTCCGCTGTGCGATCAGACTCTCGGCCGGAGCGCCGGCCAGACCATAGGCATCGGTCAGGCTGCCAAAGCGCCGGGTGAAGACCCGGACGGTCGGCAGATCTGCCGCCCTGTCGATGGCCTGCGCGCTGAGACGGGGGATACGCCGGCGAAGATCGGCCAGGCCGGCAATCAGCTCCTCATCGCTGAGGCGGCAGCGCCGGCTGTCCAGCACGACCTGGGCCCGCTCGAACTGGTCCGGCGGAATGATCGGTGCAAACTGGTAGCGACCCCGGATCCACGTGTCCGGCCCGTTGCGGATCCGCCGGCGCTTCAGCTTGAAGGACAGCCGGTTATAGACATTGCTGCCGGTATAGACCGGATTCCGCAGCACATACTTGACCGCAGCCATGGTCCAGGGGCCGCCTCTGGGACCCGGGATGCCGTCCTGCTGCAGGTCACGGCAGATCCGGGCCATGCTGTGCCGGTGCCGGCCACAGGCCTGGAAGATGCGCCGGACCACGGCCAGTTCGGCCTCCGGCCCCGGCACCAGGATGACCCGGTCGCTCTGCAGGCTCTTGCGCTGGCCCGGCAGCAGGGTGCCCTGTGGCCGCCCCTCGCCATCGAGCAGCACCCGCCGCAGGCCATAGGGCGCCGGTCCGCCCTGCCGGAACCCCGCCTCCACCAGCCGGCAATGGCCGGCGAAGACCTTGGTCGAGAGTTCGCGGCTGTATTCCCCGGCCATCGCCCGCTTGACGCTCTTGACGATGGTGGAGGCGATCGAGCCGTCATTCTCGAACTGCTCGGCGCAATAGACGATGCGGATGCCGGCCCGCTTGCAGACATACTCGTAGTAGGCGCTCTCGTCCGCGTCCTGGAAGCGGCCCCAGCGGCTGACGTCATAGACCAGCACCAGCTCGAACATCGCCCGGCCACTGGAGACATCGGCCAGCAGCCGTTCCAGACCGTCCCGTCCCGAGAGCCGCAGGCCGCTCTTGCCCTCGTCGCAATAGCTCTCGACGACACGGATGCCGCGTTGCTCGGCATAGGTGCGGATCGCGGCCCGCTGATTGCTGGTGGAGTAGCGCTGGTGTTCGGTCGACATGCGGACATACTCTGCGGCGCGCGGTTGCTCTGCTGCCGCGCTTGGCAATGCCGATCCGATCGCCAGATCCATCGACCGCGCCCCCCGACCGGTCAGGATGTCCTGGGCGGACTCTACACAACGTAGAGTCAAAGGCAACCATCGTGATCGCCGCGCCCCAATACCTGGAGGCCGCTACTGCGCGCCCAGGCGGCGGCGCAGCCGCGCCGGCAGGCCGGTCAGGACGCCGCGATAGATCCAGTCGAGGCTGACCGCATGGCGCTCCGCCAGCCGCGCCATGACCAGCGGATCGGGCAGGCGCCGGCCGGTCTCCCAGTGGCTCCAGCGCCCCTCCTGCACCCCCAGATCCTCGAACAGCTCGCGCTGGGTCAGGCCGAGCGCCTCGCGCGCCTGGCGCAGGCGGCGGCCGACACGGAGCAGGGTGGTGCGGGAACGGGATGGCTTCATGCGGGGCAATCTGTCGGGCAGGGCTCGGGCTGGACCGGATCTGGTGCGCTTCTCCTAAGCCGCTGGCCGGCAAAGGACAAGGACGGTGAGTGCCGGCGACCGGCCCGGCCGGGCTCGGCGTTGTCCTGGCCGCTGCCTCACGCGCTGTTGATTGGCTGGTGATCGCCGACCTGGCCTAGGCTGTTCCCTGTCAGCCGCTGATGGGGATCCGGACCGGAGCCCCGGGGGTGGGACCCGTCATGGCGCCCGTCCTGGCCAGGCGCGCCTCATGGCCACGTCCCACCCCCGCAGGTCCGGCGAACCGGCGCTCGCGCCGTGCGCGGGCCCATTGGATCAGCCGACCGGCGGGTGGCGGAGGGCAGGCAACCTCTGTACCTAGTACCAGGTGCGCCAGATCCAGCGCGCAGTCCGAAGTCCGGCCAGGGAGGAATGCCAAGGATGATCACCGAGCGCCCTTCCGGCAGTCATCTGGCCCCAACCGACGAGACCGGGCTCTGGCTGCTTGCCTGCTACGGCTCCGCCCTGTTCCTTGCCGTGGTGACGGCAGCGGTGGCGTGGGTGCTGCTCGCCGTGCTCTTCGTCAGCACCGTGGAGATGCTGATGATGGAGCTGTTTGCCGAGACGGTGCAGGCGACGGCGCCGAGCTTTGGCAATCTGCTGGTGTTCTGCATTCTGCCCTATGGCAGCGCGGCAATTGTTGCGGGCGGCCTGACGTTGCTGCCTGTGCGCTGGATGTTGCCGATGGCGCGGCCGCGCATCCTTGTCGCTCTGCTGATCCTGCTGGATCTCCTGGTCCTGGTCCCGCTGTCGCTGCCCGATCTGCTCGAGCGCGGGATCGATCACTTCTCCGCCGGCGGCATGGCCATCCCCATTGGGCATGTCATTGGGCTCGTTGCGATTCAGCTGGCATTGCGACCCCGCGACCATGACAGGGCCAGAAAAATCTAGCTTCCGGGGATCCAAATTTCGCATCCGATTCACTCTTGGTCAGACCCTAATTGCAACATTGTGAAAGCTCACTAGCGTGTATGGACGGCCTCCGCGTGGTAAGGGCATTTAGACGCTAATCACAGCCGGCCGGTGCAGGCATGTATTTGGTCATTGATTGCGGCTTGTTCATGCCGCTGGCCCTAATGAAGTCCGCAGATCGGATTCCAGACAGGTCAACGCGCTTGATGCGACACCCACTGAGCGGGTTTGCCCGAATCCGGCTCGACCGATTGTCATCACGCCTTCAGCACCACACCAATCTCTGCTCCCCTAAGCGTTTTTGTCAGGCCGCGGCCGGTGACTCGAAGCACCTGCCAGTAGTCATCAGAGCCCATGCAATCCGCACCATCTTGTTCGCCAGGGCGACGGCGGCGACGTTGTACGGTTTCTTCGCCAGAAGCTGGCGGCCCAGTGAGTAGGAGCCGCTTTGCCCTTTCGACTGAAGCAGAGCAGGCCATGAACGCCCACCACGAGAAGGCGACGGAGATCAGGATCTTCCCGCTTGCTGATCCGACCAAGCCGCTCCTTCCCGCCTGACGAGTTCTGCCGGGGCACCAAGCCTATCCATGCCGCCAGCTGCAGTCCGGATTTGAACAGCGACGCATCTGTCTGGGTCGCGCCGATCGCGTTGGCGGTGATCGGGCCAATGCTTGGCACAGTCGCCAAGCGACGGCTTAACTCATTAAAACGATGCCAAGTGTTAACGTGGCGATCCATCTCGCTGAACTTCTGGTGCACCTCCGGCAGATGGGTGATCAGAGGAAGAAGGGCGTCGTGGGCAAGCGGCGAGAGAATATCAAGCTAGTCATGTTCGACGAACGCGATCAGCATTCCTACCCCGGCCGTGCCCGGGCGCGTCACGATGCCGATCAGGCACTGCGGCAATGTCTTGAAGAACCCGACGATATCATCACGGCGGAGTTTCCGGCGGGTCACTGTGGCGCCAGAAGTGTCGATCCCATGAATCTGAAAGGCCTGCTTGGCGATATCGAAACCGACTGTGGTAACCAAGCTCCATGGACAGCTCTCCCTCATGCGACTTTCGACAGCCCAATTATGGCACCTCGAGGCCGGGAGCAGAGGCTGTCGACTCCATCAGGTCACATCAGGTCAAAGTGTCAAAATTTGAGCAATTAATTGCACTTCTTGGAGACTGCCATCATCCCATCCCAGGACAAACCTGCGTCCATGCCCACTATCGAACTGCGGCAACCCGCAATACTTCGACTCTATCGGACGGTTCACCGGTGCAGTGGCGCAGGCACAATCTCTCTGATTGCGCATTGCTGCCGGACTTGGATGCACTCGCTGCGACGATCTTCGACTAGTCCGCAGACGTCGTCAGACGCCAAGCGAAGCAGACGTTCAGCTATTATGTCTAGAGTTAGCGATCGAAGGCTTGAAAGAACGCCTCATCCGGCACTAGGTCGACAGTGCTTCGATCTCGGGATCAGTGCAGGCAGTGACTTTCACAAATCAATGCCCCTGCGCCAGCGAGCATAGAAGTATCGACAAGGCGCCGAACAGACCTGAGCGGCAGGCTGGATATCCCTATCTTGCCGCCCCTGCCGAGTACCAGTCCTCAACCATCGTTTCCCCCGCCAACTCCTCCAGCCGCCCGATCTGCTCGCCCAGACCCTTGTGGGGCCATGAGCCAGATCCCGCGGCCCACGGATCGTCAGGCAGTTGCCATCTCAGCTCATCCGGTGCAATTAATTGCACCGTCAAAATCACAGCTCATCCGATAAAATTAGTTGCAATCTCAAAGTCAAAGTTTATATAGTTTTATGATTGCTTAATGGCCGCGTAGAGTCACAAGGGATTATAAAAATTTATATTGCGCTTTATTTAGCGCTATACTACCATACTTTCGTCGAGGAGACATGAACACTGTCCGTTGGGGACAGCTTGGGCGTCGGAGACGCGGCAGAAAAACGTGTAAGGCAGCCCGACATTACTGGGCCAAGTCCGATTGAGTGGCGGACACATCGCAGGATGCATCGCACCGCAAGTGCGATGCGACTACTGGATTTGCCCGCATGTGCCCGAAAACGATCTGCCGTCAACAGACATCCCCTTCGCCTTCGGCTCCCTCTAGCCGAACTGCAGCGCATACCGTCGCGGTCAGGTCCGTCGAGCAATCGGGCGGTGGCTGGTCAGCGATGCGGAGGCTTGCGCGGTTGCTTGGAGCTGCAACCGCCCGCGAGCATGTTGCCATGTCAAATGGCGATGACGCCCAATGATCGCGTCAGTTCCTCATAACGCAGCCTGCAATGTGTCGCGGAGATCGCGACTGGAATGTCGTCAACTAGAGCAACAGACAGCAGCGGCTCGCACAGACCAAGTGTCGCAACCGCACAATCAAGCCTTCAGAGCACCTGAAATCCGGCCGAGCAAATCGAGCTTGGCAGGCTCGGATGCGGCATGTGCGCAGGAGGCACATCCCTAGACATTCACCTGTGCACAAGACCTTGCCTTTTCGGCGAATTGAATCATCAGCAGGAGACTGACATGACAGACACAGGACGCAACCACCTCTACTCGGTATCCGAGGTCTGTTCGCTCCTCGGCATCAGTGAGCGGACACTCAGACGCTGGATTTCCCAGCAAAGGATCGCAGCGATAAAGCTTGGTCGACAATGGCGAATCTCCCGTTGCGATCTGGAAGCGTTTCTCAGCGCACATAGATCACATGCTGTCCATCATGTCCTCTAAACACCCATCAAGGCAGATGTTTTCGGAGGCACGGGAAAATACCAGAGGCAACTTCGGCCTCAAATTCACCCAATTACTTTCCCGATTTTCCGTTTGCGTCTGCCTGTGTCCGTCAGTGGCCGCTATCTCCGTCCACTAACGACGAGGATGAATAGAAGAGGAGTGCGAGACCGTGTTTGAGATCAGCGAGAAGTCTGCCCTTGAAGTGAAGACACTGGCCGATACCGAAGATCGGCTCATGAGCATGGCCCAGTTGAGCCATGCACAGCGTCGAAGATTGCGCTCCGCGATACGATCCATCGGGAAACTGCTGAAGCGCCCGCTGTCAATGATTCCCGCAGATGCGCAAACCTTGCGAGAGGACCTTCGTCGCTGTCACTCCATTCAAGCTGGCATTTCTCGAAAGCGGTTGGCCAACATCAAGTCCGAACTTGCGACTGTCTTGCAGCTCTTGAAAGTGACCGAAAGTCCGCGCTTCGCGGACCAGCCAAGCACTGAATGGATGTCATTTCTCGGGCAGGCGCCGCACAATCACCAGCGCTGGGGCTTGTCGCGGCTTGCACGTTATTGCACGTACCACGGCCTCCAGCCGACAGATGTGACAGATCAGACCATGATCGAGTTCCGCGACCACTTGCAGGAATTCCTTCTGACCAGCGACCCCGAGAAGATCCGTCTGAATACCGCAATCAACTTCAACGTGGTGCTCAAGAGCGCCGGCGTGAATCGGCCCCATCTCTCGGCAAGCAAGGGCTCCGCCTACGTCACCAGACCTCTTTCCATATACCCGCATGAACTCCAGGAAGATCTTGAGCGGTACATAAAGCGTCTGCAGAATCCGCATCTTTTTGATCCGGACAGCCTGGACCGCCCGCTCAGGCCCGTTACGATTCGAAATATCAACGCGCACATCAGGCAGGTTCTGGATGCCGCCGTGACAGCCGGCTACAGCCCGGATGATTTCCGCTCGCTAGCCGATGTGATCAGTATTGAAGTCGTTCAGGCAGCCTTTTCTGAGATATCCAGACGCCTGGATTGCGACGTACCTCCCACCCTTCTGAACATATCTGCAACTCTACTGGCCATAGCGCGTCACTACGCGAATGCTCCTGCCGAGACCATAAGGCAGCTGGAGCGCGCCAAAGCCAAGATCAGCTCTCGGCTTGAGACCCGATACCGCGGAATGGCCGCGAAGAACATAATCCGACTTCAGCCATTTAACGACGCCGGCAATGTGCGACGTCTAGTCTCACTGCCCCACCATCTAATGTCCGAAGCTAGAAAATCCACTGGCAAGAAACGGGCTGCCCTCACCGCAATGATTTCAGCGGCGATTGCCATACTTCTGGCATGTCCTATGAGAATGAGGAACTTGGCAATGCTGAATGTCGATCGCCACTTGGTCTTTCACTCGTCGCAAGGCAGGCGGCTGATTTCCATTCACATCCCTCCAGAGGAAGTGAAGAACCGTCAGCCCGTAGCTGTTGATCTTGGACCGGACTTTTCGGGAATTGTCGAAACATACATTGGGATGTTCAGATCAGCACTGACCAGCGAGCCGAGCGATGCCCTCTTTCCTTCCCGTTTAGGCACCGCGCGGCCGCCTGACAAATTAGGTGAGCTGATTCAACACAGGATCTGGCGCGAAACCGGACTAACCATGAATCCACATCTCTTCCGGCATTTCGCCGCCACGATCTTTCTACAAGAGCACCCGGGGGAGTATGAGAGCGTTCGCCGACTTGTCGGGCACGCGAAGATGGACACGACCGTGAAGTTTTATGCTTTGGTATCCAACAGTGCGGCCTTCCAGCGCTATCATCAGGTGCTCCACGTAACGGAGAAACGTCGATCGCGCCAGGGAGGCTACGGCGGGAGAGGCGCATGATGAGCAATGGCATTCCTCTCGTGCTCAAGCAGAGTGACTGGCCTGCAGCTGATCAGGCGCTATGGATGCGCTGCCGGAAGACAGGCGGGTTGTTCAGGGATGATGGTGAGTTTGCCCACTGGTCCTGCGGCACCGAGCGACTTCATCGGCAGTACTATGGTCAATGGCTATCATTCCTGAAGCGGACTTCGCCGTCACACCTCGACTGCGGCCCCGCCGCGCGGATCACCCAGGAGATGGTCGAAAAGTTCCATTCAGAGTCCGTGCAGAGGCTCAAACCGAGATCCGCCTCCGGTTTGCTACTCTCGCTGTTTGTTGTCGCCCGTGCCTTTGACAAGACTGCTGACTATGGATGGCTGCAAATTGCCGCGCGACGCACTTATCGCGCTTCAAATCCTTACAAGCTGAAGAAGCCCCTCCCGGTAACCGGTGACCAAGTGTTCGCTTGGTCATTGGCGCGGATCCAGGATCTTGACGTGAACCCAAGACAGGATCTGGTGGAACAAGCGATGAGGTACCGGCAAGCGCTAATGGTGGGACTTCTGATTGCCTGTCCGGTCCGCTCCCGGGCGTTCGTTGCCATGACTTTGGATACGCATGTTGAACTCAAGTCTGGTCATGCCTCTTTGCACTTCTCGGCGAAGGACATGAAAGACAAAAAGAGTCGAAGCATCCCTGTCCCCGAGGTTTTGTACCGACCGCTATTGAAATACATCGAAGTTCATCGGGAGATATTGCTTCAAGGGCGATGCAGTAACGCGCTTTGGATCAGCGCGCGCGGAAACGATCTGAGCCAAGACAGTTTCACCTCTGGATTGCATCATTTGACCAAACGGCATTTTGGTCACGGCCTCCGGCCTCACGCATTCAGGCATATTGCCGCAACCTACATTGCGGAGAAGGATCCGGCGCATGTTGGCATCATCCGTGATGTCCTCGGCCATGCCACTCTGCGCACCTCAGAGCTGTACTACAATCGCGCCACGTCGGTCAGCGCCTGTAACAAGCTGCAAGCATTGGTGCAGGGGATCCTTCGTGAGGACCGACGCGCGCACAGCCATCGCTTACGGGTGAGTCGCAGCCGAGGCAGTTCTGCTCAGGAGCAACCATGACCCGCGCTGCCATCTATGCCCGCTATTCGAGCGAACTGCAGCGCCAGGCCTCGATCGAGGACCAGTTGCGGCTTTGCAAGGAGCGCTTGGCGCGCGAGGGCTGGACGCTGGTCGCCACCTATGCCGACCGCGCCATGAGCGGGGCGAGCGCTTTGCGGCCCGGCTACCAGAAGCTCCTCGAAGACGCCCGCCACGGCGCCTTCGACGTGCTGGTGGCGGAAGCGATGGACCGGCTGTCGCGCGACCAGGAGGATATCGCCGCCCTCTACAAGCGGCTGCGCTTCTCCGGTGTGCGCATCGTGACGCTGGCCGAA
>JAHCJQ010000010.1 GCA_026126215.1 Alphaproteobacteria bacterium
TCTAGCGTCGCATTCGGAAGAAGTCGCGCAGCAGCGCAGCCGCCCGGCCCTCGCCGATGCCGGAATAGATCTCCGGCCGGTGATGGCAGGTCGGCTGGGCAAAGATGCGCGGGCCGTGCTGCACGCCGCCGCCCTTCGGATCCTCGGCGCCGAAATAGAGCCTCCGTATGCGCGCGAAGGCGATGGCCTGGGCGCACATCGGGCAGGGCTCCAGCGTGACATAGAGGTCGCAGCCAGCAAGGCGCTGGCTGCCGATCGCGGCGGCGGCCTCTCGGATCGCCAGCATCTCCGCATGGGCCGTCGGGTCGGAAAGTTCCAGCGTGCGGTTGCCCGCGCGCGCCAGGATGCGCCCGCTCGCCGGATCGACGAGGACGCAGCCGACCGGAACCTCGCCGCGGCCTGCCGCCGCCTCGGCCTCGGCCAGGGCTTCCGCCATCAGGGGATTGGGTGCCAGTGCCATGAAAGGGTGTTAGCCGATCCGCGATCCGCGCGCCATGGCCGGATCGGCCCTGGGCCGCGTTGCCGCTCGGGCCGGCTTGGCCTATTGTGCCGGCCCATGAGCATCCCCATCGTCGGCATCACTCTCGATTCGGAAGAACCGGGCGGCTATTCCAGGCTGCCCTGGTATGCGCTGCGCCAGAATTATGCGGAATCGGTGGTGGCCGCGGGCGGCCTGCCGGTCATGCTGCCGCACGAGCCGGAGCAGGCGGCGCGCTATCTCGACCGGATCGACGCGCTGGTGGTAACCGGCGGAGCTTTCGATGTCGATCCGGCGCTGTTCGGCGCGACCAGCCGCCACCACACGGTGAAGCTCAAGTCGCGGCGCACCGAGTTCGAGTTGGCGATCACGCGCGGTGCCATCGGACGCGACCTGCCGGTGCTTGGCATCTGCGGTGGCCAGCAGCTTCTCAACGTGGTGCTGGGCGGCAGCCTCATCCAGCACATTCCGGACGAGGTGCCCGGTGCGCTCGCGCACGAGCAGCCGAACCCGCGCACCGAACCGGGCCACGTGGTGAAGGTGAGCGCGGGCACCGCACTGCATCGCATCGTCCGACGTTCGGAACTGCCGGTGAACAGCGCCCATCACCAGGCGGTCAAGGATATCGGGCCCGGCGTCGCCATTAACGCGGTCGCGCCCGATGGCGTGATCGAAGGGATCGAAGTCCCCGGCCGGCGCTTCTGCCTCGGCGTGCAGTGGCACCCGGAATATGCGATCTCCGAGGGTGACCGGCTGATCTTCGAGGCATTCGTGCGCGCGGCGCGGGGCGACTGAGCGTCATGCCGGGGCAGAGGGACGAGAGGGCGCTGGCCGACGGGCCGGAGAAGGGCGAGCGCATCGCCAAGGTGCTGGCGCGTGCCGGCGTCTGTTCGCGCCGGGATGCGGAGAAGCTGGTTCTCGAAGGCCGTGTCAGCGTGGACGGCGTGGCGCTTGCCTCGCCCGCCTTCAATGTCAGGCCGGGCCAGGTGGTGAGCGTCGACGGCAAGGTGCTGGGGCAGGCCGAGCCGACGCGGCTCTGGTGCTATCACAAGCCGCGCGGGCTGGTCACGACGCACAAGGACCCCGAGGGCCGCCCGACCGTCTTCCAGCAACTTCCCAAGACCCTGCCCAGGGTGATTTCCGTCGGCCGCCTCGACTTCAATTCGGAAGGGCTGCTCCTGCTCACCAACGATGGCGCGCTGGCCCGCCGGCTGGAGCTGCCGGAGACCGGCTGGACCCGGCGCTACCGGGTTCGCGTGCATGGCGCGCCGACCGACGAACAGCTTGCGAGGCTCGCGAAAGGCGTCACTGTCGATGGCCTGGCCTATGGGCCGATCGAGGCGCGGCTCGACGGCCTCAAAGGGGCCAATGCCTGGCTGACCATGGCGCTGCGCGAAGGCAAGAACCGGGAAATCCGCAAGGTGATGGGTCATCTGGGCTTCCAGGTGAGCCGCCTGATCCGGGTCGCCTATGGTCCCTTCCAGCTCGGCAATCTCAAGGAAGGCGAAGTGCGCGAGGTACCCGCGCGCGTGCTGGCCGACCAGACGGGAGGCCGGCGCAAGCCGCGAACCGGCGCGCGGCCATGACCCTGCGCATCAATGCCGGCATCTGGCGCGGACGCCGGCTGGCCGCGCCGCCGGACCGCGGCGTCCGGCCGACATCGGAGCGGGCGCGCATCGCGCTCTTCAACATTCTCGCTCATGGCGCGGCGTACCGTTCCGGCGAGGTGCCCCTGCCGCAGGACGCTTGCGTGGTCGAGCTGTTCGCCGGGACCGGCGCGCTCGGCCTCGAGGCGCTCTCGCGCGGTGCCGCCCATGTGACATTCATCGAACAGGACCGCGCCAGCGCCGCGCTGCTTTCGCGCAACATCGCCGCGCTCGCCTGCGAGGACCGGGCGACCTTGCTGGTGCGCGACGCACTCGATCCCGGCCCGCCGCCGATGCGCTGCCAGCTCGCGCTGCTCGATCCGCCCTATGGTTTGGGTCTGGGCGCAAAGGCCCTGGCCGCATTGCGCCAGCGCGGCTGGCTGGCGCCGGGGGCTATCGCCGCGCTCGAGGTCGGCGCGCGGGAGGCATTCGCTCCGCCGGAGGGGTTCGAACTGGTCGACGAGCGGGCGCATGGCGCGGCGCGCCTGGTGTTCCTGCGCCTCGCCGATTGATATAGGGCTATTTCCGCCCGAACAGTCGTTCGATATCGCCGAGCTTCAGTTCCACATAGGTCGGCCGGCCATGATTGCACTGGCCGGAATGGGGCGTGCGCTCCATCTGCCGCAACAGGGCGTTCATCTCCTCCGCCGTGAGGCTGCGTCCGGCGCGGACCGAACCATGACAGGCCATGGTGGAGGCCACCGCATCAAGCCGTTCCCTCAGGCTCAGCGCCGCGTCCAGTTCGGCGAGTTCGTCAGCCAGGTCGTGCACCAGTCCCTTGACGTCGCAATCGCCCAGCAGCGCCGGAACTTCGCGCACCAGCACCGCGCCCGGGCCGAACGGTTCGAGATCGAGGCCGAGATCGCGCAACTCCTCGCGCCGCTCGCCGAGGCGGATCACCTCCGCCTGATCCAGTTCGACCACCTCCGGCAGCAGCAGGATCTGCCGCGCGATACCGCGCGCGGCAAGCTCGGCCTTCATGCGTTCATAGACGAGGCGTTCATGCGCCGCATGCTGGTCGACGATCACCAGGCCGTCCCGTGTCTGCGCCACGATGTAGGTCCCGTGCAACTGGCCGCGGGCCGCGCCGAGCGGATGATCCTCCGCCATGGCCGCGTCCGTCCCCGATACGCTCTCCGGCTCGACCCTGGCGCTTGGCGAGGCAAAGCCCGGCAATTCACCGGTGAGTGGCGCCTGGAATGCACGCGCCGCCTGTTGCAGGCCGGGATTGGACCAGCTGCCCCCGTCGCTCCAGGATGACGTGGCCACGCCCGTCACCCCTCGGCCCTGCAGGGCGCCGAGTGCCGCGCTGGTGAGTGTGCTGGAAGCGCGATGTCCGGCCTCCGCCAGGGCATGCTTGATCGCGCCGACGATCAGGCCGCGCACCAGGCCGGGATCGCGGAAGCGCACTTCGGACTTTGCCGGATGCACGTTCACATCGACCGCGCCGGGTGGGATGTCGAGGAACAGCGCCACGACCGGATGGCGGTCATGGGCGAGCACGTCCATATAGCCGGCCCGCACGGCGCCGAGGAACAGCCGGTCACGCACCGGACGGCGGTTGACGGTGAAATACTGCATGCCGGCATTGGCCCGGTTGAAGGTCGGCAGCCCGATGAAGCCGCCGAGCCGGATGCCCTCGCGCTCCGCCTCGATCCGCAGCGCGTTGCCGGCAAACTCATCGCCCATGACAGCGGCGAGCCGGCCGAGCCGTGCCTCGAACAGTTCGCCCTGCGCCCGGTCGACGCGGAAGGCGAGGCGCTCGCCGTCCGACAGCGAGAAAGCGATATCGGGATGGGCGAGCGCGAGGCGCCTGACGCCGTCCAGGGCCTGCGCGAACTCGGTCCTGTCGCTTTTCATGAACTTGAGGCGGGCCGGCGTGGCGAAGAAGAGATCGCGCACCTCGACGCGGGTGCCGCGTGGCAGCGCCGCCGGCTGCGGCGCCGTCTTCTCGCCCGCCACAACCTCGATGCTCCAGCCGCTTTCGCTGCCGGGCAGGCGGCTTGCGATCCGCAGCCGGCTCACCGCGGCGATGGAAGGCAGTGCCTCGCCGCGAAAGCCGAGATGGCGGATATCCACCAGGTCGTCATCGGGCAGTTTCGAGGTGGCGTGGCGTTCGACCGCCAGCGAGAGTTCCTCCGGCCCCATGCCGCAGCCATCGTCGCTCACCGCGATCAGGCTGCGTCCGCCATCGCGCAGCACCACCTCGATGCGCCGGGAGCCCGCATCGATGGCATTCTCGATCAGCTCCTTGGCGGCCGAGGCCGGACGCTCCACCACTTCGCCGGCGGCAATGCGGTTGACCAGCCCTTCGGGAAGGCGGCGGATATGTCGCGGTGGTGGGGCGGAATCGGGCACGGCCGAAGCTCCTGATCTCGATCTTCTCCTATCAGGATTCGCCCGTCCCGTCGCGCGTCAGCCGCCGATGCCGACCGGCTTGCCGACTACAACCACCAGCAGATTGTCCGGATCGAGCAGCCGCCGTGCGACGCGGCGGATATCCTCCAGCGTGACCGCGTCGATATGGCCGGGCCGCTTCTCCACATAATCGATTCCGAGACGGTCGATCTGCATGCGCAGCAGCATGCCGGCGATGCGCGAGTTGGAGGAAAGCTGCAGCGGGAAGGAACCGTTCAGATAGGTCTTGGCATTCTGCAGTTCCTGCTCGCTCATGCCTTCATCGCGCATGCGTCGCAGCTCCCGGCGCACCACGTCGAGTGCTTCTGCCGCGCGCTCGTTCTGGGTGCCGAAACTGCCGATATGGATAGCGGAGTGGCGCATCGGCGCCAGATAGGCGTTTACCGAATAGGCGAGGCCGCGCTTCTCGCGCACCTCTTCCATCAGCCGTGAGTTGAAGCCGCCGCCGCCCAGCACGTAGTTCATGACGAAAGCGGCGTAGAAGTCCGGATCGTCCCGGCCGATGCCCGCACCGATGAACTGCACCTGGCTCTGCGGCATGTCGCGGGGAATGACGATCGGTTTCGCATCGAGCGCGGGCGCGATGTCGGGGATCGACACTTGCACCCGCTTCGCCGGCAGGCCGGCAAAAGTCGCTTCCAGCAGGCGGCGAAGCTCGTCGGCATCGATATCGCCCACCACGCCGATCACCAGGTTGTCCCGCCCCAGATGCCGCTGGCGGAAACTGTCGAGATCGGCTGCCGAGAGCGCCTTCAGGCTTTCCGGCGTGCCGGAGGGATTGCGGCCATAGGGGTGGTCGGGGAAGGCGGCCGCGAACAGCGCGCGCGAGCCGATCGAGCCCGGCTCCTCCTGCTCGCGCGACAGGCGGATCAAGGCCTGCTGACGGCGCCGCTCCAGCGGTTCGCTGTCCATGCGCGGGCGCGCCAAAGCCTCGCCGAACAGACGGAATGCCTCCTCGCGGTTGCGCGTCAGGGTGCGCAGCGAGCCGCGGAATTCGTCGCGGTCGGCGCTGAAGGAGACGGAAACCGCCAATTCCTCCAGCCGGACCTGATAGGCCTGCGAATCCAGTTCGCCCGCGCCCTCCGTCAGCATGGTGGCGAGGATGCGCGCGAGACCGCCACGCTCGGCCGGTTCCGCCGCCCAGCCGGCATCGCGCCAGGCCGCTTCCAGGGCGATCATCGGAATGGAAGGTTCGCGGACCAGCCAGGCCTCGATCCCAAGGGCGGTGGTCACCCGCTCGATCTTCGGCTGGGCAGCCAAAGGCTGCCAGAGGCCAGGCAGCAGCAGCACGGTGGCAAGGGTGAGAAGACGGGCCAGCCGATGCATGGTTTCAGCTCCGGACCTTGGGTAAAAGGATGCCAGTGACCGAGCGGCGCAGATCGAGCACCTCGCGCGCGGCGGCCTGCACGTCCTCGCGCGTGACGGCGGCGATGCGCTCGGGCCAGGCCTCCACATCGGCGACCGTGAGGCCGCTGGTCAGTGCCGCGCCGAGGGTGCGCGCAGCGTTGGACATGCTGTCGCGGGCGTAGATCGCCGCTGCCTCGAGCCCAGCCTTGGCGCGGGCCAGTTCGGCGTCGGTCACGCCGTCCCGCTGGATTTCCGCGATGACGCGCTCCATCGCCGCTTCGAGCTTCTCGATGCCGACCCCGTTTTTCGGTGTGGCATAGAGCCCGAAACGGCCATAATCCAGCGCGGTGCCGTCGTACCAGGCGCCGGCGCTTGAAGCCGGCCCATCGCCCAGCACCAGCGCGCGCTGCATGCGGCTGGTCCGCCCGCCGCCAAGGATCTCGGCCAGCACGGTGAGCGCGTAGGGCATGCCAGCCTCGCCGGCCTTCTGGGCGGGGGCGACATAGCTCCGGCTCCAGGACGGCTCGCGAACGCGCTGATCCTCCATGCTGACGCGCCGCTCCGCGAGTTGAGGCGGCTCCTGCGGCCGCAGGCGCGGCGCGATCTCCCGGCGCGGAATCGGGCCATAGTGCCGTTCGGCCAGTTGCCGGACCTCGTCTGCCGTCACGTCGCCGGCGACGATGAGGATGGCGTTGTTCGGCGCATAGTGGCGCCTGTAGAATTCGAGCGCGTCCTGGCGCGTGAGCTGCCGGATTTCATGCTCCCAGCCGATCACCGGAATGCGGTAGGGATGGGCCAGGAACTGCATGGCCTGCATCTGTTCGCCAAGCAGTGCGCGCGGATTGTTGTCGGTGCGCTGCGAACGTTCCTCGAGCACGACCTGGCGTTCCGGCAGGACCAGTTCATCGGTGAGCACCAGATTGACCATGCGGTCGGCTTCCATCCGCATCACCAGTTCCAGCCGGTCCTTGGCCACGTCCTGGAAGTAGCCGGTATAGTCCTGCGCCGTGAAGGCGTTGTCGCGCCCGCCATTGCGCGCCACGATTCGGGAGAACTCGCCGGGCGGAATGCCGGGCGTGCCCTTGAACATCAGATGCTCCAGGAAATGAGCGATGCCCGACTTGAGCGGCGGCTCGTCGGCGGCACCAACCCGGTACCAGACCATGTGCGTCACCACCGGCGCGCGATGGTCCTCGACCACCACCACCTCCATGCCGTTGGCAAGGGTGAAGGTCCTGGGATCGAAAACGCGCGCTTCGGCGGCGGGCAGGGACAGGGACGCGAGGAGGGCAAGCGTCAGGCACAGCGACGGGAGCCTCGGCATTCTGGGTCAGTCTCCGGTTGCGTTGGCGGTGGCGTGGGCCGGCAAGGAAAGTGGTGCGAGCGGCGCGGAAGGCAACCGGCCATCCTCCATGCCGGGGCCGCTAATTGAAGATGCCTTCGAAAATAGCGCGCTTGCGCCGTTCGATCACCGGCGTTTCGCCGGTGGTGACCGGCTGCCCGGTGGCGGCGTTCTGGCGCAGGCGCTGCGCTTCCCTTTCCGCGTCGATGATCTCGCCGGGGGGCGGCGTCTTCTGCCAGAAGATCAGCCGGTCCGCGAAGGACTGGTCGCGTTCGGCGAGCTGGGTGTATTCGCTGTTCACGAGCTGGCGGATGTTCGGATCGAGCCGGTCGGCCCCGGCCTGGCGCAGCAGCGCTACTTCCCCGGCGGAGCGCCCTGCGACGCCCGGCAGATCGCGCCGGCCGAGCAACGCGCTTTGTGCGGTATCGCGCGGCGCCGCCTCCTGCGGGCGGGGGGCGCCTGGCTCCGGCGGGCGCAGGTTGGAATTGGGCGGCAGCACCAGGGGTGCCTTGGAGACGACGGAGAATTCGTCCGGCGCGGTCCGGGCCAGTCCGAACGCTTCCTGCAGGCCGGCGCAGCCACCGAGGCTGCCGGCGGCAACAAGCAGGAGCGCCAGATGGGCAATTCCGAAACGCGGGCCAGACATGGCTATATCCTAGGGCGATCCCTCTCCCCGAACAAGCCGTCGAGCAGCAGGATCGCCACCCCCACGACGATCGCCGAATCGGCGATGTTGAAGGCGGGCCAATGGAAACCGAAGGCATGAAAGTCGAAGAAATCCGCCACGGCGCCGAAGCGGAGCCGGTCCACCACGTTGCCGATCGCCCCGCCGATCACGAGGCCGAGCCCGCCGGCGAGCCAGGGATCGCGCGAGCGCACCAGCCAGACCAGCAGGACCACGACCATGAAGACGGCGATGCCAATCAGCAGCCAGCGTTGCTGCGACGAGTTGGCCGCGAAGAGCCCGAAGCTCACGCCCCGGTTCCAGACCATCACCAGGTTGAAGAACGGCGTCACCTCGATGAAGCCCTGATGGCGCTGCATGAGTCCGAGCAGCCACAGCTTGCTGACCTGATCCAGCACGAACGTCAGCAGAGCGATGCCGAGCCCGAACCACATGCGGTGCTCCGTCAAGCTTGCCGCGACCCGACGGCCTCGTCGCAGCGGTGGCAGAGATCGTCATGATGCGCAGCTTGTCCGACCTCCGGCAAGACCTGCCAGCAGCGCTGGCACTTCGCGCCCTCGGCGAGCTCCGGCACCACGGCGACGTCCTGGACATCTTCCAGCCGGAACGCCGCATCCGGTGCCCCGCCTTCCACCAGGCGGGCGCCCGAGGTGATGCAGATTTCCGCCAGATCCAGCCCGGCCAGCGCCTCGACATGGCGGCGCCCGGCATAAATCGTCGGGGCGGCCTGCAGGCTGGCGCCGATGCGTTTCTCTCGCCGCTCGATCTCGAGCGCGCCGGTCACCACGCGCCGGACCTCGCGCACAAGGGCCCATTTCCGCGCCAGCGTCTCGTCCCGCCAGGCGGCGGGCAGGGCCGGGAAGGTGCGCAGATGCACGCTTTCCCCATCGCCGGGAAAACGGGCGAGCCAGGCTTCCTCGGCGGTGAAGCAGAGCATCGGCGCGAGCCAGGCGGTTAGGCAGGAGAAAAGATGGTCGAGCACGGTGCGCGCGGCGCGCCGGCGTCTTGCCGACGGAAGGTCACAGTAGAGCGCGTCCTTGCGGATGTCGAAATAGAAGGCCGAAAGATCGGAAATGCAGAAATTGTAGATGGCGACGAACACGGCGTGGAAGTCGAAATCCTCGCAGCCCTGCCGCACGAGGCCGTCCAGTTCGTGCAGCCGGTGCAGGACCCAGCGCTCGAGTTCGGGCATCTCCGCCTGATCCAGCCGCTCGGCCTCGTCGAAGCCGGCGAGATTGCCGAGCAGATAACGTAGCGTGTTGCGGATCTTGCGATAGGCTTCCGCCTGGTTCTTGAGGATCTCCGGCCCGATGCGCTGATCCTCGGTGTAGTCGCAGCTCACCACCCACAGGCGCAGGATGTCGGCGCCATACTGGTCGATGACCTGCTGCGGTGCCACCACGTTGCCGAGCGATTTCGACATCTTCCGGCCATGTTCGTCGAGCGTGAAGCCGTGCGTCAGCACCGCCTCGTAAGGCGCCCTGCCGCGCGTCCCGCAGCTCTCGAGCAGGCTCGAATGGAACCAGCCGCGATGCTGGTCGGAGCCTTCCAGATAGAGCGAGGCCGGCCATTGCAGTTCCGGTCGCTGCTCGAGCACGTAGGAGTGTGTGGAGCCGGAATCGAACCAGACATCAAGGATGTCGTCGACCTTCTCGAAATCGGCCGGGTTGTGCTCGGGGGCGAGGAAGCGTGCGGGCTCGGAGGCAAACCAGGCATCGGCGCCCTCTGCTTCCACCGCGTCCGCGATGCGGCGGTTGACCCGCTCGTCGCGCAGCGGCTCCCCGGTCCGCCGGTCGACGAAAACGGTGATCGGCACGCCCCAGGCGCGCTGGCGCGAGATCACCCAGTCGGGCCGGTCCTGGATCATGGCGTAGAGCCGGTTGCGGCCCTGCGGCGGCACCCAGCGGACCTGGTCGATCGCCGCCAGCGCCTTTTCGCGCAGCCCGTTGGTGGTCATCGAGATGAACCATTGCGGCGTGTTGCGGAAGATCAGCGGCGCCTTTGAACGCCAGGAATGGGGATAGGAATGCTTGAGTCGGCCCTTGGCGAGCAGCGCGCCGGACTCGATCAGCAGCTTGATGACAGCGCCGTTCGCATCGCCCTCCTTGCCATCGGCAGTCAGCACCTTGCGGCCGGCCACCAGCGGCACATGCGGGTAGTAGCTGCCATCCTCGGCGACGGTGAAGGGCAGTTCCAGGCCATGTGTCTGGCCCAGCTCGAAATCGTCCGTGCCATGTCCGGGCGCGATATGGACGAAGCCGGTGCCCTGGTCCATGGTGACGAAGCCGCCTTCCATGACCGGCACGTCGAAATCATAGCCGCGGCCGCGGAAGGGATGGGCGCAGACGCTGCCCGTCAGATCCGCGCCGTCAAATACTGCAAGCCTGGTCGCGCGCTCGATCTTCGCATCGGAAAGCACCTGTTCCGCGAGATCGGCGGCGACGATGAGTTCCTCGCCGGGCAGCGCAAGCGCTCCTTCGGCAACCGCCTCGACCCGCAGCCTGACATACTGGGCGTCCGCCTTGAGCGCGATGCCGCGATTGCCGGGGATGGTCCAGGGCGTGGTGGTCCAGATCACGATCCTCGCACCCACCGCCGCCTGCGCTTTCGAGCGCAGGACCGGGAAGCGCACCCAGATGGTGGGCGAGGAATGTTCGTGATACTCGACCTCGGCCTCCGCCAGCGCGGTCTTTTCCACGATCGACCACATGACCGGTTTCGAGCCCCGGTAAAGGCCGCCATTCATCAGGAACTTGAGCAGCTCGCGGACGATCTGCGCCTCGGCGGCGAAGCTCATGGTGGTGTAGGGGTTGGCCCAGTCGCCCTCGACGCCGAGCCGCCGGAACTCCTCCATCTGCACGCCGATCCAGTGTTCGGCGAACTCGCGGCATTCCTTGCGGAACTCGACGATGGGTACCTCGTCCTTGCTCTTGTTGGCCTTGCGGTACTGCTCCTCGATCTTCCATTCGATGGGCAGGCCGTGGCAGTCCCAGCCCGGCACGTAGTTCGAGTCTTTGCCCAGCATCTGCTGTGAGCGGGCGATCACGTCCTTGAGGATCTTGTTGAGGGCGTGGCCGATATGGATGTTGCCGTTGGCATAGGGCGGCCCGTCATGCAGGATGAATTTCTCGCGCCCGCGTGCGCGCTCGCGCATGCGCCGGAACAGGTCCATGGCGCGCCAGCGCGCCAGCAGTTCCGGCTCCTGCTTCGGCAGGCCCGCCTTCATCGGAAATTCGGTTTGCGGCAGGAAAACGCTATCGCGGTAGTCGGCGGTCATTGGCGCGCTGATCCTCAAGTACTGGGAGGCTCGAGCCGCTCCGGGCCGGAGCAGGCAGAAGGTCGGTCAGATCCCGGCCCCTCGGGCGAGGGCCGGGCCGGTAATTCGCTTCCGGGCGGTATGGCGTGGCGCGGTCATGGGGCGCTTTGTAGCAAGGCGCGGGCGCTTCGTCGAGCCGGGCCCTTGTCTCATGGGCCGGCCGATACCGGCCGTCCGCCCGCTGGGTCCATCGCGTCGGTCCGGGCGAGGAGGGCGCGGGCGGCCCCGGCATCGGCCTCGATCTGGCGCTTCAGCGCATCGAGGCTCTCGAAACGCTTCTCCGGGCGCAGGAACTCGACGAACTGCACCCAGAGATGCTGGCCATAGATGTCCCCGTCGAAATCGAACAGGTGCACTTCCAGCAGCACGTCCTGCTTGTCGAATGTCGGCCGGCGGCCGAGATTGCCGACGCCCGGGCGCCAGTCGACCGGGCCGTCCTCCCGGGCGATGCCGGCGCGCACCGCGTAGACGCCGAAGGCGGGCTGCAGCAGCGGCCCGAGGGTCACGTTGGCGGTCGGGAAGCCGATGGTCCGTCCACGCCGGTCGCCGCCCAGAACTTCGCCTTCGATGGTCCAGAAATGGCCGAGGATGGACGCGGCCTCCCGCGGCTGGCCGCCGCGCAGCAGTTCGCGCACGCGGGTGGAGGAAAAGGCCGTGCCGGCCTGCGTCACCGGCTCCACGATGCTGGCGCCGAAACCATGCCGGGCCGCGAGCCGGCCCAGCAGTTCGGCGTTGCCCTGGCGGCCCTGGCCGAAGACGAAATCGTAGCCGACGACCACATGGGCCAGCCCCAGATGCTCGTCCAGCACTTCGCGCACGAACGTCTCTGCCGACTTGGCGGCGAAGGCGGCGTCGAAATCGATGACGAACAGCGTTTCGACGCCGAGCCGGGCGAGGTCCGCTGCCTTGGTGGCAAGGGTGGAGAGGCGGAAGGGTGGAGCGTCGGGCTGGAAGAAGGCGCGCGGATGCGGCTCGAAGGTGACGACCGCCGGCGCGGTGCCGGTCTGGCCGGCGATGGCGCAGGCGCGCTCGATCACCACGCGATGGCCGCGATGCACGCCGTCGAAATTGCCGATCGCCGCGACCGCGCCGCGCGCCGCAGCCGGCGTGGCGCGATAGTCGCGCAGGATGCGCATGCCGCCTTTTGCTCGGTCGTCAGTTGGCCTTCGACCGGGTGGATACCATGAGCGCCGCGTCGCCTTCAATGACGACCTTCTCGCCCACCATGCAGGCGCAGGAGAAGACGACGCGTTTCTTGTCGACGACGATCTCGGAAATGGTGGCGCGCGCCGTCACCGTGTCGCCGATGCGCACCGGCGCCTTGAAGCGCAGGTTCTGCGAGATGTAGATGGCGCCCGGGCCGGGCAGCTTGGTGCCGAAGACCGTGGACAGCAGGCTGGCGGAGAGCATGCCGTGGGCGATACGGCCCTTGAACATGCTCTGGCTGCCGAACTCCTCGTGCATATGCACCGGGTTGGTGTCGCCGGAGATGCCGGCGAACATGACGATGTCCGCCTCGGTGATGGTCTTGGCGAAGGTGGCGGTCATGCCGACCTTCAGATCCTCGAGATAGTACCCATGCAGCTCGTCCATGACGGAGCGGGCCCCTTCTTCCTGCAAGCTCTGGCGGTCGACGACGATATTCATGTTGCAACGCAATATATGTGTGGCGCGTTAATGCCGCAAGTGCGGTTTCGCGATGCAGCAGGCTCAGGACAGGAGCAGCCAGCGTCCAAGGCCGATGCCGGCGCCGATCAGGACGAGCCAGTGAATGGCCAGATTCCTGAGCAGAAGCAAGGCCATCGCCAGAATCGCCAGGGCTATGGCGAAGGCATCGACTGATCGCCCAGGAAACAATACCTGTTCTGCCATGAAGGCGGCGAGATTGAGGATCACCCCGACGACCGCCGCCGTGATCGCGGTCAGGCCGGCGCCGAGGACCGGGTGCCCGGCCAGCCGCACGACATAGGGCGCCCCGATCAGGATGAAGAAGATGGAGGGCAGGAAGGTGACGTAGGTGGTGATCGCGGCGGCGATGCTGCCGGCTGCGGCCGGCGCCAGTCCGCCGGGGTGGTTCCAGCCGGCGAAGAAGCCGACATACTGGGTGACCAGGATCAGCGGCCCGGGCGTGGTTTCCGCGAGGGCGAGCCCGTTCAGCATCTCGCCAGCCGGCAGCCAGCCATAGGTCTTGACCGCCGCCTCGGCGATGTAGGGCAGCACCGCATAGGCGCCGCCGAAGGTGACGAAGGCCGCCTGGGTGAAGAAGCGCGCCACTTCGAGAAATGGTGTCCGGCCGAAGACGAGGACGGCGAGGCCGACCGGGAGGACGAGCAGCAGCAGGTACGACAGGCCAAGGACGATGGGTCGCCCGCCGGGCAGCGCGGGGGCGCCGGCACGCGCCTGCGCACCTTGCTGCCGGCTCCCGCCATGGCTTTCGGCGGCGAAGGGCTGGCTTGCCAGCCGGGTCGAGAGGATGCCGATCAGCCCGGCGCCGAGCACGATCCAGGGGAAGTCGATGCCGAGCCACCAGATACAGAGAAAGGCGAGGGCGGCCAGCGCCACCCGCTCCCAGCGATGCAGCGAGCGCCGGCCGATGCGCCAGACGGCATGGGCGATGATCGCCACCACCATCGGCTTGATGCCGTCGAAGATCGCCGCCACCGGGCCGACCCCGCCGAAGGCGGCGGCGATCCAGGCCAGGCACAGCAGGACCAGCGCGCCGGGCAGCACGAACAGGCAGCCGGCCGCCACGGCGCCGGGCCAGCCATGCAGGCGCCAGCCGACATAGGTCGCGAGCTGCTGGGCTTCCGGTCCGGGCAGCAGCATGCAGAAGTTGAGACCCTGCAGGAACGCGGTCTGGTCGATCCAGCGCCGCCGCTCGACCAGTTCGCTCTGCATGATGGCGATCTGGCCGGCCGGACCGCCGAAACTGATGCAGCCGAGCCTGAACCAGAAGGCCAGCGCCTCGCCGAAGGAAGGCGCGGGCGTCATATCTTCTCCGGCTGCCATGAATGACTTTCTCCCGTCGCTTCGGCGCACCAGGCGAGGAGGGCATCGTAGACCGGCAGGGCGGCGGCAAGCATCGCATGGTCGTCGGCATGCAGGTGCGAGAGGCCGAGCGAGACGGCGAGCAGGCCAGGCGCCTGCGCGGCGAGGTCGTGCCGGCCGGTATCGGCCCCACGCACGATCCTGGCCAGCCGATCGAGGCCCGGCGCGGCGATGCGGAACTTGTCTATACAAGTATCGAAGCTGCAGAAGTCGCCCGAATGGCCGATTTCGACGTCCGGCACGTCGAACGGCATCGCGTCGCTCTCCGCTGCCACCGCCAGGACGCGGTCCGGCGCCACGTAGAGGAACCGCGCCGACGGGTCGAGAAAGCGCAGGATCAGCCAGGGCACCGCGACGCGATCGATCTTGGGCCGCTCGCGGGTCACGTAAGTGGTACCGGGACGGGGCTGCCGGCGCGAGACGACCGGCAGGCCGGCGGCCGTCCAGGCCGCCAGTCCGCCATCGACATAGCGGACATCATGGCCCGCGCGCGCCAGTTCGGCCGCTGCCTGCCGGCTCACCTCATGGCCGTGCACGCAATAGACCGCGACAGCCCGGCCGCGCGGCAGGCGCCCTGCCCAGCGCGCGGCATGGGCGGGATCACGCCACTGTGCCCCCTGCGCGAGATCGTCGGCGGCGCGAAAGACCGCCTCCCGGCGGACGTCGAACAACAGCATCTCGTCCCGCCCGACGGCCGCATGGCAATCGGCTGGCGAGATGGACCGGGCGGACATGGATGAGGACATATCGACGGCTTCCCTGGTCATGGCGTACCCTCCTCGATCGGATCGAGCAAGGGCAGTGCTTGGACGGGGACCGTCTGTCTCCGGGCGACTGCCGTGGGCCCGGCTGAGTGGAATCGTGCGCCGGGCCCCCGGCCCTGTCAAGCATGCGGGAGAGAGACGACCATGGACCGGGAGACTTGCCGCCGGATGGATGCCGCCGATCCATTACGCCGCTTCCGTGACGCCTTCCGGCTGCCCGATGGCGTGATCTATCTTGACGGCAATTCCCTCGGCCCGCTGATGCCAGCCGTCGAGCGCAGGCTCGGCCAAGTGATCGCCGGGGAATGGGGCCGGGGCCTGATCCGTTCCTGGAACGATGCCGGCTGGATCGCGCTGCCGGCGCGTGCCGCCGCGCGCATCGCCCGCCTGATCGGTGCCGCGCCCGACGAGGTGGCGGTGGCCGATTCGACCTCGGTCAATCTGTTCAAGCTGCTGGCCGGCGCATTGGCCCTGCGGCCGGCGCGGCGCATCATTCTCTCCGAACGGACGAACTTCCCGACCGATCTCTATGTCGCCGAGGGCCTGGCGGCGCTGCTTGGCCGTGGCCACGAGTTGCGGCTGGTGGAGGCGGGTGCGCTCATGGCGGGCCTGGACGAGGATGTGGCGGTCCTGCTGCTGACCGAGGTGGATTTCCGCAGCGGGCGGCGGCACGACATGCGCGCGCTGACCCGTGCCGCCCATGACAGGGGCGCGCTCGTCCTGTGGGACCTCGCGCATTCCGCCGGCGCCCTGCCGGTCGATCTGGCGGCGTGCGATGCGGACATGGCGGTCGGCTGCGGCTACAAGTATCTGAACGGCGGGCCCGGGGCGCCCGCCTTCCTTTACGTCCGGCGCGACCTGCAGGAGCAGATGGCGACGCCGCTCGCCGGCTGGATGGGCCATGCCGCACCCTTCGACTTCGTGCCGGGCTACCGGCCGGCGCGCGGCATCCAGCGCTTCCTTTGCGGCACGCCGCCGATCCTCTCGCTCGCCGCGCTCGATGCGGCACTGGAAATCTGGGACGAGGTCGATCTGGCGGCTTTGCGCGCCAAGTCGCTCTCGCTCTGCGAGCTGTTCATCGCCCTGGTGGAAGCGCGCTGTGGCGGCCATGGTCTGTATCTTGTCTCGCCGCGCGAGCCGGACCGACGCGGCTCGCAGGTCTCCTTCGCCCATGCCGAGGGGTTCGCGATCGTGCAGGCGCTGATCGCGCGCGGCGTGATCGGCGATTTCCGTAGCCCGGACATCATGCGGTTCGGCTTCGCGCCGCTTTACTTGCGCCACGAGGATGTCTATGACGCCGTCGAGATGCTCGCCGAAGTCCTGAACCGGCGCGAACACGAAGACCCGCGCCACCGCGTCCGCGGCAGCGTTACCTGAGGAAGGCCATGCGTCCGCTCACCGAACTCCCGGCCGAACGCTGCCGGCACATCCAGTATGTCCTGACCGACATCGACGATACCCTGACCGACGAGGGCCGCCTGACGGCGCGCGCCTATGGCGCGCTCGAGGCGCTGGAGCGGGCCGGCTTCCGCGTCGTGCCGATCACCGGCCGGCCGGCCGGCTGGTGCGATCATATCGCGCGGTTCTGGCCGGTCGATGCGGTGGTTGGCGAGAACGGTGCGCTTTACTTCCGCTACGACCGGGCGGCCCGGCGCATGACGCGGCGCTTCTGGAAGGACGAGGCCGAGCGCGCCGCCGACCGCGAGCGGCTCGCGCGGCTCCGCGAGCGCATCCTGGCCGAGGTGCCCGGCGCGGGCATCGCCTCCGACCAGCCTTATCGCGAGGCGGACCTCGCGGTGGATTTCCGCGAGGACGTGGCCGAACTGCCGAAGGCGGAAGTGGCGCGCATCGTGGCACTCTTCGAGGCGGCGGGCGCCCATGCCAAGGTCAGTTCCATCCATGTCAATGGCTGGTTCGGTGAGTACGACAAGCTGGCGATGACCCGCATCCTGTTCCGCGAGCAGTACGGCCTGGATCTGGACGCGGTGCGCGAGAGCGTTGCCTTCGCCGGCGATTCGCCCAACGACCAGCCGATGTTCGGCTTCTTTCCGGTCGCGGTCGGCGTCGCCAACGTGCGCCATTTCGTCGACGAACTCGACACGCCGCCTTCCTACGTGACCCAATCGCCGGGTGGCGCGGGTTTCGCCGAACTGGCGGCGCACCTGATCGCGGCGCGGGGCGCCCCTCACCAGCGCAGTTCGGCCGCCAGGTAGGTCGGACGCGGCCCGTCCCCGATCGCCGCCTCGATCCGCGCCGGATCGGGCATCTCTCCCGCCCTGACGCCCCATTCCTCCGCATGGATGCCGCAGGCGACCAGCACGCTGTCGATGCCGGCCGCATGCGCGCCGGCGATATCCGTGCGCAGCGAATCGCCGACGGCAAGCAGGCGCGCGCGGGCCGGGCCGAGCCAGGCGCGGCAGGCGGCATAGGCATCCGGGTGCGGCTTGCCATGCTGGATGACGCGCCCGCCCAGCGCCTCGTAACGCGCGGCGAGGGCGCCCGCGCAATAGACCCGGACATTGCCGCGCATCACCGTGAGATCGGGATTGGCGCAGACCATGACCAGGTCGCGGGCAATGGCCTCGCGGAAGATGCGATCGTAATCCTGCGGTTCTTCCTTCTCGTCATCAACAAGGCCGGTGCAGAGCATGAAGTCGGCAGCCGCCGGCGTCTCGACCCGACGATAGTCGAGATCGTCGAGCAGGCCCCAGTCGCGCTCCGGCCCGATGCGCAGATAGCTGTGCCAGCCTTCCGCGCGCCGCGCGAGGTGGGCATGGGTGAGGTCGCCCGAGGTGATGATGTGGTCGTGACAGCCCTCCGGCAGGCCGATCTTCTGCCGCAGGAAGTCCTCGACGCTCTCCGAGCGGCGCGGCGCGTTCGAGAGCAGGATCACAGGTGTGCCCTGCGCGCGCAGCCGGCGCATGCAATCCACGGTTCCGGGGAAGGGCCGGTGCCCGTCATGCACCACGCCCCACAGATCAAGGATGAAGGCATCATACTTCTCGGCGACCGGACCGAGGCCCGCGATGGCGGTCAGTTTCATTGGCTGGCTCCGGGTCTCGCCGTCGGTCGGACGCTCAGGCGGCGGCAGGGCGCGCAATACATACCGCCACCATTCCGGCCGGGCAAGACAGGGATTCGCGGCGGGGCGATTGCGTTCCGCTCATGCCTCGTCGCGGGAGCGGCGTGGTTCGCCGAAGAGAAAGCCCTGACCGAAATCCACCTCGTAGTCGAGCAGGTCGACGACCTGCTGTTCGGTCTCGATCTTCTCGGCGATCAGGTCGATCTTGTGCCGGCGCAGCAGTTCCTTGAGGTCGAGCACGTCGATCTGCCCGTCGCTCTGGTAGACCTCGGCCAGCAGCGCGCCGGCATCGAGCTTGATGAAGCGGAAGTGCCGCCGCCCCAGCGCGGCAAGGTCGATTGCCAGGCTGGTCACGTTGTCGAGCGAGAAGCGGCAGCCAAGCTGGCCGAGCCGCTCCAGCGCGTCCTCGCCCTCGACGCCGAGCTGCTCCAGATCGGACTGCGCGATCTCGAAGAAGATATTGCCGGCGAGATCGGCGTTCTGTCCGAGAAACTCGGCGAACTGGTCGACGAAATCGCGGTCCTCGATGGTGGCGCGGCCGAGATTGATGAAGAAACCCACATGCGGCTGGCGTCGGCGCAGCCGCCGGACGAGCTGTACGCAGCGGAACAGCAGGAGATTGTCGATGGCCGGCAGCGCGCCGCTTGCCCCGGCGGCGGCCAGATACTGTTCCGGCGCCAGGACCTGGCCGGCGGCATCGCGGATGCGCGAAAAGCTCTCATAATAGCGCACCTTGCGCTGCGGCAGGCTGACGATCGGCTGCAGATAGAGATCGACGCGGTTCTCCGCCAGCGCCTCGCGCACCGTCGCGGCCGCGTCGGCCGGCTCCGCGAGCGATGATGCCTCGCCTCTCGCCGCGTCGGGGCGGCGGCCCTGGCCGAGGGCGCGGTTGCGCCCGCCCGGAAGCCGGCGGCCCAGTTCGTCGAGCAGTTCGCGCAGCATGGCGAACTCCGCCGCGCGCCGTTCCTGCGCCTGCGCGCCGCGCCGCGCATGCTCGCTGCGTATCTGGGCGAGTTCCCGGCGCAACTCGTCGACCTCCCGGCCGAGTCCGCTCTGGCGGTGGCGCAGCTCGCCGAGCTCGAATGCACGATCCCTGCCGGCGCGCCAGCGCCAGATCTGGTCGTGCAGGGCGAGGAAGGCAACGAAGGCGGCAAGCGCGAGCAATGCCGGCGAGACCGGGCCAAGCGGGGTCTCCGGCGCCGGCGCGAGGACGGCGAGGAGCAGGGCCGCGAGGGCATAGCTGGCAAGGGCGAAAATCTGGCCGAGCGCGCTCATCGGCGAGGCGGGTCCGGGATAGTTGCGACAGGCACCAGTCTGTTGCGCCTTTCCTGTAGATATGGTTAACGAATTCTCGACTTGGCGGCGGACCCGGCCGCCCTATCATCGGTAGCAGGCGGCCCTTGGCGGCCAGGGGGTGTGGGATGTGGCTTGCACGGATCGGCTTTGCCTTGCTCGCGCTGCTTGCGGCCGGCATCCTGCCAACCGGGAGGGCGGAGGCGATGTCCGCGCACGATTTCACGTTCCGGGCGATCGAGGGCGGCGAACTGCCGCTCGGCAGCTTCCGGGGCAAGGCGGTGCTGGTGGTCAATACCGCGTCCCAATGCGGCTTCACTCCGCAATATGCCGGCCTGCAGGAACTCTGGCGGCGCTACCGGGAGCGTGGCCTCGTGGTGCTGGGCGTGCCCTCGAACGATTTCGGCGGCCAGGAGCCCGGTTCGGCGGCCGAAATCAAGGCATTCTGCGAGGTGAATTTCGACGTCGATTTCCCGCTGACCGACAAGCAGCGCGTGATCGGGGCCGATGCCCATCCCTTCTATCGCTGGATCGCCCGGGAACTGGGCGAGGGGCAGCTCCCGCGCTGGAACTTCCATAAATACCTGGTGGCGCCCGACGGCTCGCTGGCGGGCACCTTCCCAACGCGCGTGCGCCCGGACGCGCCCGAGCTCATCCGCGCCATCGAGGAGGTCCTGCCGGCGTCCCGCTGAGCGGCGGTCAGCCCGGGCGGTCGGCAAGCATGCGGATGGCGCTCGCCATGCGGCTCAGGGTGGTGAGCAGGCAGAGCGCGGCAAAGACGAGGGCCAGCACAGGGAAGGTCGCCGGAAAGAGACAGAAGGCGGCGAAGAACAGTATCGTCTCCGTGCCCTCCGTCAGCCCGCCCAGATAGTACAGGGCCTTCGGTCCGCGCCGCGTGGTGGCGAGGCCGCGCTTGGCGGCGAAGATGGCGAAGGCAAGGAACGTCGAGCCGGTTCCCATGAAGCCGAACAGCAGGATCGCCGCAGGCAGCGCATTGTCTGGCCTCGCCAGGGCGAAAGCCGCGACGAAACCCGCATAGACGATGAAATCGCAGACGATGTCGAGATAGCCGCCCAGATCGCTCGCGCTGCGCCGCCGCGCGACCGCGCCGTCCAGGCCGTCGAACAGGCGGTTGCCCAAGAACAGGGCCAGCCCGGTCAGGTAATGTCCGGTGGCGATCGCCGGGATGGCGCCGAGCCCGAGGGCAAAGCCGGTCCAGGTCAGGGCATCGGCGCCGATGCCCAGCGCCGCGAGCCCGCCGCCCGCGCGATCGAGGGTGGGGGCGAGGAAGCGGCGGAGGAGCGGGTCGAGCATCGGCCCATCCTCGCCGCCTTGCGGCGCCGCCGCAATCCGCCGCTTGACCTTCCAGCGACGGTAAGGTGCAGGATGCCCGCGGTTGAAGATTTGCAGCATTTGTCGGAGATGAAGATGGATGGCATTACGTTTCGGGTGACCGGCATGACCTGCCAGGGCTGCGTCAATGCCGTGACGCGGGCGCTTGGCCGGGTGGCGCCGCAGGCGCGCGTCGAGGTCGATCTCGCCACCGGCCGGGTGGCGATCGAGGGCGCGGTGGAGCCTTCGCGCGCGGCCGAGGCGATCCGCGCCGCAGGCTTCGAGGTGGCGGGGCAGAACTTATAGGGCCGGGGGGCGTACAGGGCAGGGCGCTGCTGGCCCTTGCTTTCCCGGCCGGCCGCTGTCATGACCTGCGGCCGTGAACTACCGCCATGCGTTCCATGCCGGCAATTTCGGCGACGTGCTGAAGCACGCGGTGCTGGTAAGGGTGATCGGGCATCTGTGCCGCAAGGATGCGGCCTTCCTGGTTCTCGACACCCATGCCGGCCCGGGTCGCTATGACCTGCGTTCGGTGCCGGCCTTGAAGACGGCCGAGTTTCGCGCCGGCATCGGGCGGGTTGCCGCCGCGACCGATCCGCCCGCGCCACTCGCGCCCTACCTCGAACTTCTGGCACGCCTTAATCCGGAGGGCCTCGGCGCCGGCATCCGCTTCTATCCGGGCTCGCCGGAACTGGCGCGGCGGATGCTGCGCCCGCAGGACCGGCTGGTCCTCAACGAGCTGCATCCCCAGGATCGCGAGGCACTGCGCCATTTGATGATGGGCGACCGGCGGGTGCGAGTGCTGGGTGAGGACGGTTATGCCCTGGTCAAGGCCCAGCTTCCGCCGCCCGAGCGTCGCGGCCTGATCCTGATCGATCCGCCCTTCGAGCGCCCCGACGATCGCGAGCGCATGATCGCCGCGCTGCGCCAGGGGCTGCGCCGGTTCGCGACCGGCACCTTCCTGCTCTGGTATCCCGTCAAGGCAGCGGACGATGGCGACAGGCTGTTCGAGATGGCTCGCGCGGCGGTGACGGCGCGGCTGCTGCAGGCGGAGCTTCTGGTGCGCGCGCCGGGCGACCCCGCCCTGCTCAACGGTGCCGGCCTGCTGATGGTCAATCCGCCCTGGCAACTGGCAAGTGAACTGTCCGTGCTGCTGCCCTGGCTTTCGGAGACACTGCGCCAGGGTGCGGGCGCCGGCGCGAAACTACGCCCGACGGCGGACAAATGAAGGCACCCGCGCCGGGCGTGGGATTCATGTCCGCTGTTGTCCGGTCCGTGCCGCCGTCTAGACTTGATCGGGGGAAGGTCGATTCTCCCGGGACAGCGGCGACCACTCTGGAGAAGGAGCGGACATGCGCGTCAGGCAGATGGTTCGTTGCGTCGCGGCGGCAATCCTCGCGCTCCTGATCGTCCGTGAAGGTGCCGCGGAAACGGAAGTCGATCTTCAGCTCGCGCTTGCCGTCGATATTTCCGGCAGCGTCGATCAGGACGAGGCGCTGCTGCAGCGCCAGGGCTACGTCGCCGCCTTTCGTGACCCGGAGATCATTCGCGCGATCAAGGGCGGCATGATCGGCAAGATCGCCGTGATGTATTTCGAGTGGGCGAGTTACGGCGACAACCGCCTGCTGGTCGACTGGATGGTGATCGACGACGAGGCCAGCGCGCATATGTTCGCCGCGCTGCTCGCCGAGGCACCGATCCGCACCGGGCTGCGCACTTCCATCACCGGTGCCATCGATTTCGCCCTGCCGCGGTTCGCGCAAGCGAACTTTCGCGCCACCAGGCGCGTCATCGACATATCCGGCGACGGCCCGAACAACGATGGCGGCCTGATCGACCTGGCGCGCGAGAAGGCGATCGCCGCCGGCATCACGATCAACGGCCTGCCAATCGTCAACGACCGGCCGAACCGTTTCGGATTTCCCAACATGGCCGATCTCGACAAGTATTACGAGGGCTGCGTGATCGGCGGTCCGGGGGCCTTCATCGTCGTGGCGCAGGACTTCGCCTCGTTCGGCGAGGCGGTCCGGCGCAAGCTGCTGCTGGAGATCGCCGGCCTCGTGCCCGAAGGCGGGCGCGCCAGCGTCGGACGACGCGAGGCGGCGCAGGGAGCGCGCCTGGCGCCGTTCCCGCCTGCGCGCGGCCTCCTTCACCGGGCGCAATACAAGCCCGGCTGCGATATCGGCGAACGACGCAGCCGCGACTTCTATCAGAACCGCTTCCTCAACCCGAACTGACTTCCCTGCGACCAGGGACCGGGCTAAGACGGCTTGCATGCCGCCTCGCTTCGATACCGAACTGCCGATCGACGAGCTGTTGCCGGAGGTCCGCCGCATCCTGGCGGCGGGCGACAATCTTGTCGTACAGGCCGCGCCGGGTGCGGGCAAGACCACGCGACTGCCGCTCGCCCTGCTGGACGAGCCCTGGCTCAAGGGGCGCAAGATACTCATGCAGGAGCCGCGCCGCATCGCCACCCGCGCGGCCGCCCGGCGCATGGCGGAGACGCTGGGCGAGACGGTCGGCGGGCAGATCGGCTACAGCGTGCGGCTCGACCGGCGGATCGGGCCGGCAACACGGATCGAGGTGCTGACGGACGGCATCATGCTGCGCCGGCTGCAGGAGGATCCCGCGCTTGAGGATGCCGGCCTGGTGATCCTCGACGAGTTTCACGAGCGCGGCCTGGAAAGCGATCTCGTCCTTGCCCTCTGCCGCGACGCGCAGCGCGGCCTGCGGGAGGATCTGCGCATTCTCGTCATGTCGGCGACGCTCGATACGGCCGGCATTGCCGGACTGCTGGACGGCGCCCCGGTGCTCACCAGCGAGGGCCGCGCCTTTCCGGTCGAAACGCGCTATCTCGACCGGCCGGCGGAGGGGCGCATCGAGGATGCGGTCGCGGCCTGCATCCGCCGCGCGCTGGCCCGCGAGGCGGGGAGCCTGCTGGTGTTCCTGCCCGGCGCGCGCGAGATCGGGCGGGTGCGCCGGCTGCTCGGCGAGGCCGGCCTGCCGCCGGATACCGATCTGGCGATGCTTCATGGCGACATGCCCCCGGCCGGGCAGGATCACGCCATCCGCCCGGCGCCTGCCGGGCGGCGGAAGGTGGTGCTCGCCACCGCCATCGCCGAGACCTCGCTCACGATCGAGGGCGTGCGCGTGGTCATCGATGCCGGCCTGATGCGGCTTTCGCGCTTCGATCCGGCGAGCGGCATGGCGCGGCTGGTCACGGTTCGGGTCAGCGCCGATGCGGCCGAACAGCGGCGCGGCCGGGCCGGGCGGACGGAGCCGGGCGTCTGCTACCGGTTGTGGACCGAGCCCGAACAGCGCGGTCTTCGGGCGCGCCGGCCGGCCGAGATCCATGAAGCCGATCTTTCGGCGTTTGCGCTGGAACTGGCCTGCTGGGGCGCCGAACCGGGGGCGCTCGCGCTTCCCGACCAGCCTGCGCCGGCCGCGCTCGCCGGCGCGCGGGCGCTGCTGCGCCGGCTGGGCGCCCTCGACGATGCCGGCCGCGTCACGGCGCATGGCCGGACCATGGCCGGGATAGGGTTGCATCCGCGTCTTGCCCATATGCTGCTCCGATCGCGCGAGCTGGGACTTGGCGACACCGGTGCGGTGCTGGCGGCGCTGCTCGGCGAGCGCGATCCCGTGCGCGGCAGCGGGGCGGACCTGCGCGAGCGGCTCGACTGGCTGGTCGGGTCGCCCGACGCAGAGGCGGAGGGCTCGGGTCCGGCCTTGCGGCCGATCCGCGAACTGGCCCGCCGCCTGGGCGCGCGCGCACGCGATGGCCGGACCCGGGTCGACCGGCGCATGTGCGGGTTGCTGGTTGCCTTCGCCTATCCGGACCGCATCGCCCGCCGCCGTCCCGGCCGGGATGGCGAATATCTCCTGGCACTGGGGCGCGGGGCCCATCTGCCACCCGGCGATCCGCTCGCTGCGGAGGAGTTTCTCGCCGTTGCCGATCTCGACGGCGAGCGGGAGCGGGCGCGCATCTTTCGCGCCGCGCCACTTGGCGAGGAGGAGATCGAGGCGCATTTCGGCGATCTCGTGGAGGAGCAGGACGAGATACGCTGGGACGACCGGCAGGGCACGGTCGAGGCGCGGCGCGTGCGCCGGATCGGCGCGGTGGTTCTGGCCGCGCGGCCGCTGCCTGCCGCGCGCGCCGCAACCGGGGTCGCGGCGGCGCTGCTCGCGGGCGTCCGCCAGCGCGGACTTGCCTGCCTGCCCTGGACCGACGCGGCGCGGGCCTTTCAGGCGCGCGTGCTCTTTCTCCGCCGCGTCCTTGGCGAGGACTGGCCGGACATTTCGGACGTGGCGCTCGACGCGGAGCTGGACCAGTGGCTGGCCCCGCATCTGGAGGGGATGACGCGGCTCGATCATCTTGGCGGCCTCGATCTGGCGGCCTTGCTCGCGGCGCGGCTCGACTGGCGTCAGCGCCGGGTGCTCGACGAACTGGCGCCGACCCATCTCGCGGTGCCGAGCGGCTCGCGCATCGCCATCGACTATACAGCCCCCGAGGGGCCGGTGCTTGCGGTGCGGCTGCAGGAGATGTTCGGCCTGCGCGAGACGCCGCGCGTGGCCGGCGGTCAGGTGGCGCTGCTCTTGCACCTGCTGTCGCCGGCGCACCGGCCGGTGCAGGTGACGCGCGACCTGGCGAGTTTCTGGGCCAGCGGCTATGCGCAGGTGAAAGCCGATCTGCGCGGGCGCTATCCGCGCCACCACTGGCCGGACGACCCGCTTTCGGCGGAACCGACCAGCCGGGTACGCCGGCGCTAGAGCCGTTCACCGCGGGAGGGAAACCGTTCCGTTGGCCGGCGGCGCGGCGAGCCGCGCGAAGCGGCGCGCAGCGCGATGTGGTGCATCGGGCCAGCGGCGCGACAAAGCGGGCGCCTGCCGCCGGTCAACCCGCCGGGACGGGCGGAATTGCGCCGATGGACAGCGTCAGCCGGCTTGGCCGTAGCCCCGCTACACCTGCGCCGGCTGACCAGCCACAGCCCAATTCCGCCACGTCAGAACGATTCCAGCCCGCGGTGAACGGCTCTAGCGGCCGGCGGCCGGCCGGATGGCGAGCGCCTCGTCGAAGCGGGCCGAGCGGCCACGCGCCTCGATCAGTTCAAGAACCAGGTCACCGGGCAGCACATGGTCGTTCCGGTCGCGCAGGGCGGGGGGCGAACTCGACCGCGCGGCGGCCACGAAATTGCGCAGTTCGAGATGGGCGCCATTGTCGAAATGCAGCACCAGATGCGCGCCCTCGCGGGTGATCGACGCCTCGCGCGGATCGAACTCGATCACCAGTTCCATGCCCGGGGCGATGGTGTGCGAAAGCTGGCTGCCGGGCGGCCCCTTGCTCAGCGTGACGATGCTTGCATTCTCTGCGCCGCGGTCGAGGAGCCAGCCGCCGATACCGGCAATGGTCAGCCAGAACAGCAGGCAGAAGGCCGCGATGAAAGAGATGCTCCGACGCGCCGGCCAGGTGCCGCGCATGCCAGAGGTCGGGTCGAGATCCTCCCTGCGAATGCCCATTGCCATTGCCACCCCTCGATCTTCCGTCTGGCCGAGTGCCTTCACGGCTTTACTTCGGCCGGCCCACGGGCCAGTCGCCAACCAGTTAGGCAACATGCAAGTTTCGCGCCAGTCAAAAACTAAGCACTTTCACTTATTTTCCTTAGAATCTGCCAAAAGTGCCTGAAATCATCTAAAATAATAAATATTATTTTCTGCAGTTGATCGAGGTTAATATTGTCAAATTTGCAGTGAATTGTTGCGTCGCACAATTCATATTTATGTCTATAGACGACTCGCCAATATAGTAATTGTAGAACGTTTTATTTATTTTGATCGATGGGATATTCCCCAGCTTTGGAGTTAATATTTCTGCATTAGATACTTCAATAATCGTTATGGTCTCGCTGTCGATGCGCTCTCGGTGTCCTGGCGGCCGAATGCCATAGATCCGGTGCTGCGGCACCGAGAGGACCGGAGAGTGGCATTGGCAGCCGTGCCGTCCGGAGCCCGTTCCCTCCGTCAGAAATTCCGACATGTGTAAAGGCTTCGAAACAATGTGCCCGATCGGCACGGGTCGAGGCTGCATTGTAAAGTCCGCCGACAGGGAGGGGCGGCATCTTGCCGCCGGGCGCTGTGGCCAAAAAGCAAGTCTTAACCGGCGCCATGCTTTATGCTACTTGAAGGTTCGCCAATGCGTGATGACAAGACCACCAAATTATGGTTGTCATACTCGCGGACCGGGGAAGTTCACAGGGCAATCAAACGGCAGGATATCGTATGTTCGGGGGCATCATCAGGACGCGAGTCCTCAAGGCGATCTTGGCAATATTCCTCGCTGGGTCTGTCGCCGCCTGCGCGGCGGACGGCGGTATGGGCCGGGAGGATCTTTCCCAGCCTGGTCCGCTGCCCGACTACCTGATCGGTCCTGGCGATGTCCTGCAGATCTTCGTCTGGCGCAACCCGGAACTCTCGACCACCATCCCGGTGCGCCCCGACGGGCGCATCTCGGTGCCGCTGATCGAGGATCTGGAAGCGACGCGCAAGACACCCACGATGCTGGCGCGCGATATCGAGAATATCCTCAAGCAGTACATCCAGGATCCGGTCGTCACCGTCATTGTCCAGAGTTTCGTCGGACCCTACCAGCAGCAGGTTCGCGTGATCGGCGAGGCGGCGAGGCCGCAGGCGCTGCCCTATCGCGAGAACATGACCGTGCTCGACGTCATGATCGCCGTCGGCGGCCTCACCCAGTTCGCGGCGGGCAACCGCGCGGTCATCAACCGCAAGACGCGCGAGGGCGAAACCAATGTCCGCGTCAATCTCGACCGGCTGATCAAGGATGGCGATGTCGGCGCCAATGTCCGCATGCTGCCAGGCGACATCCTGATCGTGCCGCAGAGCTGGTTCTAGCCGTATTCGGCAGGCGGTGTGACGGCGGGCACTGCCGGCATCCCGCTAAAACTTTATTAGCTATTTCCTGCAACAACTTGTCGCCGGGACGGCGGGGGGACGGAAGGATTTCTCGACAGACTTGAGTGGCGCAAGCTGCAAATGCCTGAGGGGGTTGCGCTGCCTTCGCCGATCGGAGCCGTGACGAACCTATATCGGATACGGATGCGTGGGTCAGTGAACGCGGAATGGGCGCCCCATGGATAGTCTGAAGGACCAGTTGCTTCATTACGTCGTCGGCGTTTGGCGCCGGCGCTGGCTCGCACTCGGCGTGGCCTGGCTGGTCTGCGTCGCCGGCTGGATCTTCGTCGCTTCGATCCCGAACCAGTACCAGTCCACCGCCCGCATCTATGTCGATACCGGCACGCTGCTGGCGCCGTTGCTGCGCGGCATCTCGGTCGACACCAACGTCAACCAGCAGGTCGAAATCATGCAGCGCACGCTGCTGAGCCGGCCCAATCTGGAAGCGGTGATGCGCGCCACCGATCTCGACGTGCGCGCGCCCACCTCCGAGCGGCGCGAGCAGATGCTCCAGAGCCTGGAGCGGCGCGCGGTCATCCGCGCCCAGGGATCGCGCAACCTCTTTTCGCTCGAGTTCACCGACCGCGATCCGGTGCTGGCCAGGCGTGTGGTGCAGTCGCTGCTCACCATCTTCATCGAGAGCAATGTCGGCTCGCAACGCCGCGAAATGGAACGTGCGGTCTCTTTCCTCGACGGCCAGATCGCGCAGTACGAGACGCAGATCCGCGAGACCGAGGAGCGGCTCGCCAATTTCCGCCAGCAGTATCGCCACATCCTGCCGGCGCGCATGGGTGGCGAGCAGGGCTCGGGCGGCGCGCTCGATCGGGCGCGTGGCGCGCTTGCCACCGCGACGCGGGAATACGAGGAAGCGCAGGTGCGCCGCAACGCGCTGGCCCGCCAGCTCGCCAACGAGCCCAGGCATTTCACCGAGATCACGCGTCAGAACACGTTCGGCGCGAGGCCGCAGAGCGAACTGGACATCCGTCTCCAGGCGGCGCAGCAGAACCTCGACGGCATGCTGCTGCGCTACACCGACCAGCATCCCGACGTGGTCGCGGCGCGGCGCACGATCGAGGCGCTGAAGCGCCAGAAGGCCGAGCAGGACGCCAATGCGCCAAACGCCCAGACCTCGATCCAGGAGCGCAAGCCCAACCCGGTCTACGAGCAGCTTCAGCTCAAGCTCTCCGAGGCGGAGATCAATCTCGAACTGCTCAAGCGGCGCGTCGCCGAACAGCAGGAGAATGTGAACCGGATCGAGGCGGAGGCGGAAAAGATACCGCAGGTCGAGACCGAGTTCGCCGACCTCAACCGCGACTACGGCATCCTGAGGAAGAATTACGAGACCCTGCTCGAACGTCGCGAATCGGCGCGCATGTCGCAGGAGGTGGAGGCCAAGGCGGACAAGGTGCAGTTCCGCGTCGTCGATCCGCCGACCGCGCCGCTCACCCCGACCTTTCCCAACCGGCCGCTCTTCTTCAGCGCGGTGCTGATCGCAGGCCTCGGCGCGGGCGTCATGCTGGCGCTGGTGCTGACCCAGTTCGACGACAGTTTCTCCTCCATCCGCCAGCTCCGCCAGTCCTTCGCCCTGCCCATCCTGGGCTCCGTCACCCGCATCGTGACCGCGCGCCAGCATCAGCGCCGGGTCATGGCGGTGGTCGGCTTCGGCGCGGCCTGTTTCGCGCTGACCGGCGTCTATGGCGCGATCCTCACCGGGACCCTGCTCGATCTCTCGCTGCCGGGACTCGATAGTCTCATCAAGGCCGTGCGGCAGGTTCTGTAGGAGATGGCGATGCCCGGAGACCTGATCGGACGCGCGATGGAACGGCTGCAGCAGGGCAAGCCCTCGCTGGTCGAGCGGGCCGCGGCCAAGCTCGGCGTCGAAACCCAGCCGGCGGAACGGCCGGCCGAGCCCGCGGCCGAGGCGCCGCCGGCCCAGCGTAACGGGGCGCATGTGCAGGAGGCCGCCTCGCCGGCGAGCGTGCAGCCGATCGAGGTTCCGAAGGTCGTGCCGCGCAGCCGCCGGGCGGTCAAGATCGACTGGGGCGGCCTGCAGCTCCAGGGCATGATCACGCCAAACAGCAGCGCCTCGCGCCTGACCGAGGAGTTCCGCATCATCAAGCGGCCGCTCATCACCCGGGCCTTCGGCGATCCGGCCGAGCGGGTGGAGCGGGGCAACCTGATCATGGTGACATCGGCTCGTCCGGAGGAAGGCAAGACCTTCGTCGCCATCAACCTGGCGATCAGCATGGCGAGCGAGCGCGGCCTCAACGTGCTGCTCATCGATTCCGATTTTCATCATCCCTCCCTGCCGGAGCGGCTCGGCTTCTCCGCCGAACTCGGGCTGATCGACGTGCTGAGCGACAAGAAGCTCGACCTGTCCGAGGTGCTTCTGCGGACCGACCTGCCGAACTTTGCAGTGTTGCCGGCCGGCAGCACAACGCCGGAAACGACCGAGATTTTGGCCAGCCAGCGCATGGCGGCCTTTGTCGACGAGGTGTCACGGCGCTATCCTGACCGCGTGGTGATTTTCGATGCGCCGCCTGTGCTCGCCAGCAGCGAGCCATCGGTGCTGGCAGGGCATGTCGGCCAGATCGTGTTCGTGATCGAAGCCGAAAGCACTAGCGCTACAGTGGTGCAGGACGCATTGGGGTTGATAAGCAATTGTCCTAACATTTCCCTTCTGTTAAACAAGCGGCAGTCGGACGGAACGACGGAAGGCTTCGGCTCCTATTACGGCTACGGCGCCGGCACGTGACGTCCGCCTGGCGGGTGGCGAGGCTCTGTCGCCCGTCACCCGGGCCGGCTTGTGGGGAACAGGTGCTGGTGGTCTCGAAGATGGATCAAGGGGGGCGAATCCGTCGGGCCGATGGGCTGGTCCGGCAGGCCGGCTCGGGCGGCGCGATTCGGCTGGCAGGTTTCGCTTCGAGCGCGCTCTGGCTCGTGCTGGTGCTGCTCGCTCCCGCGCCGGCGCTGGGCCAGTCGGAAGACGTGGTGACGCCGCCGCCGCCCTCGCAACCTTCCTGGATCATCGTCCCGCGCATCGATATCCAGCAATCCTTCACCGACAACGCGCTGCGCGAGCGGCCCGGACGCGAACGCTCCGACACCTTCACCACCATCCGCCCCGGCGTGAACATCGCCCATCAGAGCGCGCGCCATCGCTTCAATATGGACTATGCGCTCACGCGCGTGCAGTACGCGCGCTTCACCGAGGAGAACGAGTTCCGGCACGCGCTGCGCCAGACCTCGCAGCTCGAGCTGATCAACGAGGCGCTCTTCCTCGACCTGCGTTCGGCGATCAGCCAGGTGACCGTCGACAGCGGCGGCCAGGTCTCGGCCGACGAGGAGAATTCCTCGAACAACCAGCGGACCGTCGCGACCTTCGCGGCGAGCCCCTACTGGCGCTACCGGCTGGGGCGCTGGGCCAATTCGGAGCTGCGCTATTCGTTCAACTATGTCGACTTCATAACCGCGACCCAGCAGGATTCGCTCAGCCACCGCGTCACCGAGACCTTGAGCTATGGCAGCGAATTCACGCGCCTGCTCTGGGCGCTGACGCTCGATGGCAGCGAAGGGCGCTTCTCGTCGAGTTCCGCCCAGGGCTCGCGGCGGGTCTCGACGCGGCTCGCCGAACTCAGCTCCGAATACGTGATCAACCAGTATGTCTCGGCGCTGGCCTCCGTCGGCTACGAGCGCATCGAGGATCGCACGCTCGACGATGAACCCGATGGCGTCATCTGGACCGTGGGCGGCAAGCTGCGCCCGGGGCCGCGCAGTGCTTTCAGCATGGTCTATGGCAAGCGCTACGAGCGGGATTACTGGTCGGGCTCGGCTAGCTACCTGATCGGTCCGACCTCGCGCATCGATGCCGAATATACCCGCAGCCTCAACACGACCCAGGGCCTCACCACGGAGAACCTGACGTTCCTCGGACTCGACGAGTTCGGCGACCTTATCGACCGAAGGACGGCGCAAAGGCTTTCGCTGAGCGATCCGTCCTTCAACGTTTCCTCCAACGCCTTCCGGCGGGACCGCGCGCAGATCCGCGGCAACACCCAGATCGGACGCAGTTCCTTCACCGGCCTGGCATTCCAGGAAACGCGGCGGACCGACGCCACCGACGAGAAGCGCGAGGTTCTGGGCGCCTCCTTCAATTTCGGCCGCCAGATCTGGCCGATGACGCGGATCAGCGCGACGCTGCGCTATACGCACACCGACTACAACGATGCGGCGAGCCGCGAGGACGACGTCTATAGCGGCAGCATCAGCCTCTCGCATCAGTTCGGCGCCAGCCTTGTCGGCAGCATCTCCTACACCTATTTCAATCGCGACTCGAACGACCGCAATTCCGACCTGCGCGAGAATCTGGTGACGGTCGGACTGCGCAAGTCGTTCTGAACGGCGATCCGGAGCAGAGCCCTTGTACGCCGATTATTACAAGTTCTCCGGGCTGCCGTTTCAGCTCACGGCCGATCCCCGGTTCTTCTTCGGTTCGAGCGGCCATCAGAAGGCGATGGCCTACCTGACTTTCGGGCTCGAGCAGCGCGAGGGATTCATCGTCATCACCGGCGAGATTGGCGCCGGAAAGACCACGATCGTCGGTCATCTGTTCGACACGCTGGACAGCAACAAGTACGTGGCCGCGCGCGTCGTCACGACGCAGCTCGGCGCCGACGACCTGCTGCGCCTGGTCGCCGCCGCTTTCGGTCTCAAGCAGGAACAGGCCGACAAGGCGACGTTGCTGCAGCGGCTCGAGCACTTTCTCATCGACGTGCATCGCAGCGGCCGCCGGGCGCTGCTGGTGATCGACGAGGCGCAGAACCTTTCCGTCGGCGCGCTGGAGGAGCTGCGCATGCTCTCCAACTTCCAGGTGCGTCAGGACACGCTGCTACAGAGCTTCCTTCTCGGCCAGCCCAACTTCCGCGATACGCTGGCCCAGCCGGAACTCGAACAGCTCCGCCAGCGTGTCATCGCCTCCTATCACCTCGGCCCGATGACCCAGGCGGAAACGGTCGAGTATATCGAGCACCGGCTGCGCACGGTCGGCTGGCAGGGCAATCCGCGCTTCACGCCCGATGCCTACGGCCTGATCCACCGCGAATCCGGCGGCGTGCCCAGGCGGATAAACGGGCTGTGCTCGCGGCTTCTGCTCTACTGCTTTCTCGAAGGGCTGAACGAAATCGATGGCAATGTCGTGACCCAGGTGGCGCAGGAGCTGGCCAGCGAGATGCGCACCCAGCCGGCGCCGCGCCCGGCGCAGACGGCCATGGCGCAAGCCGCCGTCGCGCCGCAGGTGCCGGCGCAGCCCCCCGCTCCGGTCCTCGTGCAGACGACGCTGTCGCCGGAGGCGGAGAGGCGCCTGGAGGAGCTGGAACAGAAGGTGGCGCGCCATGACCGCGTGATCCGCCAGACCTTCGCCATCGCCGCCGATTATCTGGACCGGTCGCGCGAATGATGATGACACCCATCCCAAGGCGGGAGCGTCTCGGCAGGGACGGGCGGATCGTCAATGCGATGTCCGTTGATGTCGAGGATTATTTCCAGGTGCAGGCCATGGCCGACGTGGTGCGCCGTGCCGACTGGGACGGCCTCGAGAGCCGGGTCGCGAGGAATACCGGCCGGGTGCTCGATCTTTTCGCCCGGCATAACGTCAAAGCGACCTTCTTCACTCTGGGCTGGGTCGCCGAGCGGGAGAAAGCGCTGATCCGGCGCATCGTCGACGAGGGCCACGAGCTGGCAAGCCATGGCTACGAGCATGTTCGCGCCGACCATCAGTCGCCCGAGGAATTTCGCGCCGACGTCCGCCGGACCAAGGCAATTCTCGAAGATGTCTCGGGGCGCCAGGTGCGGGGCTATCGGGCGGCGAGCTTCTCCATCAACGGCCGCAACATCTGGGCACTCGATGTCCTCGCAGAGGAAGGTTACGCCTACTCCTCGAGCGTCTATCCGGTGCATCACGACCTCTATGGCATGCCCGAGGCGCCGCGCTTCGCCTTTCTCTATCGCGATCGCGGCGAGATCGTCGAGTGTCCGGTGACTTCCGTGCGTCTTCTCGGGCGCAATCTGCCCTGCGGTGGAGGCGGATACTTCCGGCTGCTGCCCTATGCGCTGTCACGCTTCTTCATGCGACGGGTCAACGCGCAGGATGGCGAGCCTTGTATCTTCTATTTCCATCCCTGGGAGGTCGATCCGGATCAGCCGCATCAGCCGGGCCTCTCCCTCAAGTCCCGCCTGCGCCATTACACCAACCTGGCGCGAATGGAGCGGAAGCTGGACCGGGCGCTGCAGGATTTCCGCTGGGACCGCATGGACCGCGTCTTCTGTCCGGACGCGGCCGCCTGAGCGGCGCCGCCGATGCAAGGCGCCGTCCGATTCTCACTGGAGCCGGTTTCGGAGCCGGGGGCGCTGGAAGATGAATGGCGCGAACTGGCCATCCGCGCCGGTGCGGGCTTCTTTCAGGGCTGGACATGGACCGGCACCTGGCTCGCCCATCTGCCGCCCGAGGCTTCCGTCCTCGTGCTGCGCGGGCGCGGTGCGGCGGGGACCCTGCTGCTCGGCCTGTTCGGCGTGGCGCCCGTCCGCTTTCGGGGCCTGATCCGGCGCCAGGCGCTGCTGCTTGGCGAGCTGGGCCGCATGCCGCAGGATGGGCTGACGATCGAGCATAACGGCTTCCTGGTCGATCCGGCCTCGCCCGGCGCGATCGGCGCGGCGCTGTCCTACCTGGAAGACTGCGGCGTGGAATGGGACCTGCTGCGCCTGCCCGGCCTCGATCGGGCGAGCGCGGATGCCTGCATGAGGCAGACGCGGCTCGTGCCGCGGATCACCGCGCGCAAGGCATGTCCTGTCCTCGACCTCGATCGGGTACGCGCCGCCGCCGGCGAGCCGTTCTCCTGGCTCGGCCGCAGCACGCGCGCGGCGGCGCGGCGCACATTCCGCCGGCTCGCGGGGGAGGGCGAACTTCGCCTGCGCAAAGCACGCGAGCCGGCGGAAGCGCGCGAGATGTTCGCGCGTCTCGTCGAATGGCACCAGGCGCGCTGGCGGCGGCGCGGCGCGCCCGGCGCCTTCGCCGATCCCTGGACGCTCGCTTTCCATGCCGATCTGATCGCCCACGGCCTACCGCGCGGGGAGGTCGATCTGCTCCAGCTCGAGGCCGGCGGCCGGCCGCAGGGCGTGCTCTACAACTTCCGCTCCGGCGACCGGGTCATGAACTATCAGGGCGGCTTTCGCCTCGGCGACGAGCGCGACATCCGACCAGGACTCGCGCTCCATGTCCTGGCCATCGCGGACTATGCGGCGGAGGGGCTCTCTGTCTACGACCATCTCGCCGGCGAGAACGCGCTCAAGCGCTCGCTCGCCAGCCGCATGGAGGAAATGGTCTGGCTCGAACTCTGGCGTCGGGGCGGGCTGGTGCGTATCGAGGAGCTGGCGCGCCGCGCCCGCGCCTCGGTCCGCGCGCGCCTCGGAGCCTTTCACCGTGGGATGGAGTCGTTCTGACATGGCGGAGTTGGGGCGTGGCTGGTCAGTCGACGCAGGTCGTAGCGGGGCTGCTCCCCTAGTCGGCTGACGCCGTCCATCGGCGCAGTTCCGCCCGCCGTCGGCCAACAGAACCGTTTCCATCCCGCGGCGAAAGGCTCTAGGTCCTGATGTCGTGCACCTGCATCAGGCTGTACATGGTCGGGCGGCTGACGCCCAGCATTTTCGCCGCGCGCGAAATGTTGCCCTCCGCCCGGGCCAGCGCCTGGCGCAGCGCCGCGCGCTCGGCTTCCGCACGTACTTCCTTGAGTGTCATGCCGCGATAGTCCGCGCCTGAGCCGCCATCTTCCTCGCCGGCGGGCGAAGTTGCTGCAATCTGCGGCAGGGCCAGCTCCTTCTCGGTGATCATCTCGCCTTGCGCCATGAGCGTGGCGCGCTTCACCTGGCTCTGCAGTTCCCGGATGTTGCCGGGCCAGGGATACTCCCGGATGGCCTGGAGCGCGCCGCTGTCGAAGCCGCGGATCTGGCGATTGTACTGGGAGTTGTAGAGATTGAGGAAATAGTGGGCCAGCACTTCCGGATCGCCCTCGCGCTCGCGGAGCGGCGGGATGCGGATGCAGAACTCGTTGAGGCGGTAGAAGAGGTCCGAGCGGAACTGGCCGCTTGAGCCTTCCTCGTCGATGTTCTTGTTGGTGGCGCAGACGACCCGGACATCGACCGGGATCTGCTGGCGACCGCCGATACGCTCGATCACGCGCTCCTGCAGGAAGCGCAGGAGCTTGACCTGGAGCTGGGCGGGCAGATCGCCGATCTCGTCGAGAAACAGCGTGCCGCCATTGGCCGTCTCGATCTTGCCGATCACCTGTCGCACGGCGCCGGTGAACGAGCCTTTCTCGTGGCCAAACAGCTCGCTTTCCAGGAGGCTTTCGGGGATGGCGCCGCAATTGATTGCGACGAAGGGCCGGCCGGCGCGCGGCGAAAGGTCGTGCAGCGCCCGTGCCAGAACTTCCTTGCCGGTGCCGCTTTCGCCGAGCAGCATGACAGTGACGTCGGTCGGCGCCACTCTTTCGACCATGGCGCAGATCTCGAGCATGTTCGGCGCGCAGGTGATGAGGCCGCGCAGCGGAGAGTTGGTGCGCTCGCGCTGCGCGATGCGCGCCTCGTCCTCGAGATTGTAGAGATTGAGCGCGCGGTCGATGATCAGCTTGAGGATCTCGAGATCCATCGGCTTCTGGCAGAAATCGTAGGCGCCAAGCGATATGGCGCGCATGGCATTGCCGCGGTCCTCGTTGCCCGACATGATGATGACCTTGCTGTGCGGCAGCTCGCTGCGCAGCGTCTCCAGGGTACGCAACCCCTCGCTCACCCCCTGCGTGTCGGGTGGCAGGCCGAGATCGAGCACGACCACCTTCGGCTCCATCTTGCGCGCTATGCCGAGGGCGCTTTCCCGGTCGTTGGCCACCTGTGGTCCGAGGTCGGCGAAAGCCCATTTGAGCTGCCGTCCAAGTCCCGGATCGTCCTCGACGAAAAGCAGGGTCAGTCTGTTCTCTTTCATGAAGCCTTTACCGAAGCCATGCCAGCCACGCCGGCGCCCATGGGAAACATCATCGTCATCCGCGTGCCGCGCCCGGGCCGGCTCTCCACCAGCAGCCGCCCGCCCTGCTCGCGCATGATCTCGCGCGCCTGGAACATGCCAATGCCATAACCTGCCAACTTTGTCGTGCGTAGTGGCCTGAAGAGCTGCTCGCGCACGAATTCCTCGTCCATGCCCGGCCCGCGGTCGATGACATCGACGCAGCCCCATTCGCCCTCCTGGTGCACGCGGACCACGACTTCCTCGGCATCCTGCGAAACCTCGATGGCGTTCTGGAGAAGCTGGTTGATGACGCTGCTTGCGGCGGTCTCCTCGACCTGGACCGGCAGCGTCTCGACCTCGGCCTCGAGCCTCAATGTGGTGCCGGCCCTGACCCGCACCTCGACCATGCGGCGCGCCAGGCCGACCAGATCGAGTCGCGCCGCAGTGCGGTCCTTCATGCGCTCGGTGTTGATCTGCGTCAGGATGCGCTTCATCGAATCGACGGATTCCCGAACGCTGAGCAGCAGGTCTTTCTGGAACTCCGGGTTGGAGGCATGTCTGTCGGCGTTGGAGAGAAGCAGCGACATCTGGTAGATGACCGTCTTGATGTCGTGAATGACGAAGGCGAAACGCTTGTTGAAGAGCTGAAGATCGTGGCTTTCGGCGAGCACGCGCGAGGCATTGTGTTCCGCCAGATAACTTGCCGCCTGGCGGCCGACCGTGCGCAGCAGCCCGAAATCCTCCCAATCCACCTCGCGCGGCGCCCGGGAGTGTCGCAGTACAATGAAGCCCAGGAGCTGGTCGCGATGGACCAGCGGCACGATCAGCCAGGCGCGTTCCTCAGCGGCGAGCCAGGCCGGCAGGACCGAGCCGTCGCTGCGCGCGCGCTCTTCCGCGACCACGACGATGCCCTTGTCGCTGAGAAGCTGCGCCGCCAGCCGGCTGTCCAGCGGGACGCCCTCGCCCGCGGTGCCGAAATTCCAGTCGAGGCTGTTGGTATAGGTCTGCGAGGCATCGTTCCATTGCCAGAGCCCGGCGCCGGGGCTGTCCATCAGGTTGGCGATGGCCCTGAGCAGGCGTTCGCGGATGTCGGGCGCGCCGCTGTCGGCGGCGAGCGTCTCGATGAAGCGCAGCCATTCCTCGCGATAGTCGTACTTGAGATCGAACAGGTTGCCTGAGATGAAGTTCCGTACCCGACCGCGCAGCGATCCGGAGGCGAGCATGGCTGCCAGCGCGATCGTTGCCAGCCCGAGGAAGCCTACCTGCAGTACGTTGCCGAGGCTGCCGCCGAAGAAGCGGATGTAATAGCCGGCCAGGCCGATCGCCAGAAGATAGGCGCCGGCGGCGACGATCGACGCCGAGTGATAGGCGAAGCGGCGAGAAAGCAGCATGCCGCGCCGGGCCCGCCTGAGCCGCTTGACCGATATCAGCACCAGCGGCAACGCGAGCAGGTGGAGCACGGAGCGGGCCGCCATAATGGTCGAATCGAGCTGCTGCCAGAGCAGTGCATCGGCGCTGATCATGAAATCGAAGCCGAACAGGACGGCAAGGCCGATCAGCATGAACTTGATGAGCCAGAGCGTGTCGGTCTCGTGATTGCGCCAGAGATTCTCCACCAGGATCAGTCCGGCGACCGAAAGCGTCAGGTTGGCGACGAAGAGCAGGATCAGCGTTTCCCGTCCCGCCGCAAGTCCCTGGATCGGCGCGGCGAGAGCGGCCCAGGCGGCGGCGAGCAGCGCCGCGGCGATGGCAAGGCCCATGCCGCGCGCCAGGCCGTTGTCGAACAGCCTGCCACCGGTCGAGTCGGCGAAGAGGCGGAGCAGCAGCAGGTTCCATGCCGCCATGGCCAGCGCCGCCGCGATGTCGGCACAGGCGAGCAGCCAGGTGAGTGCGGCAATATCCGCGTAAAGGAATTCCTGCGCCAGGAGCAGTCCTGCCCAGACGCCGTTCAGCGCCAATGGCGCGACGAAGAAGCCGGGATTCTGGTCGCGCCGGAGCACGGCGAGCGCGAATACCCCGCCGAGGAGGTGCAGCAGGCCGCTTGCGGCGGCTATGGCCTGCATCCAGCCCAAGGCTCAATCCGGTTCGTGCCGCATCAGCGCACGCCCTTCGGCCAGAAGACGACCTGAATCGTTTCCAGCAGCACGAGCAGGTCGAGCATGATGCTGTAGTTCTTGATGTAATAGAGGTCGTAGGAGAGCTTCTCCCGCGCATCCTCGACCGAGGCGCCGTAGGGATAGTTGATCTGCGCCCAGCCGGTGATGCCCGGCGCCACTCGGTGGCGTTCGTTGAAATAGGGAATCTGGCGCGCCAGGTCCTCGACGAAGAACGGCCGCTCCGGTCGCGGGCCGATGAAGCTCATGTCCCCCTTGAGCACGTTGAAGACCTGGGGGATCTCGTCGATGCGCGACTTGCGGATGAAATGGCCGATCCGTGTGATGCGCGGGTCGGCCTCCGTCGCCCATTGCGGGCCACTCTTGGCCTCGGCGTCCTGGCGCATGCTGCGGAATTTGTAGAGGACGAAGGGGCGTCCCTCGCGGCCGACCCGTTCCTGACGGAATATGACGGGCCCAGGACTGTCGATGCGGATGAGGACGGCGATCACCAGCATCAGCGGCAGGGTAAGCAGGACGAACAATATGCCGATGAGCAGATCGAGGCCGCGCTTGAGCAGGTCGTTGACGATGGTGCCGACCCGGAATCCGTCGGAATAGATCAGCCAGCTCGGATCCAGGCTCTCCAGCATGATCTTGCGCGACTCCCGTTCCCAGAAGGACAGATAGTCGGTGACCGGGTAGCCGGCCATGCGACATTCCAGCAGCGGCTGCACGGGCAGGCCGCGCCGGTCGTTCACGGCGACCACGATCTCGTCCACCATCCGCTGGCGCATCAGGTCGATCAGCCGTCCGGTGCCGACTTCGGCCAGCAGATTGCCGATCTCGGGGGCTGGCGTCTCGTTGCCGGTGGGAATGAAGCCGGCGACCTCGATCTTTTCCTGTCCTTCGCCCTCGCAATAGTGCCGGATCCGCGCCGCCCGCTCGCCGGCACCGAGCACCAGGATGCGCCGGCGCACGCGGGCGAATTCGGTCAGCGAGGCGAGGATGCCGCGGAAGACCACGGCGATCGCCAGCGATACCAGGATGATGACGGCCAGGGCGGGCAGGACATGCAGCAGCCAGGAGGTCTCCAGCGTGCGCAGCGCGAAGGCTTCCAGCAGGACAAGGAGCGGCAGCAGCAGCAGATAGCTGAAGACGATGCGGGAGAAGGCGCGCCGGATGCTGCGCAGGTTGGCGGTATCGTAGAGGCCGACCCCCCACATGAAAGCAGTGACCAGAAGGGCGTAGACCCCGGACGTAAACCAGAGGTTGCCGCGTATCTCGCCGACAGCCGCAAGTTCCTCGATGAAGAGGATGTTGATCCAGTGGAAGCCGAGCGCGAAAGCCACGAACTCGATGACCAGGGCCAGCAGCGATCGGGATTCGATATAGTGTCGAAAGATGCGGAACATGAAACGCAGCCCCCAAGCGTGACCGATGTCACGTAAGCAATTGTCTTTTAAGCCATAATTCCGTCCGAACTGTTCCTTCCGGACGTTCGTCTGTCAAGGCGGCGGCGGCCCCGGCGCGCGACGATCGCGCGATCTGGTGACCCGCGTCACGTCTGGCGGACACGGATCCGGCGGAGCGCCGAGGCCGGCCTGCCTCGGACACTGGCCATCAGCCTAGAGACCGTGCGTAAGCCAAACCTTAACTCTGATGGATTATTTTACATCCTGTCGAAGAACTTTACATAGACGATTGTGGCAGGGCGGGGCTCGATTCGCCGCATGGTTGGGCTGGACTTGCGCCGCGCCGGGACGGAGGATGTCAGCATGCATGCATGGATCCGGCCCGCCTTTCTCCTAGCCTGCGGCTTGGCCGCTGCCGCCCCGCTGCCGGCCGCGGCCCAGATGCGCCCCGAGAAGGTCTGTCTCGAGATCGGCTCCAGCACCTTCTGGCGGGCAACGGTCGAGAATTACCGCATCACCGTGCTCGACAACAACCGGCCGACCTCCGAAGTCTGGCTTCGCGCCTGCACCGTGCGCTCGACGAGCCAGATCAGCTTTCCGAAATCCACCCTGTGCACCGGCGATCCGGTCATGGTGGATGGCCGGGAATGCCTGGTGAGCTTCGTCCAGCCCTATCTCAACTAGGCGTGAGCGCGATGGTCCGGCGCTGGCGCGCCGGCCGCCGATTGGTTATATGCTTCGCCCCCTTCGGCCCGGCGGTCGGGCCGCAGCGGAACGAGGTGTGAGCCTTGCGCATTGCCATGATCGGCGCCGGTTATGTCGGACTGGTTTCGGGCGCCTGCCTGTCGGAGTTCGGCCATGACGTGGCCTGCGTCGACGCCGACGCGGAGCGCATCGCGCAGCTCCGCGCGGGCCGCATGCCGATCTTCGAACCCGGCCTGGAGGAACTGGTGCGCGCCAACATGGCGGCCGGCCGACTCGGCTTCTCGCTGGACCTGTCGGCGGCGGTCAAGGGTCGCGACGCGGTCTTCATCGCGGTCGGCACGCCCTCGCGGCGCGGCGACGGCGATGCGGATCTCAGCTATGTCTTCGAGGCGGCGCGCTCGCTTGCCGCCCATCTTGAAACGGGCACGCTGGTCGTCACCAAATCGACGGTACCCGTCGGCACCGGCCGGCGTATCCGCGAGATCATCGCCGAGGCTCGCCCCGGCCTCGACTTCCATGTCGCTTCCAACCCGGAATTCCTGCGCGAGGGCGCGGCGATCCAGGACTTCATGCGTCCGGACCGCATCGTGGTCGGTGCCGAGAGCGAGGCGGCGCGCGAGACGTTGAGGCGTGTCTACCGTCCGCTGTTCCTCAACGAGACGCCGTTCATGTTCTCCACGCTGGAGACGGCGGAACTCACCAAGTACGCGGCCAATGCCTTCCTGGCCACGAAGATCAGCTTCATCAACGAAATGGCCGACCTCTGCGAGAAGGTCGGCGCCGATGTGCAGGACGTGGCGCGCGGCATCGGCCTTGACGGCCGCATCGGCCGCAAGTTCCTGCATGCGGGGCCTGGTTTCGGCGGCTCCTGCTTTCCCAAGGACACGCGCGCGCTGGTGAGCCTCGGTCGGCGCGTTGGCGCGACGCCGCGTATCGTCGAGGCGGTGGTCGAGGTCAACGAGCGGCGCAAGCGGCAGATGGCGGAGAAAATCCTCGCGGCTTGCGGCGGGTCGCTTGCGGGCAAGGTGGTCGCCGTGCTCGGCCTCACCTTCAAGCCCAACACCGACGATATGCGCGAGAGTGCGAGCCTCGTCATCGTCCCGGCGCTGCGCCAGGCCGGCGCCGTCCTTCGCCTGTACGATCCGGAAGGGATGAAAGAGGCGGCCCGGCTTCTCGACGGCGTCGCCTGGTGCAGCGATGCCTACGATGCGCTGACCGGGGCGGACGCGCTGGTGATCCTCACCGAGTGGAACGAGTTCCGCGCCCTCGATTTCAAACGCATGCATGCGGCGATGCGCCACCCGCTGGTGATCGACCTGCGCAATATCTACAAGCCGGCGGAAATGGCGGATGCCGGCTTCATCTACCACTCGGTCGGCCGGCCCGGCCCGGCTGGTGGCGGCGGGGCCTAGCCGAACTCGCGCTTCAGTTCCACGAGCCGGCCCAGGCTTTCGCGCAGGATCGCCTGACGCCGCTCTTCCACGCGCGCCAGATCGGCCATCTCGGCGCGCGCCTTCTGCAGGTCGCCATAGCCCTGTTCGAGCTTGCCGACCAGCTCGGGGAGGCCGTCGAACTTGGGTGCCGCGCTGCTGCGCAGCGTGCGGATGGCGCTGCGCATGTTGGCGGCCACGTTGTCGAGGGCGGCGATCCGTTCGAGCATCAGCGCCGCCTGGCGCTCCAGCCGCTCGACCGTCTCGGAAAGCAGCTCGGTGCGGCGGCCGATCTGCTCGACCTCGGCCCGGCTCGGCAGCGGATCGCCGATCCTGGGCAGCTCGATCTTCAGCTTGAGGCGCGTGAGCTCGTTGCGGATCTCGGCGAAGGCGACCTCGAGACTGTCCAGCCGCAGACCCTCGTCGGAGGCGGCGGGCGGCGAGGGGGCGGGGAGCGGCGGCGGGGTCAGCGGCACCAAGGCCGCCGGCGCCGCCGGCGCGGGCGGTGCCGGCAGCATGTCCATGTTACCCGCCTCGGACTTCAGGCGGTCCATCTCCTGCGCCAGGCCCGTCTGGTCGGCCAAGAGGTCGTGAAAGGCTGTCTCTATTTCCCTGATGTTCCGCTCGATGCGGTCGATTGCCACCCAGATCTCGGCGGTGGCCGGCGTCTGCCCCGCGCCCGCGCCCAGTTCGTCCTGGCCATGGCCGGCAAGTCGCGCGAGGTTTTGGCGCAGCCATTCGAACTGCCGCCCCAGATGCTGGTTGCGGAACCAGAGATGCACGATGATCAGCGCGCTGACGCATTGCAGCAGGAACAGGTAGTCGACATAGTCGAACCGCTCCATGCCAAGCGCCAGCATGCGCCCGAGCGTTCCGAGCAATTCGCGCAGGAAGCTGAGAAAATCGTAAACCGCATCCATGTCCGGCGCCCCTCCCGGAAGACATCGCCCAGCATATAGAGCAAAAGTCGTTAACAGAACCGCCTTGCCGGCCAGGGCCTGCACGGCATTGTGACTTTGGGTTGATATCCGCGCCGGTAAATACTCCCTGCATCATTTGCAAGGGAGCGATGTCATGTCCCTGTCGTCCGGCCTGGACCTCGAACGGACGGCGCAGGTTCGCGTTGCGGCCAGGTTGCCCGGGGCAGTGCTGTCTGCAGCCAGCCTGCCCGACGCCTGGTCGCCGCGTCGCGCGCTTGGCTTCATCCTGCTCTGCTCGCTGCTGCTCTGGGCTTTGCTGCTGGGCGCGGCCATCCTGCTGTCCCCCTGACTGAGGGCAACCGGTCTGGCGGTCTCTTCCGCCCTTAACACTTTCTTAACCCGAACGCCTTCCAGTTGAGGCAGGATCACGCTTTCCATGGTCGGCACCGGCCGGCCCGGGGTGGCGCATGGCGGGAGGACAGGAATCGGGACGGCTGGCGGGAGCCGGAATCTCGCCAACCAGCCTGCAATTCGCCGACCGGCGGATCGAGGCCGCCTTCGTCGCGCATCAGGCGCGCCGCTTCCGCTCGTTCGTGCGCATCTGGTCGGTATGCGGCATGGCCGCCTACCTCGCCTTCGGGCTCGCCGAGCAGGCGATGACGCCGGAGGCAGTGGCGATTTCCTTCCGCATCCGCTACGGCCTCGCCATGCCGGTTTTCCTGGCCTGTTTCTGCTGGACCTTCCTGCCCGATCCCTACCAGCGCTTTTCCAGTCACCTCATCAGCCTCTGCGTGGCGATCAGCCATGCCAGCATGCTGATGGTGATCATGCTGGCCGGCCCGGCGCGCATCGACCTATATTTTCTTTTCATTCTCCTCAGCATGCTCTTCACGCATGGCGCAATCGGCGTCCGCTTCACCCATTCCGCCCTGGTCACCTGGCTGGCCGTGGCCGCCTTCGCGGCCGTGAGCAGCCTGTTCGCGCCGCCGACGCAGGAACTCGGCGAGACGCTGATGCAGAACGTGACCTTGCTGCTGGCCTCCTCGGTCGTGGTATTCGGCAACTACAATTTCGAGCTGCAGGCCAGGCGCGATTTCCGCCATGCGCTGCTGCTGCAGGAGAAGAACCTGGAACTCGACCGCCTCGCCCGGGAGGCGGCCGAGGCGTCGGCGGCCAAGTCGCGCTTTCTCGGCATGATGAGCCACGAACTACGCACTCCGCTCAATGCCATCATCGGCTTCGCCGACCTGATCGCCAGAGGCGCGCAGGGAGCGGCGAGCCCGGCCATCTACGCCGACTATGCGCGGGACATTCACCAGGGCGGATTGCGGCTGCTCGCCTCGATTGACGCCGTGCTCGACCTCGCCCGCGCGGCGGAGGGTGGGCTGCGCCTTCAGGAGGACATGGTCCGCCTCGACAAGCTGCTCCGCAAGGTGGCGGACCGCTACCGGCCGCGCGCCCGGGAGGCGGGCATGAGCCTCGAACTGGAGGGCGACCCGGCGCTCCGCCTGCTCTGCGACAAGACGCTGCTGCGGCGCGCCATCGGCAACCTGGTCGACAATGCGATCAAGCACGCCGCGTCCGGCGGACTGGTGAGCCTAGAAGCGCGCCAGCTCGAAGACGGTTCCCTCGCCATCGGGGTCGCCGATCGCGGCCCGGGCCTGAGCGGGGCGGAGTTCCGCGCGGCGCTGGAGCCTTTCCGGCAGGCCGACGACGGGACGGCGCGCCGCCAGGAGGGCCTTGGCCTGGGACTGTCGGTGACCCGGGTCCTGGTCGAGCTGCATGGCGGGCGGTTGCGCCTGACCGGTGGCTCCTCGCCTGGTCTCGCGGTGGAGATCGTACTGCCGCCGACACGGATTTTCCGCGAGCGCGCGAAGCCTGCCGCCTGAGGGCTTAACCCTGCCCGCGCGGCCGGCTAGGATGCAGCGGTCGGGCGCGCGAGCGGAGATGGAGCGGCGGAACATGTCGGATGCGGCGGCGATGGCGGCAGGCTTTCTCGCCGGCGCGCGGAACCTTGAAGCGCTGGCGCGGCAGGCGGCGGAGGTGCTGGCGGCCGCCGAGGCCATCGTCGGCCGCATGCGCGCGGGGGGCAAGGTGATGTTCTGCGGCAATGGCGGCTCGGCCGCCGATGCGCAGCATCTGGCAGCCGAACTGCAGGGCCGCTACCTGCGCGAGCGTCGCGCACTGGCGGCGCTTGCCCTTACCACCGACAGTTCCGCAGTGACTGCCATTGGCAATGACTATGGTTTTGCGGACATCTTTGCCCGCCAGCTCGCCGGCCTTGCCGGCGGCGGCGACGTGCTGGTCGCCATATCCACAAGCGGGGAGAGCGAGAACGTGCTGCGCGCGGCGGCCTGCGCCCGGAAGCTGGGGCTCCTGCTCGTCGGACTTACGGGGCGCGCCGGCGGACGGCTGGCACCGCTCTGTGACCATGCGATCCGCGTGCCTGCCGACGAAACGCCGCGAATCCAGGAGCTGCACATCGCGGTCGGGCACGCCATCTGCGGGCATATCGAGACGGCGCTGGGTTGAAGGCGCTGCATCGCACTTGCGCCCGGGCGGAGCGCATGGTGACAATGTGCTGGCCCGGCTGGCATGTCACGGGCGGACGACGGCGAGGTCCGGTTGCATATCGAACCAGCATACGGTTTCCCCGAAGATGCCAATGAGTTGGTCCGGGCGCTTTCGGCGCATCTCACCCGCCTGAAAGGGGAGGCGGCAATGCCGCTGGCGAGCGCGATCCTGCCGGAGCGCCTGCCGAAAGGTGTCCTGCCGAACGTGATCCTGGCGGATGTGGAAGGCGATACCGGCCTGGGCTGCGCCGGGCCGTGGCGGATCCGGTTTCGCTTGCTTGGCGAGAATATCCGCGCGGCGACCGGCGAACCCTGGGCCGGACGGTATCTCGACCGCAATCTGGTGGGCGAGCTGCTGCCCGTCTTCCTCACCGCCTACGAGACGCCGCTACGCACCCGCCGCCCCTCGGTCGCGCCGCATCAGTTCGTCAATTTCCGCGACAACGTCACCTATCGCAGCCACCGTTACCTGTTTCCGTTGTCAGGCGATGGCCGGACGATCTCCCGGCTGCTTGGTTTCCAGCCGATCGAGACCGGTGCCTGGCGGAGCGGCGTCTGACCCTGTTTCCGATGCGCCGTCCGATGCACCGGTTTCAGATTGCGGCGGCGAGCGGCTGGTGGTCGGGCAGTCCGGCGCCGATATCGATATGGCGCAGCCGTTCCCCGGAATTAAGCTGCGGATGCAGCACATGCACTGCGTCGGGGCGTACCCGCTCCAGCTTGCTTGCCAGCGCGATCACCTGATCAGGGGCCCCCGGCAGGGCGCCACGCAGCGGCGCGGAGACGATCTCGAAGACCACCTCATGGCCGGACGCATAGCGGTGGCGGAACAGCATGACGGCGGCGCAGGGCTGGCGCACCTGCCGGTAGAGCAGTTCGCCCCGGCGCTGGCGCTCGGCCGGCGCCGCCAATTGCACATAGTTGAGGCCCGTCGGCTCGAAGCCCAACTCCAGGCGGTACTGTGTTCCGGCAAGCCGGAAGGTCGCATTCTCGGGCGAGCGGATCTCGAGGATGGCGATGCGCGGCAGCAGGTCGCGGATGTCGCGCAACGCGACGTCGGCGCGGCCAGGCAAGAGGGCCGACCCCCGCCAGCGATGCCAGGTGAGGAGAAACCGGCGGCTCTCTGCCGCCAGCAGTTCGTCAGGCAATGTGAGGGAATACATCGAACGTGCCGATCCAGGCTGGAATTGGGCCACCGGTTCCCGCCGGGGTCGCGACAGACTGCGTGGTCATGTAAGCGTCATGGCCTCTGCATGCAAGAGCGACCATCGGTCGCACGGTCTAGAGCCTTTCACCGCGGGATGGAAACAGTTCTGTTGGCCGGCGGCGCGGCGACCCGCGCGAAGCGGCGCGCAGCGCGATGTGGTGCATCGGGCCAGCGGCGCGACAAAGCGGGCGCCCGCCGCCGGCCAACCCGCCGGGACGGGCGGAATTGCGCCGACTGACCAGCCACACCCCAATTCCGCCACGTCAGAACGATTCCATCCCGCGGTGAAAGGCTCTAGCCCAGGCCGCTGCCATCGCCGAGGACATGGATCTTGTACGCGCGGAAATCGAAGTTTTCGTTAAGGGGCGGCTGGGCCTGCCGCACATGAGGCTCGGCGGCGAAGCCACAGAGGACCATTCCCACATGCGCGCCCTCGCTGCCAAGCGGCAGGTGCAGCGATGTCACCCGCATCCATTCCTTCTGGTGCAGCCAGTAAGCATGACCCTGCACCAGCACTGGCCGGCGATGTTCGCAGGCGGCGCGGAAAAAGCCGAGAATTTCGGCTGCGTTCTCGCCGTAGAGCGATTCGTCGACATGCCGTCCGGTCACATCGCGGCCGGTGAGGCGGACGACCTCTGTACCCACCAGGCGAAAGCGCACGCGGAAGGGTTCGTGCCCCACCTCGGTCAGATACAGGATGGGAAGGATGGCGGGAATCTCGATCGGATCGATATCCGAACGCCGGGGCATTTCCCGGCCCGCGCGTTTCCCTTCCCAGTATTCCAGCAGGCGAACAAGCCGGATCTCCGAGGTGAGCGTCCCGATCTGCGCCATTGCCGTCATGCCGGCCTTTCCATGCTCCCCGGAACCGCACCCAGAGCTCAGCCCTCCGTCGGAAACCCGGCGACCGGATTCTCCGAGGCCAAATACTGCCTGAGCCAGGCACGCCGGCGAAGGTGAAAATCCATGCGCCCATTGGCCGGCGGCAGATGTTATCCTCTCCCTTCCGCATCCATCCCGCCGCTTCGGTCCATTCCCCGCCCGATATCATCCCATGACCTTCAGTTTCGGTTTCGACGCCCTTCTTCTGCTTATGGCGACCATGGCCACCGGCGCCTTCGCCGGTTTCGTGGCGGGACTGCTCGGGGTCGGCGGCGGCATCGTCATCGTGCCCGTGCTGTACCATCTGCTGGAATTCGTGCCGATGGATCCGGCGCTGCGGATGCATGTCGCGGTCGGCACCTCGCTCGCCACCCTGATTCCCACCTCGATCCGGTCGGTCGGCTCGCATCGCAAGCGCGGTGCCGTCGATGACGGACTGCTGCGAGCCTGGCGCATTCCGCTCGCGCTCGGCGTGCTGGCGGGTGGCGCGCTCGCCGGCATCGTGTCGCGCCAGGCGCTGGTCGGCGTCTTCGCTACCGTCGCGCTCGTCGTCTCGCTGCACATGGCCTTCGGGCGCGAAGGCTGGCGCATCGGCGAGCGGCTGCCCGATGGCCTCGCCGGGCGGGCGATGGCGGGCGTGATCGGCCTGCTTTCCACCTTGATGGGGATCGGGGGCGGCACGCTCGGCGTGCCGCTGCTCACCCTGTTCGGCTATCCGATCCACCGCGCGGTCGGCACCGGCGCGGGCCTCGGCCTGATCATCGGCATACCGGGCACCATTCTTTTCGCGGCTGGTGGAATTGGCGCCGGACCGGGATTGCCGGCCTGGAGCATCGGCTATGTCAACCTGATCGGGTTCCTGGCGATCGTGCCGATGACCATCTGGCTTGCGCCTTACGGCGCAAAGGCGGCGCATGCGCTGAGCCGGGTCATGCTGCGGCGGGCCTTCGCGCTCTTTCTCGGCGTGACGGCGATCAAGCTTTATGCCGATCTCTTCGGGTTTTCGGTGACCGGCGGATAGCCATATGGCGCGCGAGACGGATCCGGCGCTGATCGCCGTCGACTGGGGCACCAGCAGCCTGCGCCTCTATCTGGTGGCGGCAGACGGCAGCATTCTCGAGACCCGCGAGGGTGCCGAGGGTGTCATGAACGTGCCCGCAGGCGATTTCGCCGGCACCCTGACACGGTGGCTCGCCGGCTGGCCAGCGGACGCGCTGCCCATCCTGATGTGCGGCATGGTCGGCTCGCGCCAGGGCTGGCGGGAGGTGCCCTATCTCGATTGCCCGGTGGCGCCGGCCGATCTCGGCCGCGCCCTGGCGGCAGTGGAAAGCGGGACGGGGCGTGGCATCTGGATCATGCCCGGCCTGCGCTGCCGCGACGACGCGGGCGTGCCCGATGTCATGCGCGGCGAGGAGGCGCAGCTTCTCGGCGCGCTGGCGGGACCCGACGCGGGAACGGAGATGGATTGCTGCCTTCCCGGCACCCATTCCAAGCATGTCCGCATCTCCGCCGGCCGCATCCTTTCCTTCTCCAGCCACATGACGGGCGAGGTTTTCGCCCTGCTGACCAGGCAGGGCATCATCGGCCGCCTGATGCCCGATGGTCTCGTCTCGCCAGATGCCGAGGCCTTTGCCGCGGGCATCCGCCGCTCCGCCGCGCCGGGCGGCTTGCTGCACCAGATTTTCGGCGCCCGGACCTTGCCGCTGATGGAAGAACTGTCGCCGCCTGCGATCGGCGACTACCTCTCCGGGATCCTGATCGGGCATGAACTGCGCGCCACGCGCTGGCACGGCGAGGTGCGGGTCATGGCGGGTTCGGAACTCGTGGCACGCTATGTCCGTGCCTTCGAAGCACTCCGCATTCCCGCGCGGGCCATGCCGGCCGATCTGTCGGCACGCGGGCTGTGGCTGATCGCCCGGCAGGCAGGCATACTCGCCTGATCATGGCCACCGGCCGCGGCGGGGCTGCATGCGGTTCATCTTCTACGACACCGAAACGACGGGAACCGACAGGAGATTCGACCAGATCCTGCAATTCGCCGCGATCCTGGCGGACGAGGGCTTGCGCGAACTGGACAGCTTCTCGCTTCGCTGCCGGCTGCTGCCGCACGTCCTGCCCGCACCCGAGGCGCTGACCGTGACCGGGCTCAGCATCGGCCGGATCGTCCGGCATCCGACATCGCATCTCGCCATGATGCGCATGGTGCGCGCGCGCCTGCGTGACTGGTCGGCCGGCGGGGCGGTGTTCGCCGGATGGAACTCGCTCCGCTTCGACGAGGCGGTGCTGCGCCAGGCGCTCTATCAGACCCTCCAGCCGCCCTACCTCACCAGCAGCGCCGGTAATGGCCGGCTCGACGTGATGAAGCTTGCCCATGCCGTGACCAGGGTGGCGCCCAACGCCATGATCGTGCCGCGCGATGCGGAGGGGAAGACGACCTATCGTCTCGAGCGCTTCGCCGAGGCGAACGGCGTGCGCCTGTCCCATGCCCATGACGCGCTGGCCGACGCCAGGGCGGCACTCGATCTGGCGCGCATGATCGCCGCGCGCGCGCCGCGCATCTTCGTGGAGATGCTGGCCAATTCCAGCCGCGACGCGCTGCGCAGGCGCCTCGGCGCGGCGCCGGTCCTTGCCTTCGTCGAGAGCGTGTTCGGCCGGCCGGAGATCATGCCCGTCGCGGTGGCCGCCGCGAATCCGGAGGATGCGAACGAACTGGCACTTGCCGACCTGTCGAGGCCGCCCGAGGAATATCTCGCGGCTGGTGACGGGGCCATCGCCGATCTGTTCGAGAATCGCGGCCCGGGCCGCGTGCTGCACCGTGTCCGCGTCAACGCCGCGCCTTCCCTGCTGCCGGCGGACCTGCTGGAGCGCCGGAGCGAGGAAGCCGACATTTCGCGCGCGGAGCTGTTGCGCCGGGCGGAGGCGCTTGCGGCGGCGGAGGAATTCCGCGCGCGCCTCGCCGCCTTTCTCTCGCGCCGCGCGCGGGAGCGCCCGCTTTCGCCGCATCTGGAAGAGCGGATCTACGAGCGCTTTCCGGGTGCCTCCGACGAGAAGCTTATGGCTGCCTTCCACGAGGCACGCTGGGAGGACAGGCCGGCGCTGATCCGCCGCTTCGAGGATGACCGGCTGCGCAGCCTCGGACTTCGCCTTCTCGCCTGCGAACGGCCCGACTTGCTGAGCGAGGCCGAGCGGGAACGCTGGCGCGAGTTTCTGCGCAGCCGCCTCTTTCCGCCCGCGCCGGTTCCCTGGACGAGCGCGCCCGCCGCCTGGGCGTCCTCCGCCCTGCGCTCGATGCCGGACTATGTGGAGCACCTCCGGCGGCTGGCGAGGGAACTCGGAGCCGAACTGCCGGAATGGGCTTGATTCAGGTCAAGGCACGTGCCACGTCCTCTTGAGAGACTGCGGCCTATGCAGAGAGCGACCATCGAGCGCGCCGCCCGGGAAGTTCCGCGCTATACCTCCTATCCGCCGGCCAATCACTTTCATGAGGGCGTCGGGGAAGCTCAGTATCGCGACTGGCTTGGCGCCATCGCCGGTCGACCGGAAATCTCCCTCTATCTGCATCTGCCATTCTGCCGGCAGCTCTGCTGGTATTGCGGCTGCCACACCACGATTCCGAACGACTATCAGCGCGCCCGTGACTATGTCGGCCTGATGCGGGCGGAAAGTCGCATGTTGGCGGAGGCCATGGCCGCCCATGGCGGTGTCGGCCACCTGCATTTCGGCGGTGGCACGCCCACCTATCTGGCGGCCGACGACCTGGCGCGGCTGTTCGAGGCCATCGACGGGACCTTCGGCTTTCGCGCCGGCGCGGAGATAGCGGTCGAGGTCGATCCGCGCGGCCTCGATGCTGCCATGGCGCGGACGCTGCGCGCCCTCGGGGTCAACCGGGTCAGCCTCGGCGTGCAGGACTTCGATCCGGAGGTGCAGCGGGAGATCAACCGCGTGCAGCCCTTCGCCCAGGTGGCGGATGCGGTCGCGGCGCTGCGCGCGGCGGGGATCGATGCCATCAACTTCGATCTCATGTATGGCCTGCCGCGCCAAAGCGTCGAGAGCGTGCGGCGCAGCGCCGAATTGGCCGCGAGCCTCGGGCCGGGGCGTGTCGCCGTGTTCGGCTATGCACATGTGCCCTGGTTCAAGAAACACCAGCGGATGCTGGACGAGGCATCCCTGCCCGGCACCGCGGCGCGCCTGGCCCAGGCCCAGGCGATTGCCGGCGCGCTCGCCCGCCAAGGCTATGTCGCCATCGGCCTCGACCATTTCGCGCTGCCCGGTGACGCGCTGGCGGAGGCGGCGGAGACGGGCACATTGCGGCGAAACTTCCAGGGCTACAGCACCGACCGCGCAAGGGTTACGCTTGGTCTCGGTGCATCCTCGATCGGCTCGCTGCCGCAGGGCTTCGTGCAGAACGCACCCCATCTCGCGCTCTATGCCGAGCGCATCCGCGAAGGCCGCTTCCCCGTGCAGCGCGGTTTTGCCCTGGCGCCGGAAGACCGCCTGCGTGCCGAAGTCATCGAGCGGCTGATGTGCGACTTCGCCGTCGACCTTCCGTCACTCTGCCGCGCGCATGGATTTGCGGACGATGCGCTCGATGGGGCGCAAGCGCCGCTCGCAGAACTGGCGGCGGATGGTCTGGTGCATCTCGACGGCGGCACAATCTCGGTGCCCTCGGAGGCGCGGCATTTCGTGCGCATGGCTGCTGCCTGCTTCGATTCCTACCTGGCGCCGGAAGGGACGCGGCGGCACAGCCGCGCGGTTTAGAGCCGGACGAAGGTGAGTTCGTGCTTGTTGGCGTGCAGGTGCATGAGCCTGGCGCCTGGAATGGCAGCGAAGGACGCGGCCGTTTCGTGGTCGGTCTCGCCCTGGAACTTGATCGTGCAGACAAGGTGGCGGACCATGCCGCTGGCGATCCAGCGCCGCACCAGGGCGAGCAGGCGCGGCGGATAGCAGATGACATCGCTGAACAGCCAGTCGATCGGTCCGACCTCCGCCGGTTGGGTGGCGAAGGCGCTGCCCTGTCGCCATTCGACGTTGGCATGCGCCGCCACGGCGGGCGCCAGCGGCGCCTTGTCGACGGCGATGACCTGTGCGCCGAGGCCGGCCAGAACATGGCTCCAGCCGCCGGGGCTTGCGCCGAGATCGAGACAGCGCTCGCCCGCTGCCGGACGATGTCCGATACGCGTCAGGATCTCCCACAGCTTGAGATAGGCGCGGTTGGGCGGGCCCAAACGATCCTCGGCGAAGCGCCACTCGCCGTTGGGCACCGGGCTCACGCAGTCGGGGGCGGCGAGCATTCGCCCGGGTGCGAGGAGGGTCCAGGAGCCGAGCGGGGCCGCCGGCGGCGGTTCGGGAAAGACCAGCGGCTTCGCCGAGACATAAGGCAGGCGCGCCTCGATCAGCCGGGCGCGCCGGTAATGAAGATGCGGATAGAGCGCCCAGTTGCGCTGGATGGCGCGCAGCCTTGCCGCCCCGTCGGCGATGGAGTGGAACTCGATCTCGCGCGGATCACGCCAGACATTCGCCGCCCAGGCGGGCTCGCGCGCGGCGCCCCCGGCAACGAATAACCGGCCGTGGCGGGCGAGGAGTGCTGATCCCAGCTCATGCGCCAGTTCTGCCTCGAAGCCCTCGGCGGCGAGATAGGCGGTCGTCGGCAAGGCGCTCTCAGCGGCAGGCGGCGCGCGCCGTCACGGTCAGCGTTTGTAGACCTGCTGGATATGGCATGTGTTGCTGTGCTGGACCACGGTCTGCGTGGGCTCGCCCGCCACCTGCACCCAGGCCTGATGGTTGATCAGTACGCTGGCCTCGCCGCCGGAACTCTGTCGCACATAGTAGAGGTCGAGCAGGCGGTCGGGCGTGACACCGTTTGCCTCCAGCGCCGCCGCGGTCGCGGCATTGCAGGGATAGGGGGCGAGGGCGCGCACCTTTTCCAGCATGGCAGCCGAAGCGGCAGGCGGCGGCGGGGTGGTGGCGCATCCGGCAGCCGCGATCAGCGGCAGGCCGGCCAGAAACGTGACGCGGGTGAGGGACAGGAGGGGCAGCATGCGAGTGGCTCCAGCACGGATGGTATCGCCGGCCATCCCGGGATGGCCGGCGACAGTTCAATCTGGTGCGCCAGGCGACATCTTTCCAGCAACATGTCGGTGAAGCTGGGTTGCACGGCCGGGCCGTTACGCCGCGGTGACTACCTGCCGGCGGCGACCTGCCGGGGCTGGCCGGGCGCACCGCCACGGTGCCGATTACGGTCCCCGCCGTGCGGGCGGCCCCCGCCGTGCTTGGCCTTCGGCTTGCGGTTCTGGGGCGCGGTCTGCAGGAATGCCACGCCGGTCAGTCCCTGCTCGGCAACGCCTTGCGGGCTGCGGCTGCGCGGTCCGGCGGCCGGCGCCGGCTGGCGCGAGCGCTCGGGCCTTGTGGACGTCCTGGGCCTGGCGGGCGCCGCCGGCCGGCCGGCGGGTTGCGTCTGATGTGCAGCCGTCTCGTTCGGAGCGCGGGCCTCGCGGCCGGTCCGCTGGTCGGTCGAAGGCAGCGCCATGCGGATCAGCCGCTCGATATCGCGCAGATAGGGACGCTCGGAAGAGTCGCAGAACGAAATCGCCTCGCCCGAGGCACCGGCCCGCGCGGTGCGGCCGATCCGGTGAACATAGGCTTCCGGCACGTTCGGCAGCTCAAAATTGACCACATGGGTGACCCCATCCACGTCGATGCCGCGCGCGGCGATGTCGGTGGCGACCAGGACGTTGGTACGGCCCTTGCGGAAGTCGCCCAGGGCGCGTTCGCGCTGCCCCTGGCTCTTGTTGCCATGGATGGCCGCGGCGGGAATGCCGGCCTTCACCAGATGGTCGGCCACCCGGTCGGCCCCGCGCTTGGTGCGCGTGAAGACGAGGGTGCGGCCGATCTGCTCCTCGCGCAGGACGCGGGCCAGCAGCTCGCGCTTGGCCCCGGCCTCGACCAGGATGACGCGCTGGGCCACCCGCTCCGCCGTGGAGGCGACCGGCGTCACCGCGACGCGCGCCGGCTGGCGCAGAAGCTCCGCGGCGAGATTGTCGATTTCGCGTGGCATGGTGGCGGAGAAGAACAGGGTCTGCCGCTCCTTCGGCAGTTTCGGAAGGATGCGGCGGATGGCATGGATGAAACCCATGTCAAGCATCTGGTCCGCCTCGTCGAGGACGAGCGTCTCGACCTGGTCGAGCAGGGCCTTGCGCGATTCCATGTGGTCGAGCAGGCGGCCCGGCGTGGCGACGAGGACGTCGAGGCCGCGCGCGAGGGCCTGCACCTGCGGGCCATAGCCGACGCCGCCGAACACCACCGCCACCGAGAGGCCGAGATGGCGTCCGTAGGTGCGGAAACTGTCGGCGATCTGGCTGGCGAGCTCGCGGGTCGGGCTCAGCACCAGGACGCGGCAGGCGCCTGGTCCGGCGCGCCGCCGGTCGGCGGCGAGGCGATGGAGGATCGGCAGGGCGAAGGCCGCCGTCTTGCCGGTTCCGGTCTGGGCGAGGCCGAGCAGGTCGCGGCCA
>JAHCJQ010000100.1 GCA_026126215.1 Alphaproteobacteria bacterium
ATGTGTTTTCAGGGTTGCTTGCGGTGCGGCCGAGGCGGCCGCGCGCCGATGCTGGCGCCCCCAACGGGAATCGAACCCGTGTCTCCAACGTGAGAGGCTGGCGTCCTAGGCCGCTAGACGATGGGGGCACTGGCGCGGGAAATCTGGCAGGCGGCCCGCGCGCGGGCCACACAGATAGCGGCAAGGCCAGGGCCTTGCAAGCGCTTTGTGCCCCGGGGAACGGCCGCGATCTCCCTGCTTTCCCTTGGTGGCGGAAGGGCGGATTTGCTATATCGGCGCATCGCATCAACGAAAAGGCCGGAAGCCGGGACCAGCGGCTGGCCAACGGGGGAGACATGATCCAGAAGACAGCCATGAAATCGGCCGCCATCGCCTCGCTGTTCGGCGCGGCACTGCTGACCGGCGCCGCGACCATCGCCCTGCCGGAAGCGGCCCGGGCGGACACGCGCGTGACGCTCAAATCCGCGACCTCGTCCTCGTCCTACTACGTGATGATCGTCCAGATCGGCGAAGCCCTGAAGGAAGCGACCGGCGGCAAGATCCAGGCCACGATCGAGGAAAGCCAGGGTTCGGTCCAGAACGTCAAGGAAGCGGCGCGCCGGCCCGGCAATTTCGTCTTCACCACGCCGCCCAGCCTGCTGAAGCAGGCCCAGGCCGGGCAGAAGCCTTTCGAAGGCGAGACCGGCTACGACAAGGTGCGGGCGCTCTTCGTCATGCCCTTCGTCACCATCCATCTGGTGGTGCGTGCCGACAGTGGCGTCGCCAGCGCCGCCGATCTGGCCGGCAAGGACTTCATCGGTGGCGGCAAGGGCACCTTCTGCGAGGGCCGTACCAAGACCGTGCTGAAGCTGCTCGGCCTCGAAGGCAAGGTGAACCTGGTCGATGTCGAGCTGGCTTCCGCCGACGCTGCGGTGAAGAACCGCAAGGTCGCGGGCTACGCGACCTGCTCGTCCCATCCGACACCGCAGGTGCAGGAACTCGCCACGACCACGGCGATCCGCATCATCTCCTTCACCCCCGACCAGCTTTCCACCATCGTCGCGCAGGATGCCTCCTCCGGTCCGGTGACGATCAAGGCCGGCACCTACAAGGGGGTCGATCAGGACGTGCAGACGGTCGGCGTGCCGGTCGGCGCCTATGCCACCACCAACATGGATGACGAAACCGCCTACCAGATCACCAAGGCCTTCTGGAGCAAGCGGGCGGAGATGGCGAAGACCAATCCCTGGTGGAACGGCATCAATCCCGACATGGTGGCGCAGCTCGGCTCGAAACTGCATCCCGGCGCGGCGCGTTATTACAAGGAAGCTGGAATCAAGCTTCCCGATAGCATGATGTAGCGACCGGGGGCGGCCGGCGGCCGCCCCTTCGTCCCGCCCTCGCCCTTGTCCACCGCCACCCAACGATCGCCGCAGATGCGGGCGGTGCTGCTCTGCGCCGCCCTCTTCACCGTCGGCGCCCATGTCTGGCTGATCTTCTCCGGCCTGGTGCCGAGCCTGATCGCGCGTCCGCTGCATTTCGCCACGGCGCTGCCCTGGATCTTCCTCTTCGCCTCGGCGCGCGGAGGCATCGAGCGCATGGGCGGCGTGATCGCCTTCGCCGTCGGCATGGCCGCGGCGCTCTACATCATGCTGAACCGGCCGGCGCTGGTGGACCAGTATGGCGCGCTGGATGGTTCGCTCCTGCAATTCGCCATGGCCGGCGCCATCATCCTCGTGGTCCTGGAAATGGCGCGCCGCGCGGTGCAGCCGGTGCTGCCGGCGGTCGCCTGCCTCGCACTCGCCTATGGCATGTTCGGGCAGCATCTGCCGGGCATCATGGGGCATCCCGGCATTCCGATGGATTACTTCCTCGGCAATATGGTGATCGCCGAGGCCGGCCTGTGGGGCCTGCTCACCGGCACCTCGATCGAGCTGATCGTCCCTTTCATGATTCTCGGTGCTTTCGTCTCCGCCGGCGCGGCGGGCCAGGGCTTCATGGCCGTGGCGACCCAGCTCGCCGGCCGCTACCGCGCCGGCGCCGCGAAGGTGTCGGTGCTGGCCTCCGCGCTCTATGGCACGATCTCGGGCTCCGCTTCGGCCAACGTCGCCTCGGTCGGCTCCATCACCATTCCCGCCATGCGGCGCATGGGCTATCCCGCCCCCTTCGCCGCCGCGACCGAGGCCGTCGCCTCGACCGGCGGCCAGATCATGCCGCCAGTGATGGGTGCGGGCGCCTTCCTCATGGCGGAACTGACACGCACCGCCTATGCCGACATCGCCATCGCCTCGGTGCTGCCGGCGGTGCTCTTCTTCGCAGGCGCATGGATCGGCGTGCATTTCTTTGCCCTTCGCTACGATCTCAAGGGCCTGACGGAAAGGGACCTTCCCGGCTGGGCCATGGTGGCGCGCGCGCTCCCGTTCTTTGCGCTGCCTCTCGTGGTCCTCGTCGCCATGCTGCTGGTGCTGGGCTATTCCGCCGCCTACTCGGCAATCGCTGCCACGCTGGCCACGGCGATGCTGCTGCCCGTCGATCCGGTCCAGGGCTTTTCCCTGCGCCTGTTCCTTGCCCGGCTCGAGATCGCCATCGTCGATGCCGCACGCCAGATCGCCCTGATCGCGGCCATCATTATCTGCGCCGGGCTGATCGTCGGCGTTTTCAACGTGACCGGGATCGGCGTGAAGATCACCTCGCTGATCGTCAGTCTCTCGGGCGGCAATCTCTGGATCGCTCTCGCGCTGACCGCGCTCGCCTGCCTCGTGCTCGGCATGGAGCTGCCGACCACCGCTGCCTACCTCATCTGCATCGCCGTCGCCGGCCCGGCGCTGGTCAAACTCGGGCTGCCGGAACTCCAGGGCCACCTGTTCGTCTTCTGGTATGCGCTGCTCTGCACCATCACGCCGCCGGTGTGCGGTACCGTCTTCGTCGCGGCCGGTATTGCCGGCGCGCCCTGGCTTACGGTTGCCTTCCAGGCCATGCGCATCGGCATCGGCCTCTACATCATTCCGCTCGGCATGATCGCCAATCCGGCCGTGCTGGACCTCAAGACCGCGCCGATGCTGGCGCTGGCCGCCGCGCTCAAGATCGGTCTCGGCATCTGGTTGATCAGCTTCGCCACCATCGGCGGCGGGCGGCGGCCGCTGGCCGGGCTGGCGGCGATGGTGGCCGGCCTGCTGGCGCTCTTCCTCTACGGCGTCGGCGCCTGAGCGGTCGCCGCCACAGCAAGGAAACGATCGATCCGCGCCTCGTCCGCATCGAAGGGGACGACCAGGCGGATTGCATCGGCCCCGGCCGAGATCCAGGGATGGAAGCGCGCGCCGGCGCTGGCCAGCCGCTCGCGCACCGGCCGGGGCAAGCGCACGAAGACCTCGTTGGCCTCGACCGGATGCGCGAGTTCGGCCCCCGGCAGGCTAGCGAGCCCGCGCGCCAGGCGCTCTGCCATGGCATTGGCATTGGCAGCGAGGCGCAACCACAGCCCGTCTTCCAGATAGGCCACGAGCTGGGCGGAGAGGAAACGCATCTTGGAAAAGAGATGCCCGGCCCGCTTGCGGCGATAGAGGAAATCGGCGGCACGGGCGGGATCGAAAAAGACCACCGCCTCCGCCGCCATGGCGCCGTTCTTGGTCGCGCCGAAGGACAGCACGTCGACACCCGCCCTCCAGGTCGCCTCCGCCGGGCTGGCACACTGATGGACCAGCGCGTTGGCGAAGCGCGCGCCATCCATGTGCAGCGCCAGCCGGTGCCGGCGGCAGACCTCGGCGATGGCCCGGGTCTCGGCCACGGAATAGACGGTGCCGCATTCGCTGGCCTGCGAGATCGAGACCGCCGCCGGCTGCACGTGATGCTGGACACCGAAGCCATACAAGTCGAGAAAGCGGGCAAGATCTTCGGCGCCGATCTTGCCGTGCGCCCCGTCCATCGGCGCGAGTTTCGCGCCACCAGTGAAGAATTCCGGCGCGCCGCATTCGTCCTCTTCGATATGCGCCAGCCGGTGGCAGCAGACGAGACCCCAGGGCGGTGCAAGCGCGCTCAGCGCCAGGGCATTCGCGGCGGTCCCCGTGGCCACCGGAAAGACCGCGACATCGCGCTCGAACAGCGCATTCATCATCGCCTGGAGCCGCTTCGTCCAGTCGTCCTCGCCATAGGACGAGGCACTGCCGGCATTCGCCGCCGCGATGGCCGCGAGGATCGCCGGCGCGATGCCGGCCACGTTGTCGCTGCGGAAATCCACGTTCAGTTCCCCTGCAGGATGATCAGATCGAGCGGGCGGAAGCCGTCCCCCCAGTCGTTCAGCAGATAGGCCGCGCTATGCAGGGCCTGGCCGCCCGCGACCATGGTCAGCAGCCAGGCAAGCTCCGGCTCGTAGGCCGAGGCGAGATCGGTGGCGGAAAGCCGGGCCGGCCCGTCGGGATGGGAATGCCAGACACCGACCACCGCAAGCGGGCCGCCGCGCAACTCGCGTTCCAGGCCGATGCGCAGGCCCGGATCGACCTCGAAACGCCGACGCCGGTCCTCCGCCACGTTGCGGGACTGGACGATGCGTTCCACGAAAATCCGGTCGCCCGGTCCCCTGCGCCCCACCAGCAGGGCGCAGGCTTCCTCGGGATAGGCGGCTTCCGCCGCATCAATGAGGGCCTTGAGATCACGCACACCGAGCAGCAGCACCGGCCTACTCCAGCGCCTCGATCTCAAAGCTGCCGAGCCTCTCGCCGGTGTTCATGTCGAGCAGGATGATCTGCTCCGCTCCACCCACGTCGCGCACGCGCAGCAGCAACCGGTCGCCGTCCGGGCGCATCTCGATGATGCGGCTCGAGCGCGGCAGCTCGAGCTTGCGCACGCCGAAAGCCGCGGGCTCGCCAGCGCGCACAAGGCCGGCGGAAGCCACCGAGCCCCGTTCCGCCTTTCCCCCGACGCGGGTCGTGATGCCCCAGATCACCACGGCGCCGGAAATCAGAATGGCGACACCGAGCAGAATGACGACGGCCTTGAGCAGGCGTATGTTCGGTTGCTGATACATGTCCTCTCCAGCGCCGCCCCGCAGCTTTCTCGTCACCGCCGGCCCCGCCGACCAGGGGGAACGGCTGGATCGTTTCCTCGCCCGCTCGATCGGGCCCGAGGTCAGCCGCGCGCGCCTCAAGTCCTTGATCGAACAAGGGCTCGTCGTATCCGGGGGGCAGACGATAGCCGAGCCCTCCCACCGGGTCAAACCGGGGCAGAGCTACCAACTGGTGCTGCCGGAGGTGCGCGAGGCGGAACCACGGCCGCAGGCCATGGCGCTTGCCGTCATCTACGAAGACGATCAACTTATCGTGATCGACAAGCCGGCCGGCATGGTCGTCCATCCGGCGCCGGGCAACCCCGACGGCACCCTGGTCAATGCGCTGATCGCTCATTGCGGCGATAGCCTGTCAGGGATCGGCGGTGTGCGCCGTCCGGGCATCGTGCATCGCATCGACAAGGATACATCCGGCCTGCTGGTCGCCGCCAAGACGGATCTGGCGCACCAGGCCCTCTCGCGCCTCTTCGCCGCCCATGACATCGAGCGGAGCTATCTGGCGCTCGTCTGGGGCCGGCCGCGCGCCGCGGACGGTCGCATCGAAGGCAATATCGGCCGCGATCCGCGCAACCGCAAACGCATGACCGTGCGGCGGGAGGGCGGCAAGCCGGCGGTGACCAAGTATCGCATCCTGCAATCCTTCGGCGAGCTTGCCAGCCTGCTTGAATGCCGGCTGGAAACCGGCCGCACGCATCAGATCCGCGTGCATCTGAGCCAGGCCGGCCATCCCCTGGTCGGTGATCCGACTTATGGCCGGGCCCGGGCCGGGCGTCTGGCACGCCTGCCCGATGCCGTGCGCGAGGCCATCGGCAGCTTCCAGCGACAGGCCCTGCATGCGGCACGGCTCGGCTTCCATCATCCGGTGAGCGACCGGATGCTGTTTTTCGAGAGCCCGCTGCCGGCGGACATGGCGCGCCTTATTTCTGCCCTCAAGGGTTTGTAGCATACCCAACTGAAGTTAGGGGTTATCTTGATTTTTCCGCAGAACAGTCATAGATTGGCACTCATGATGCTAGAGTGCCAGGGCGTCCGGCGTATCTGTCCGCACCGGGCGTCCTGGTCAGGCAGGGGGCGGCCCAGATGCCCGGGCCGCGGGAGCAGAGAATGAGCAAGCAGTATATCCCGGCGCTGACGCCCGATGTCAGCCTGTCGCGCTATCTCCAGGAGATCCGCAACTTCCCGATGCTGGAGCAGGACGAGGAATACGTCCTGGCCAAGTCCTGGCGCGATCATGGCGATCTCGAAGCCGCGCACCGACTGGTGACCAGCCATCTGCGCCTCGTCGCCAAGATCGCCATGGGCTATCGCGGCTATGGCCTGCCGGTCGGCGAGCTGATCGCCGAGGGCAATATCGGCATGATGCAGGCGGTCAAGCGTTTCGAGCCGGACCGCGGTTTCCGCCTTGCCACCTATGCCATGTGGTGGATCCGCGCCGCCATCCAGGAATACATCCTGCGTTCCTGGTCGCTGGTGAAGATCGGCACCACGGCGGCGCAGAAGAAGCTTTTCTTCAACCTGCGCCGGCTGAAAAGCCAGCTTCAGGCCATCGACGAGGGCGACCTGTCGCCGGACAAGGTGAAGAAGATCGCCCGCGACCTCTCGGTGAGCGAAGAAGAGGTCGTCACCATGAACCGACGCCTGGCCGGGCCCGACCATTCGCTCAACGCGCCGCTGCGCATCGATGGCGAGGGCGAGTGGCAGGACTGGCTCGAGGACGAGAGCGCCAACCAGGAGGAGCGGCTTGGCGAATCCCAGGAGTTTGCAGGCCGCAAGCGCCTGCTCGATGCCGCACTCGGCAAGCTGAACGAGCGCGAGCGCGACATCCTGGTGGAGCGGCGGCTCAAGGACGAGCCGACGACGCTCGAGGATCTCTCGACGAAGTACAACATCAGCCGCGAGCGGGTGCGCCAGATCGAGGTGCGCGCCTTCGAGAAGCTGCAGAAGGCGATCCGCACGGAAGCCCGGGCCGAGGGCCTCGACTGAAGCGCAGCCGTGCTCAGCCCCGATCCTCGAAGGGATCGCGCATCAGGATCGTGTCCTCGCGCTCGGGCGAGGTGGAGAGCAGCGCCACCGGCGCTTCGATCAGTTCCTCGATCCGCCGCACATACTTGATGGCGGTGGCGGGCAGTTCCGACCAGCTTCGCGCGCCCTGCGTGCTCTCCGACCAGCCCTGGAGCGTCTCGTATACCGGCTCGACCGCCGCCTGCGCCGCCATGCCGGCAGGGAAATGGCTGAGCGCCGCTCCTTCCAGCCTGTAGCCGACGCAGACCTTGATTTCCCGCAGTCCATCGAGCACGTCGAGCTTGGTAAGGGCGATGCCGGCAATACCGTTGACCCTGACCGACTGACGAACCATGACCGCATCGAACCAACCGCAGCGCCTGCGCCGGCCGGTGACCGTGCCGAACTCCCGGCCCCGCTCGCCCAGCCCCAGTCCGATCTCGTCCTGCAACTCGGTCGGGAACGGGCCGGCGCCGACGCGGGTCGTGTAGGCCTTGGCAATACCAAGCACGTAGCCCACCGAACCCGGGCCGAGCCCGGAGCCGGTGCCCGCCTGCCCGGCGACCGTGTTGGACGATGTGACGTAAGGGTAAGTGCCATGATCGACATCGAGCATGGCCGCCTGCGCGCCCTCGAAAAGGATGCGCTTGCCCGCCCGGCGCACCTCGTCCAGGCGCAACCAGACATTGTCGGCATAGGGCAGAATGCGGGGCGCGATTTCAAGCAGCGCGCCGCAGATATCCTCGCCATCAATTTCGGCCACGCCGAGACCACGCCGCAGCGCATTGTGATGGGCAAGCAGGCCATCCACCTTCATGCGCAACGTCCCAGGCTCGCGCAGGTCACAGACCCGCACCGCACGCCGCCCCACCTTGTCCTCGTAGGCGGGGCCGATGCCCCGCCGCGTCGTGCCGATACGAATCGCGCCGCTCGCATCCTCCCGCATGGCGTCGAGATCACGGTGGAAGGGAAGGATCAGGGTGGCATTTTCAGCGAGCTTGAGCACGTCTGGCGTCACGGTGAGCCCCTGTTCCGCCACGCGGCCGATCTCCTCGAGCAGCGCCCAGGGATCGACGACGACACCATTGCCGATCACGGACAACTTGCCACGCACCACGCCCGAGGGCAGAAGGCTGAGCTTGTAGACCTTGCCATCCACCACAAGCGTATGGCCGGCATTGTGCCCGCCCTGGAAGCGCACCACGATCTCCGCCCGCTCGGAAAGCCAGTCGACGATCTTGCCCTTGCCCTCGTCGCCCCACTGGGCGCCAACCACCGCCACGTTCGTCATGCCAGTCCCACTTCCCTGATTTCCCCGTCGGCGAGATGGTGCGTACAGCCAAGCCGGCGCGCCTCACCGGCCGGATCGCCGACATTCTCGAATCCCTGCACCGTGCACCAGCCCTCCGCCCGCAGCCGCCGCGCCTTTGCAAGCGGGCAGTCGGGTGGCAGATAGATCCGGCGCATGCCGTCGGCGGGCGGTAACGCGCGCAGGATCGAATCGAGATAGAGCGTGATGCCCGTGCACGACTCCCCGCCGCTCAGATAGCGCCCGCCACGCCCCAGTTCGCCGCGCACGCCGCGGGCGAAGAAGGTGAAGCTGATGCCGGTCTGGTATTCGAGACCGCGAAACTCGCCGGGATCGGCGGTGAGCATCAGATCGGGTGCTGCCCGGCGCAGCCGGCCGACGAGATCCGACAGTTCCGCCGCCATATCCGCCGCCGGCGGCGGCAGCGGCAGCCGCGCGAGCTGCGCCACCGCCTGCTCGGCCGGGCCGGCCGCCGCCATCAGCGCCTCAAGCGTCGAAGCAGCCGGCCCCGCCGCCTGTCGCAGCGCCGCCACGTCCTTCTGGTCGAGCGCCCGGCGCGCATCGCGCGCGCGCTCCTCGTCGAGGCCGAGCCCCTGGCAGAGTGCCGGCGCCAGCAGGGGCTGCGTCAGATCCACGGAGACATGGCGCACGCCCAGTTCGGCCAGTGCCTCCGCCGCCATCAGGATCACCTCGAGGTCGGCACCGAGGGCTTCGGTGCCAATGATCTCCGCCCCGGCCTGGGCGAACTGCCGCTCCGGCCGGAGCTGGCTGCCGCGCACGCGCAGCACCTGCCCGGCATAGGAAAGCCGCAGCGGCCGCGCCACGTCCCTGAGGCGCGTCTCGGCGATGCGCGCGACCTGCAGGGTCATGTCCGGCCGCACGCCCAGCATCCGCTGGGAAATCGGGTCCATGAGCCGGAACATGTGCGGCGCCAGCGATTGCCCCGGCCCGGCAAGCAGCGTGTCCTCGAATTCGATCAGCGGCGGCTTCACCCGGCGGTAGCCATGGCCCGCGAAACCCGCCATCAGCCGCTCGATGACATGCGCTTCCCATTCGGCCTCGGGCGGCAGTCCGTCCCTGAGGCCGGCGGGCAGAAGTCCGCTGGCTCCAACCTTCTTCATGACGCTGCTCTTAAATCACGTTTGCCACCGCCCGCCAACCGCGCCGGCGCCCGAGCATCAGAACAGGAG
>JAHCJQ010000101.1 GCA_026126215.1 Alphaproteobacteria bacterium
GCGATGGGCAAGGATGCCCGCGCGCTGCTGCGCCGGGGCGAGGCGGAGTACCGCGCCCTCGGCCTCGACGATCCGGCGCTGGGCGAGGCGGAGATCGTCGCCGCCATGGCGCGCCATCCGGTGCTGATCGAGCGGCCCGTCGTGCTGGCGGGAAAGCGCGCGGCGCTCGGTCGCCCGCCCGATTCCGTGCTTGACATTCTCTGACATGACCGCGGCCGTGGACTGGCGCGCCGCCCTGCTGCGCGGCGACCGCCTGGCGCTCTCGCGCGCCATCACCGCGGTGGAGAACGAGACGGCGGAGGCCGGGGCGGTGCTGGCCGCCATCTTTCCCCATCTGGGGCGCGCGCTGGTGGTGGGCTTCACCGGCGCGCCGGGGGCCGGCAAGTCGAGCCTGGTCAATGCCTATATCGGCGTGCTGCGCGGGCGGGGCCTGAGCGTCGGCGTGGTCGCGGTCGATCCGTCGAGCCCGGAGAGCGGCGGCGCGCTGCTCGGCGACCGGCTGCGCATGAACGCCCATGCCGGCGATCCGGGCGTCTTCGTGCGCTCGCTCGCCGCGCGCGGCCATCTGGGCGGGCTCTCGCGCACGGCGGCGCGGGTCATCGACGTCATGGACGCGGCCGGGCGGGAGGTGATCGTGGTGGAGACGGTCGGCACCGGCCAGAGCGAGGTCGAGATCGGCGAGGTCGCCAATGTGCGCGTGGTGGTGAGCGCGCCGGGCCTCGGCGATGACGTGCAGGCGCTGAAAGCCGGCATTCTCGAGATCGCCGACATCCTGGTGGTCAACAAGGCCGACCTGCCGCTCGCCGAACGCGCCGCCCGCCAGCTCGAAGGCATGGCCGCGCTCACCGGGCGCGCCGTGCCGGTGCTCAAGACCGTGGCCACTACCGGCGCCGGCATCGAGGCGCTGGCGGAGGTGATTGCCGCGCGCGCCGCCGCACGGCCGCAGGGCCTGGCGCCGCGCCTGCGCATGCGCCGGCTGATGGCGGGCCTGGCCGCCGAACTGGTGCGCCGGCGGATCGCCGATGATGAGTGCGCCGCCCTCGACGGGCTGGCGGAGCGGCTGCTCCGGGGCGAGGTGACATTCGCGGAGGCAGCGCGGAAAGCGCTTGAAATCCTGTCCCGCGAAAGCGACTAATCGCGCCATGAGATCGCAACACCCGGCGCCGATCCGCGCCGCCATCGCCAGCCTGCCGGGCTCGAAGATCCGCGAGGTCTCCCTTGCCGGCGCGAACCTGCCCGATATCGTCCCGCTCTGGTTCGGCGAGGGCGACGAGCCGACGCCCGCCTTCATCCGCGAGGCCGCGAAGGCGGCACTCGACCGGGGCGAGACGTTCTATGCCCCCAATGCCGGCGTGCCGGCGCTGCGCCAGGCCATCGCCGCCTATCTCGGGCGCCTCTACAAGCGCGACTTCGCGCTGGAGCGCATCACCGTCACGGGTTCGGGCATGAACGCCATCATGCTGGCCATGCAGATGCTGGTCGGCGAGGGCGACAATGCGGTAATCGTCGAGCCGATGTGGCCCAATGCGCGCGAGAGCGTGCGCATCATGGGCGCCGAGCCGCGCGCCTGCGTGCTCGATCCCGGCAACGATGGCTGGCGGCTCGATTCCGACCGGCTGGCCTCCCTCTGCGACGCGCGCACCCGCGTCATCTTCGTCAATTCCCCCGGCAATCCCACGGGCTGGATGATGTCGACGGAGGAACAGCGCGCCCTCCTCGCCTTCGCCCGGGCGCGCGGCATCTGGATCGTCGCCGACGAGGTCTATGCCCGCATCGTCTATGACCGGCCGCACGCGCCCTCCTTCCTCGAAGCGGCGGGGCCCGACGATCCGGTGATCGTGGTCAACAGCTTCTCCAAGGCCTGGTCCATGACCGGCTGGCGGCTCGGCTGGATTACCGCGCCGCCGAGCCTCGCGCCGATCCTCGGCAACCTCAACGAATTCAACATCTCGCACCCGACCACCTTCGCCCAGGCCGGCGCGGTGGCGGCGCTGGAGCAGGGCGAGCCGTACGTGGCGGCGCTCCGCCGGCGCTATGGCGCGGCGCGCGAACTGACGCTCGCCCGTCTCGGCTCCTTCCGCCGGGTGCGCCTGACCCGCCCCGAGGCCGCCTTCTATGCCTTCTTCGCCGTTGATGGCGTGCGGGACAGCCTCGCCTTCTGCAAGGAGCTGCTGCGAAGCGCCGGCGTCGGCCTGGCGCCGGGCATCGCCTTCGGTCCGGCGGGGGAGGGCTATGTGCGGCTCTGCCATGCCTGCTCGCTGCCGCGCCTGGAACAGGCGCTGGACCGGCTGGCCAGGGTGCTGGATGGCTGAAGCCTCCGGGCTTCCTTTACGCAAAACTGCCGGCTAGAGTCCCTCTCCTGAAATCTCAGGAGGGAACCCCGCATGGAACGCGCCGTCATCGTCTCGACCGCCCGGACGCCGATTGGAAAAGCCTTTACCGGCGCCTTCAACAACACCCACGGCGCGGAAATGGGCGGGCATGTGATCCGGCACGCCATCGAGCGCGGCGGCATCGAGCCGGGCGAGGTGGAGGACGTGCTGCTCGGCTGCGCCAACCCGGAAGGAGCGACGGGCCAGAACATCGCCCGCCAGGCGGCGCTGCGCGCCGGCTGCCCGGTCACCACCTCGGGCGCCACGGTCAACCGCTTTTGCTCGTCGGGACTGCAGACCATCGCCATGGCGGCGCAGCGGGTGATGGTGGAAGGCGTGCCGGCGATCGTCGCCGGCGGCCTCGAATCGGTCAGCCTGACCACGGGCGAGCGCATGAACCGCAACCGCGTCACCGACGACTGGCTGATGCAGCACAAGCCGGAAGTCTACATGCAGATGATCGATACGGCCGAAGTGGTGGCCAAGCGCTATGGCATCAGCCGGGAGCGCCAGGACGAGTTCGGCCTGCAGAGCCAGCTTCGCGCCTGCGCCGGCCAGCAGGCCGGCAAGTTCACCGACGAGATCGCGCCGATCACGGTGAAGAAGCTGCTCTACGACCGCAAGACCAACACCTACAACGGCGAGGAGACGGTGACCGTCGACCGCGACGAGGGCCTGCGCGCCGATACCAACCCGGAAGGGCTCGCCAAGCTGAAGCCGGTGCGCGGCGAGGGCTTCTGCGTCACCGCGGGGAACGCCAGCCAGCTCTCCGACGGCGCCTCCGCCTGCCTCGTCATGAACGAGAAGCTGGCCGAGAAGCGCGGCCTCAAGCCGCTTGGCATCTTCAAGGGCTTCGCGGTCGCCGGCTGCGAGCCGGACGAGATGGGTATCGGACCGGTCTTCGCCGTGCCGCGCCTGCTCGAGCGGCACGGGCTCAAGGTGCAGGATATCGACCTCTGGGAGCTGAACGAGGCCTTCGCGGTGCAGGTGCTCTATTGCCGCGACCGGCTCGGCATTCCCAACGACCGGCTCAACGTGGATGGCGGCGCCATCGCGGTCGGCCACCCCTTCGGCATGAGCGGGGCGCGCCTCACCGGTCACGCGCTGATCGAGGGCAAGCGGCGCGGCGCGAAGCATGTGGTGGTGACCATGTGCATCGGCGGCGGCATGGGCGCGGCCGGGCTGTTCGAGGTGGCCTGACGGCCCCGCGCCTGCGGATCGGAAGGAACTCGAGGGAGCGAGTGAGCATGAGCGACAGGACGCTGTTTCCCGTCACCACGGACTGGGCGGCCAGGGCCTGGGTCGACAAGGCCAAGTACGAGGCGATGTACCGCCGCTCGATCGACGATCCGGAAGGCTTCTGGGGCGAGCATGGAAAGCGCGTCGACTGGATCAAGCCCTACACCAAGGTGAAGGACGTCTCCTACCAGGCGAAAGACCTGCATATCCGCTGGTTCCATGACGGTACGCTCAATGCCTCGGTCAATTGCGTCGACCGGCATCTGGCCAGGCGCGGCGACCAGGTGGCGATCATCTGGGAGGCGGACGATCCCAAGCATGACGCGCGCATCACCTATCGCGAGCTGCACGCGGAAGTCTGCCGCATGGCGAACGTGCTCAAGGCGCACGGCGTGAAGAAGGGCGACCGGGTCACGATCTACCTGCCGATGATTCCGGCCGCTGCCTATGCCATGCTCGCCTGCGCGCGCATCGGTGCCGTCCATTCGGTGGTGTTCGGCGGCTTCTCGCCGGACAGTCTGGTCGGGCGCATCACCGACTGCGACAGCCGCTTCGTCATCACCGCCGACGAAGGCCTGCGCGGCGGCCGCAGGATCGCGCTCAAGGCCAACGTGGACGAGGCGCTGAAGCAGTGCCCCGAGGTGATGAAGGTGCTGGTGGTGCGCCATACCGGCGGCGCCGTCGGCTTCCAGGCCGGGCGCGATCTCTGGTACCACGAGGAGGCGGCGAAGGTTCCCGCCGACTGTCCGGCGGTGGAGATGGGGGCGGAGGATCCGCTGTTCATCCTCTACACCTCCGGCTCGACCGGCAAGCCCAAGGGCGTGCTGCACACCACCGGCGGCTATCTGGTCTATGCGGCGATGACGCACCAGTATGTCTTCGATTATCACGATGGCGATATCTACTGGTGCACCGCCGATGTCGGCTGGGTCACCGGGCACAGCTACATCCTCTATGGCCCGCTCGCCAACGGCGCCACGACCCTGATGTTCGAGGGCGTGCCCAACTATCCTGACGCCTCGCGATTCTGGCAGGTGGTGGACAAGCACAAGGTCAACATCTTCTACACCGCGCCGACGGCGATCCGCGCCCTGATGCGCGAGGGTCCGGGCTGGGTGCGCAAGACCTCGCGCAAGTCGCTGCGCCTGCTGGGCTCGGTCGGCGAGCCGATCAATCCGGAAGCCTGGCTCTGGTATCACGAGCATGTCGGTGACGGGCGCTGCCCGATCGTCGATACCTGGTGGCAGACCGAGACCGGCGGCATCCTGATCACGCCGCTGCCCGGCGCCATCGCGCAGAAGCCGGGCTCGGCCACCTTGCCCTTCTTCGGCATCCGGCCGGTCATCGTCGATGGCGAAGGCAAGGAACTCGCCGGCGCGACCGAGGGCAATCTCTGCATCGCCGACAGCTGGCCGGGGCAGATGCGCACCGTCTATGGCGATCACCAGCGCTTCATCGAGACCTATTTCACCACCTTCCCCGGCCGCTATTTCACCGGCGATGGCTGCCGGCGCGACGCGGACGGCTATTACTGGATCACCGGGCGGGTCGATGACGTGATCAACGTCTCCGGCCACCGCCTCGGCACGGCCGAGGTGGAGAGCGCGCTGGTCGCCCATCCGAAGGTGGCGGAAGCGGCGGTCGTCGGCTATCCGCACGACATCAAGGGCCAGGGCATCTATGCCTATGTCACGCTCAATGCCGGCGAGAAGCAGAGCGAGGAGCTGCGCAAGGAGCTGGTCGCCTGGGTCAGGAAGCAGATCGGGCCGATCGCGACACCGGACCTGCTGCAATGGGCGCCGGGACTGCCCAAGACGCGCTCGGGCAAGATCATGCGCCGCATCCTGCGCAAGATCGCCGAGAACGATCCGAAGTCGCTCGGCGATACCTCGACGCTCGCCGACCCTTCGGTGGTGAACGACCTGGTGGACAACCGGCTCAACCGCTGAAGGCGGCCCTCGCATCGTCCCTCACCCCGGCCCTCTCCCACTCCGTGGGAGAGGGAGAAGAATAGGGAGCCCTCTCCCGGAGGGAGAGGGTTGGGTGAGGGAGAAGAATAGGGAGCCCTCTCCCGGAGGGAGAGGGTTGGGTGAGGGAGAAGAATAGGGAGCCCTCTCCCACGATGTGGGCTTGAGCCGCGAAGCGGATCAAGTGGTTGGGTGAGGGCGCTGCGCCGCGCCCCATCGTCGGATGTAACGCGGGATTCGGGTCACATCGCCCGCATCGATCGGACGGACTAGCATCACGCACCCAATGAGTCGGCTAGGACAATACATTGTCGATTTCGCCGTCTCGCTCCAGACCATTTCGTGATACGCACTACGTCAAGTTGGATCAATCCAATCCTGCTTTGGCGATTCGACGTTGGCAGGCCAACACCCATGCTGACGCAGGACGTCAGGCCACCAGTCCATGACAGTCCGAAGCAATCGCATTAGTGGCAAGTTCATCCGCCCATCTTCGGCAACCTTGATCTGCGGTGGAATGATGCCGAGCGGGCTAGCTGCAAAGAAGTCGAGCGTGGCGTGAATGCTCAACGTGAGGCGTGGCTTGCTCATATCGAAATGCTTTGCACCGTTCGCCAGGCCCCGTAATGTCTTCATCGCAGGCTGTGCGGCTTCCAGGTACGTCGTGTACCTCTCCCTTTCTTTCTTCTTTGGTCCTGCTGCAATAAACCTCGTCCAGTATTCTGGATCGACCGCAATCCGATCTTCGTAGAGATAATCAGCAACATGCAGCGTCCAGACAGCCGCGTTCAACCCTTTTCGGCCATCTCTGATGTCGCTCGCAAAGTCGCGGTAGTTGGGCACTACCACCTTCGTGAAGAAGTCGTACGGCGACCGCAGGTACACCATAGAGTGAGCCTCTTCGATATCAGCGCATATTATGACCCGAAAGTTCCATGCATTGCCGTTGAGGCTTCTTCAGGTGGCGGCTAGCTTCTCAACAAAAGTTACGCCTTGCGGCTTGGGCTGAGCAACTGGCTCGGGCACGGACTCATTTGCCAATGAAGGGGACGGAGTCTGCGCAATGGCCGCCGGGCCTGCCCAAGACGCGCTCGGGCAAGATCATGCGCCGCATCCTGCGCAAGATCGCCGAGAACGATCCGAAGTCGCTCGGCGATACCTCGACCCTGGCCGACCCTTCGGTGGTGAACGATCTGGTGGACAATCGCCTGAACCGCTGAGGGCGGGCAGTCAGGTCCAGCTCTCCCGGCGCAGGCCGCTGACCCGGTCGAATTCCCGGCGGTTGTTGGTGACGAGGATCAGTCCGCAGGCGCGGGCATGGCCGGCGATCATCACGTCATAGGCGCCGATCGGGGTCGCGGCGCGGGCCAGTTCCGCGCGGATCTGGCCGGCCTGTTCCGCGCCCCTGCCGTCGAACGGCAGAACTTCAAGACGCGCCGCGAAACGCTCGACGACGCCGAGATTGCGAGCGACAGCCTGGGATTTCTCGGCCCCGTAGACAAGCTCGAAATGCGTGATCGCCGAAATCGCCATCCGCCCTTCGTGTGTCTCGAAGGCGGCGACGACCGATTCGGGGTGTCGCTTGATGGCGTAGATGCAGATGTCGGTGTCCAGCAGGTATTTGAGCAATCAACCCTCGCCGCGCTCCTGCGGCGCGGGCTGGTCGCGCTCGGACATGAAATCGTCGCTCGCGCCGGGAGCCTCGAAGAAGCTGCGCCATGAACCGCTGCCCGGCGTCACCAGACGCGCCGTTCCGACCGGGATCACCTCGACCTCGCGGACATGATCGGGAAAGGCGACGGCCTTCGCCAGCCTGATCGCCTGACTACGATTGTTTCTGAAGATTCGGGTGCGACTCATGGGGACGGACCGATGTATATACAGAAAGTATATAGCACGCGATCCATGTGCGATCCAGACTTTTCCGTACGCCGGTTTGGGCATATTCATGCGCGGTAACCAGTGAGGAACGCCACCCCATGTACCAGCCGGCCCATTTCCGCATGCGCGAGATCGAAGCCGTCCACGCGCTGATGCGCGCCGCGAGCTTCGCCAGCCTGATCAGCACCGACGAGGCGGGATTGCCGGTGGTCTCGTACCTGCCGTTCCATCTGGCGCCTTCCGAGGGGGAGTTCGGCTGCCTCTATGGCCACATGGCCCGCGCCAATCCGCAATGGCGCCATTTCGACCGGCCGGTGCTGGCAAGCTTCCTCGGACCCCATGCCTATGTCTCGCCGTCCTGGTACGAAAGCCAGCCCAACGTGCCGACCTGGAACTACATGGCGGCGGAGGCGGCCGGACGGGCGGAGATCATCGACGAACCGGCGGCGGCGCGTGCCCTGCTCGCCGCGCTGGTCGCCGACTATGAGGGCACGCCGCCGGCCTGGACCATGGCAGCGGTCCCGGAGAGCTACACCGAGGCGATGATCCGGGGCATCGTCGCCTTCCGCATCCCCATCCAGCGGCTCGAAGGCAAGGCCAAGCTCAGCCAGAACAAGTCGGAGGCCGACCGCGCCGGGGTCATCGCCGCGCTCAGGCGGGGCGGCGACCCGCTGGCCGCCATGCTCGCCGCGAAAATGCAGGAGACCATGCCATGAGCCGGGAGAGCGAGATCCGCAACACGGCCTACCGTACCACGCCGCGAAACCGCGTGCGCCGCCTGCCCAAGCGCGGCCATTACGACCGCGAGACGGTGCACCGGGTGCTGGACCAGGGCCTGATCGCCCATATCGGCTATGTCATCGACGGCCAGCCCTACGTCACGCCGACCTGCTACTGGCGCGAGGGCGAACAGCTCTACTGGCACGGCTCCTCCGCCAGCCGCATGCTGCGGGCGCAGAAGGGCGGGCTGCCGGTCTGTCTCACGGTCACCCATTTCGACGGGCTGGTGCTGGCCCGTTCGGCCTTCCACCACTCGATCAACTACCGCTCGGTCATGGCCTTCGGCACGGCGCGCATCGTCGACGAGCCGGCCGAGAAGGCGGCGGCGCTGGAAGCCTTCGTCGAACGGGTGGCGCCGGGCCGCTGGGCCGCCATCCGCGGCCCGAACCGGCAGGAGTTGAAGGCCACCATGGTGATCGGCATGACCATCGAGGAGGCGGTGGCAAAGATCCGCCAGGGCCCGCCGGTCGACGACGAGGCGGACCACGCGCTCGACGTCTGGGCCGGCCTGGTGCCGACCGCGATCAGGGTCGGCGCGCCAGTGCCAGACCCGCTGCTGCGCCCCGGCATTGCCTGGCCGGAACACCTGAACGGCTGGACCGCCGGAGCAAACGTCGATGACATTCTCGTGAAGTATGAGAAGTAATTACTCACGCGCCTGTTATATTCATCGCCTGGACGCAAGAATATTTGTAAAACCGGGCTGTCCGGTTCACAGCCCGGCTTTTTAAATCCTACGCCATCCGGCGTATCAACTTGCGCACACGAAAAGTATACTCGCCTTGGAGCCGGCCCTGATTATCCTTGCCCGCCAAAGAATTCAGGGCATTCGGCGGGACCATGTCAGCACCTCTTCCGACCACCGGCCAGGTTCACGAGGCCATGCGCCGGCGCGATCATGCCACGGCGGAGGCGCTGCTCGGCCGCATCCTCGAACGTGACCCGGCGCAGGCCCAGTCCTGGCGCGACCTCGGCCTGATCCGCCTCGCCGCCGGCCGCAAGGCGCTGGCGGTGGAGGCCTTCGAGCGCGCGCTGGCCGCCGGGCTGCCGCCGCTTTCCATCGCCTTCGACCATGCCCGCGCGCTCTCCGATATCGGCCGGCACGAGGAGGCGGAGGCGCTGGCCGCCGAAGCCCAGGCGCGCCGGCCGCGTGACTACGCGCTGACCAACCTGCGCGGCGTGCTGCTCAAGCGCATGGGCCGGCTGCGCGAGGCGGTGG
>JAHCJQ010000102.1 GCA_026126215.1 Alphaproteobacteria bacterium
CTGCCCGCAGCTCTCGTGCTTGTAGAATTTCGACAGGCGCGCAATCGCCTTGACCACGTCGGTCGATTTGTCCATGACGATGACGGCGGCGGTGCCGAGGCCGCTCTTCACCGCGCGCAGCGAATCGAAGTCCATCAGCACGTTGTCGCAGATGGATCTCGGGATCAGCGGAACCGACGATCCGCCCGGAATGATCGCGAGCAGGTTGTCCCAGCCGCCGCGCACGCCGCCCGCATGCTTCTCGATCAGCTCCTTGAGCGGGATGCCCATTTCCTCTTCCACGTTGCAGGGCCGGTTCACGTGGCCGGAAATGCAGAAGACCTTGGTGCCGGTATTGTTCGGCCGCCCGAGTCCGGCGAACCACGCCCCGCCCCGGCGCAGGATGGTCGGCGCCACCGCGATGCTCTCCACGTTGTTCACCGTGGTCGGGCAGCCCCAGACGCCGACATTGGCCGGGAAGGGCGGCTTGAGCCGTGGCTGGCCCTTCTTGCCTTCGAGGCTCTCGATCAGCGCCGTTTCCTCGCCGCATATATAGGCGCCGGCGCCGCGATGGACGTAGACGTCGAAATCATAGCCGCTGCCGCAGGCATTGCGGCCGACAAGACCGGCCTCGTAGGCCTCGGCTATGGCCGCCTCGAGGATGTCGGCCTCGTTGTGGAACTCGCCGCGGATATAGATGTAGGCTGCCCGCGCACGCATGGCGAAGCCGGCGAGGAGGCAGCCCTCCACCAGCTTGTGGGGATCGTGGCGCATCATGTCCCGGTCCTTGCAGGTGCCGGGCTCGCCCTCGTCGGCATTGACGACGAGATAACTCGGCCTCCCGTCCGACTGCTTGGGCATGAAGGACCATTTCATGCCGGTCGGGAACCCAGCGCCGCCGCGCCCGCGCAGGCCGGAGGTCTTCATCTCGTTGATGATCCAGTCCTGGCCCTTGGCCATGATCTCGGCCGTGCCGTCCCAGTCGCCGCGCCGGCGCGCCGCCGGCAGCCGCCAGTCCTCGAAGCCATAGAGGTTGGTGAAGATGCGGTCCTTGTCCTGCAACATTCGCTCGCTCCTCACTCCCCCGCCCCGGGCACGGTCTTGAGCGTCGTCGGTCCGCCCGCCGGCTCGGAACTCTTGCGTTCCGACTGCGGACCCGGCTTCGGCCGCTCGCCGCGCCGAAGCGCCTCCAGCACCTTCACCGTGCTCTCGGGCGTCAGGTCCTCGAAATAATCATCGCCCACCTGCATCATCGGCGCGTTGACGCAGGCACCCAGGCATTCGACCTCGAGCAGCGTGAACAGTCCGTCGGCGCTGGTCTCGCCCGCATGGATGCCAAGATGCTTTTCGCAGGCAGACATGATCTCGGACGAGCCGCGCAGCCAGCAGGGGGTCGTGGTGCAGACCTGCACCAGATGCCGCCCGACCGGGCGAAGGTTGTACATGGTGTAGAAGGACGCCACTTCCATGGCGCGGATATGCGGCATGCCGAGGAAGTCTGCGACGTGGCGGATCGCCGGCTCCGGCAGCCAGCCGCCATTCTGCCGCTGTGCCAGGTCGAGCAGCGGCATGACCGCGCTCTGCTGACGTCCCTCCGGATAGCGCGCTACGATGGCGCGTGCCGTCGCTTCGTTCTCCGCCGTGAAGGCGAATGTGCCGCTGGCCGTCTCGCCGCTCATCTGTCGATCTCGCCGAATACGATGTCGTAGCTGCCGATGATCGCCACCGTGTCCGCGAGCAGGTGGCCCTTCGACATGAAGTCGGTGCACTGCAGGTGCGCGAAGCCCGGCGCGCGGATCTTGCAGCGATAGGGCTTGTTGGTGCCGTCGGAGACCAGATAGACGCCGAACTCGCCTTTCGGCGCCTCGACCGCCGAATAGGTCTCGCCGGCCGGCACGTGATAGCCCTCGGTATAAAGCTTGAAGTGATGAATGAGCGCCTCCATCGAGCGCTTCATCTCGCCGCGCGGCGGCGGCGTCACCTTGCGGTCGTCTGCGGAGACCGGCCCCGGCGGCAGCCGCTCAAGGCACTGTTCCATGATGCGCAGCGACTGGCGCATCTCCTCGACCCGGCAAAGATAGCGATCGTAGCAGTCGCCATTGCGGCCCACCGGAATGTCGAAATCGTAGTCCTCGTAGCCATCGTAGGGCTGCGCCTTGCGCAGGTCCCAGGGCAAGCCGGTGCCGCGGATCATCACGCCGGTGAAACCCCAATCCATGGCGTCGTCCTGCGAAATGATCCCGATATCGACGTTGCGCTGCTTGAAGATCCGGTTGTCGGTCAGCAGCGTCTCCATGTCGTCGATGAAGCGCGGGAACTGGCCGCAGAAGGCGCGGATGTCCTCGGCCAGTCCCTTCGGCAAGTCCTGATGCACGCCGCCGGGGCGGAAATAGGCGGCATGCAGACGTGCGCCGGAGACGCGCTCGTAGAACTCCATCAGCTTCTCGCGCTCCTCGAAACCCCAGAGCGAGGGCGTGATGGCGCCGACATCAATCGCCTGCGTGGTGATGTTGAGCAGATGGTTGAGAATGCGGCCGATCTCGGCGAACAGCACCCGGATTGCGCGCCCGCGCGGCGGCACCTCGAGGCCCAGCAGCTTTTCCACGGCCAGCGCGAAGGCGTGTTCCTGGTTCATCGGCGCGACATAGTCGAGCCGGTCGAAATAAGGCACCGCCTGCAGGTAGGTCTTGTATTCGATCAGCTTCTCGGTGCCGCGATGCAGCAGGCCGATATGCGGATCGCAGCGCTCCACGACCTCGCCATCCAGTTCCATGACGAGACGCAGCACGCCGTGTGCCGCCGGATGCTGCGGTCCGAAATTCATCAGATAGTTGGCGATCTGCACTTCCGCCATGGGCATCAGGCTCCCTTGGTCGCCTTCTCGTCGCCGGGCAGGATCTCGCGTGCCCCCTCCCAGGGGCTCATGAAATCGAAGCGGCGGAACTCCTGGGTCAGCGTCACCGGCTCATACACGACGCGCTTCTGCTCCTCGTCGTAGCGCAGTTCGACGAAACCGGTGAGCGGGAAATCCTTGCGCAGCGGGTGCCCCTCGAAGCCATAGTCGGTGAGGATGCGGCGCAGGTCCGGATGATTGGCGAACAGGATGCCGAAGAGGTCCCATGCCTCGCGTTCGTACCAGTTTGCGGTGGCGAAGACGGGCACGATGGAAGGGACGGGCGTCTCTTCGTCGGTCGCCACCTTCACGCGGACCCGCTGATTGTGCTTCATGCTGAGCAGGTTGTAGACCACCTCGAAGCGCGAGGCGCGTTCCGGATAATCGACGCCGCACAGGTCGATGAGCAGGCGGAACTGGCAGCTTGCATCGTCGCGCAGGAAGGTCATGGTGCGCACGATGCCCTCGCGACGCGCCTCGATCACAAGTTCTCCCAGCGACACGCGCCAGGCCTGCACCTCGTCGGGGAGCGAGGCGGCGATATGCTCGCCAAGTTCCTTCAGCGCCTCATCCATCTCGGATATCCGGTCCTTGATCAGTTCAGCGGGCGATGGTGCCGGTGCGCCGGATCTTGCGCTGGAGCTGCAGAATTCCGTAGACCAGCGCTTCCGCCGTCGGCGGGCAGCCCGGGACGTAGATGTCCACCGGCACGATCCGGTCGCAGCCACGCACGACGGAGTAGCTGTAGTGATAGTAGCCGCCGCCATTGGCGCAGGAGCCCATGGAGATCACATAACGGGGCTCCGCCATCTGGTCGTAGACCTTGCGCAGCGCCGGCGCCATCTTGTTGGTCAGCGTGCCGGCCACGATCATCACGTCGGACTGGCGCGGGCTGGCGCGCGGCACGACGCCGAAACGGTCGAGGTCGTAGCGCGGCATGTAGGCATGGATCATCTCGACGGCGCAGCAGGCGAGACCGAAGGTCATCGGCCAGAGCGAGCCGGTGCGTGCCCAGTTGACCAGCTTGTCCACCTGCGACACGATGAATCCCTTGTCCGCCAACTCGTCGGCGAACTGCCTGAAATCAGGGCCGGCCACAGCCCCCGGCAAAGCGGGGCTCGCGGCGGCTTCGCCCGTCACTCCCATTCCAGCGCTCCCTTCTTCCACTCGTAGACGAAGCCCACGGTGAGCACGCCGAGGAACACTACCATCGACCAGAAGCCGAAGACGCCTATATCGCCGAGCGACACCGCCCAGGGGAAGAGGAAGGCAACTTCGAGGTCGAAGATGATGAAGAGAATGGCGACCAGGTAGAAGCGCACGTCGAACTGCTTGCGCGCGTCGCCAAAGGGCTCGAAACCGCACTCATAGGGGCTGAGCTTTTCCGCGTCGGGATTCTGCCGGGCGACGATCAGCGATGCCAGCACGATGACGCCGGCCAGGCCGATCGCGACCCCCAGGAACATCAGGATCGGCAGGTACTCGCGCAGCAGTTCTTCCATGTTACTCCACCCCTCGTGGACCGGCGGACCCGCGCGAAACGCGGCACGGGCGCGGGCAGCCCGAACCGCCGCGCGGCCCGTTTTTCGGCCCGTCACGGCGGCGTAATTCGCCGCTGGACTTAACGCCGAAAAGGGTAGTCCGGTCAAGGGAATTGGCAACGCGCGAGGCCACCAAACGGGCTGCCGCGCAGTCCTTCGCGCCCACTCAAACAGCAGCGTCCATTGGCCTGCGCGGAACGATTGCGTCATGCCCGGCGAAAACCGATTCGGCGCGAGGAAACCGTCGAAGAGTGAAAGGGAGAAAGTGGCGGGAGTGACGGGGCTCGAACCCGCGGCCTCCGGCGTGACAGGCCGGCGCTCTAACCAACTGAGCTACACCCCCGCTCGGGGAGGCCATCGTTTAAGCGCTCGCCCGAAGACTGTCAAGCAACAAGGCCGCGCGAAAAGCCTTTGCCGCGGGAAGCGCGCGAACATAGAATAACACCATTCTATGCGGCGACGGGAGGTTTTACAATATGTGGACGTATATCAAGCCGACGGCGCTTGCCGCCTGCCTGATCCTGTCGGCCGGCGCCGCCGCTGCCGACGCGATCAAGCCCGAAACCATGGCCCGCAACTGCTTCACCTGCCACGGCACTGGCGGCCATCCGGTCAACGGCCTCGCGCCGCTCGTCGGGATCGACGCCAAGGCGATCGAGACCTCGATGATCGATTTCCGCAGCGACCGTCGCCAGGCAACGATCATGAACCGCATCGCCAGGGGCCTGAGCGAAGCTGAAATCGCCGCGCTCGCGCAGTATCTGTCCACGCTGAAGTAAGAACGAGGGAGGCATTCATGTCCAGGTCCAGAGAGACCCGCCGCAAGTTCCTGATCGGCGCCGGCGCCGCCCTCGGCACGCTCGCCTACGGCCGTTTCGCCCCCGCCATCGCCCAGGGCGCGGCCGGACGGATCGTCGTCATCGGCGGCGGCTTCGGCGGCGCGACCGCCGCGAAGTATGCCCGCCTGCTCAACCCCGGCCTCGATGTCACGCTGGTCGAGCGCGACCCGAGCTATGTCACCTGCCCATTCTCCAACATGGTGCTGGGCGGCACACGGACACTGGCCGACATCACCCATGAGCGGTCCGGCCTAGCGCGCAATCACGGCGTGAAACTGGTGCAGGGCGAGGCAGTCGGCATCGATGCCGGCAGTCGCCAGGTGCGCCTCGCCTCGGGCCAGACCCTGCCCTATGACCGGTTGCTGGTGGCGCCGGGCATCGATATCCGCTTCGGCGCGGTGGAAGGCTATGACGAGGCGGCGGCCGAACTCGTCCCCCATGCCTGGAAGGCTGGGCCGCAGACGACGCTGCTGCGCCGCCAGCTCGAGGCGATGGAGGATGGCGGCACGGTCATCATCGCTGCGCCGGCCAATCCGTTCCGCTGCCCGCCCGGCCCTTACGAGCGGGCCAGCATGATCGCCCACTACCTCAAGACCCACAAGCCGCGCTCCAAGGTGCTGATCCTCGACGCGAAGGAGAACTTCTCCAAGCAGGGCCTGTTCCAGGGTGGCTGGGAAGCTGAATATCCCGGCATGATCGAATGGGTGTCGGGCAGCGCCGGCGGCAAGGTGAGCCGCGTCGATGCGCGCAACCGCACGCTCGCGACCGAGTTCGGCGCGCAGAAGGGCGCGGTGGTCAACTTCATCCCGCCGCAGCAGGCCGGCCGCATCGCCATCGCCGCGGGCCTCGCCGACGACAAGGGCTGGTGCCCGGTCGATCCGGTGAGCTTCGAATCGAAGCAGGTACCGGGCGTGCATGTCATCGGCGATGCGATCTATGCCGGCGCCATGCCGAAGTCGGGAACCGCCGCCAACTCGCAGGCCAAGATCGCCGCCGCCGCCATGGTCAACCTGCTCGGCGGCAAGGCCGCCGACGCCCCGATGCTGGCCAATACCTGCTACAGCCTGGTCAGCCCCGATTACGGCATTTCCGTTACCGGCATCTATGTCGCCACCGCGGAGGGCATCAAGGAAGTGCCCAATTCCGGCGGGGTCAGCCCGGCTCGCGCCGCGGCGGCGATCCGCAAGCAGGAGGCCGTCTACACGGACGCCTGGTACAAGGGGATCGTTGCCGACAGCCTTGCGTAGGCCGGGCGGCGAATTCCAATCGCGCATCGTCGCGGGATAGCCTCGTCCGACCATCCGGTCGCGAGGCTGTCCTGCATGAATCTGCCCGCCCTTCTCGTTCTGTTTGTCTCCGCAACCCTTCTGATCGCCTGCAGCGCGCGCGACGACAAGTCACGCCTCGACCGTCAGGCGACGGTGCGCGCCCAAATGGAAGGCCGCAAGCTCGAACCGCCCGAAGGGATCTGGCGCTCGCTGCGCGGGGACTACGAGATCGCCTTCTACCGCAGCAAGGGCGATAGCCAGGCGCGCGGCCGCTATGTCGGCGTTCCGCTGCGCCTGCCGGCGCTGGGCGCGCCGATCGGCCGCGAGGCGATCTGGATCGATCCGGGCCCACAGAAGAACGTATTCATCGGCAACGCCGCCTTCGGTCTCGGGCGCAACACCGGCGTCAGCCTGATCTTCACCGCGCCCCATCATTTCTGGTTCGCTTTCCAGGCTGTCGGCGTCCCGCACACGGTGAGCATGGTGCGGGTCTGGCCGAACCAGACCCCCGCCGAGGCCGGCACCGCCAGTTCGCGCGCCGGCAGCGGCAGCGGCTTCCTGGTCGCGAACGGCCTCGCCGCCACCAACGCCCATGTGGTGCAGGATTTCCCGGAGGTGAAGGTGACCATCGAGGGCCGCCGGCTGACGGCCGAGGTCCTGCGTCGCGATCCGGGCAACGACCTCGCGCTCGTCCGCATCCGCGGCGAAGTGCCGCCCCATGCCTGCCTCGACCTGACGCAGGGCTCGGAGATCGTCAGCGGCGAGCGCATCTATGCCCTTGGCTTCCCGCTCTCCGACGTGCTGAGTTCGCGCGAGGCCCGCATTACCGAGGGCCTGATCAATGCCGTCGATGGCGGCGACGACGATCCGACGACCTTCCAGATGAGCGCACCGATCCAGCCCGGCAACAGCGGCGGGCCGGTGGTCAACGCGGTCGGCGCGCTGGTCGGCATCTCGGTATCGGGCCTGAACGACAGGACCTTCCTGCGCGCGGGCGGCTTCGTGCCGCAGAACGTCAACTTCGCCGTCAAGCGCGCCTATCTCGAACTGCTGCTGAAAGGGATCGAGGCGCCGCCCTGCGGCCGCCAGCTTCGCCCCCTCGCCAGGCCGATGGAGCCAAGCGCCTTGTCCGCCGCCTCGCGCCGGCGGTGGTCCATATCGAGGCGGGACTGGAGTGAAACAGCGACCGGCCCGCCGACCGAACGAAAACGAGCCGATTGTACGTATCGGCGATCATGGACGATGCCTCATTCCGCCCTCAGTCAAGCCGCGTGAGCCGACCCGCTTGTCTTCCGCGGCCTCCCTGTCGTGCGCCGTGGCCGGAAACGAGCCATGAACAGGCTATCGTTCGAGTCCATCGCACGACAGGCTATGGCCAGCGTCGCCGGGACTTCGCTTGCTCCACTTCGGTAATTCTCTATTGTCCGCGCACCGAGGCCGAACAGTTCGGCTGCAGCGCGCACGGATACGCCATGCCGATCAAGCCACATGCGGAACTCCTTCGCGCGAAACGGTCGCTGTGCTTCCGCGATCTCGCGCAGGCGGGCGGCGGAGATATCCGCGCCTCCCGGCCATTCCAGGCCAACCCCGCCATCCACCACCCGTGGTGTCCGGAAAGCCTCCGCGGTCAAGATCGCGCGCAGGATTGCTGCACTAGCGATCCAGCCGGAAAGATCGACACGGTCTCGCGCGCCATCCGCCCATTTGACCTCCAATTGGTTTGGGCCAATCACCCGCACCGAAGCAACTCTGGGAAGGTCCCTCTTCGCGCCGCTGTTCACAGCATCCTCCATCACTGGCCGCCTCATCAAGGACGGCGGAAGTTCCGCCACAGGTCCAGAAGCATTTCCCGGTTTGCCAGAACTCAATCCCGTGCCTCGCGCTGCACGGCCCGCGGCAAGCTGCCTTTCAGCAACTCTTCGTCGTCAATCGCCATCTGCGCCTGCGCGCCGCCTTTGACCCCGAAATGGACATGAGCTGGTTCGTGATCGTTCATGAACATCCGGATAGAACAATTCCGGGAGGTCCTAAGCGTTGGCATGGCGTCCTTGGTACTTACGAGGACGGTTCCCAGAAAAATGATTGCTACACACGAAATTATAGTGTGGCAATTTTTTCAACAGTTTTCTTGAAGGCCAGAAAGCGCTGACCGCGTGATCGATTGCCAACGGGAGAATCGCGCTCGCGATGACGAGGCCGCTCCGGGACCGTCATGCAATTGGGAAGGCGCTCCGCCGCATTTCGGAGTCGCCGCGACTACCCTTCGACAGCCGAAAGAAGAAATGGTGGGCGGTGAAGGGATCGAACCTCCGACCCTCTCGGTGTAAACGAGATGCTCTGCCAGCTGAGCTAACCGCCCGTCGCCCTCTCATCAATACGCGAGCCGCGCGCCCCTGACAACGGCCCGGAAAGCGAACCGGCCGCCCTTGCGGGGCGGCCGGTCGGTTTCGCGCCGTCGGCCTGCATCAACCGTTGACGACACGCTTGAGTTCGGTGCCGGCCTTGAACTTCGGCTGCCGGGAGGCCGGAATCGCAATCTTCTCGCCGGTGCGCGGATTGCGCCCTTCGGACGCGGCGCGCGTGGAGACCGTGAAGGTCCCGAAGCCCACGAGCCGCACCTCGTCGCCCTCCTTGAGGGCACTGGTGATGGTATCGAGGGCGCAGTCGATCACCCGGGTCGCATCGGCTTTCGACATGCTGGTCGACTCTGCGACCTTGGCGATGAGATCGTTCTTGTTCACTGGCTCGCCTCCGGTTTCGGTTGCGTCTGGAGTTGGGTGGGAGTTCCACAGGGCGCGGTGGATCGCTCAAAGTTCGCGGAGTTTAGTCGCCAATTTCCGCAGGCGTCAAAAGGAAATTCCCTGA
>JAHCJQ010000103.1 GCA_026126215.1 Alphaproteobacteria bacterium
ATGATCAGCAGCATGGCAGGTTCCGCCAGCGAGGCGATCATGACCTCGCGGCTGGCGCCGATGCCGCCAAAGGCCGTCCCGGTATCCATGCCGGCCAGGGCGAGCAGGAAGCGTGCGCTGCCAAGCAGCGCCACGATGGCAATGAGGTCGGCGCTCCAGCTGAAGACGAGGCCGAGCGCGAAAGTGGGAACCAGTGCCGCCGCGACCCATGTATAGGCGAAGACGAGATAGGGCGTGGCGCGGAACAGCCACGAAGCATTCTCGGCCAGCACTGTTTCCTTGCGCAGCAGGCGGAGCAGGTCGCGATAGGGCTGCAGGACGGGTGGCCCGCGCCGGCGGAGCAGTCGCGCGCGGAACTTGCGGGTCAGGCCGATGAGGAGCGGCGCCAGCAGCAGAACGAGGGCCATCTGTGTGCCCTGGACGAGCAGTCCGGCGATCACGTCCATAGCGCGACCACCATGAGCAGCAGGACCAGGGCGGCGAAGACGAGGCTGAGATAGCGGCGGATGGTAAGGAACTGCAGCCCGTTGAGCCTGCCGGCCGTGGCTTCGACCATGCGGCCGAGCGGGAGATAGAGGCCGCTCCAGGCCGGATCGCAGCTCGACTGCGTGAAGCGCGCCGGCTCAAGGATGCCGGGTGCCGGCATCTCGACCCGCTCGCGGATGCGGAAGATCGAACCGGCGAGGATCCGGCGCAGCGGCTGGGCGAAACCCGACTCGGAATACTGCGCGAGCGGGACGGGCACCGCGAAGCCGCAATCCCAGGCCGGCGCCCGCCGCGTCGCCGCGCCGGCCATGCGGCGCAGGGCGATGGCGGCGAGCGCTGCGGTCAGCGCGACGAAGAGCAGCACCAGAAGTCCGTTATAGGAACTGCGCGATTCGGCGAGGGGGACGATGGAGAGCCAGCGCAGTCCGGCCTGCGGCGCGAGGGCGCCGCCCAGGAGGGGTGCCGTCACGGTCCTGATCAGGTCGAGCAGCGGGCCCGGCAGGATGCCGGCCAGCAGGCAGAAGGCCGCCGGCAGGGCCATGGAGGCGCGCGGCAGGATGCCGACCTCATGCGCCGCCGCCGCTGCCTCGGAGCGGGCGCGGCCCAGAAAGGCGATGCCGAAGGCCTTGACGAAGACCGCCGCCGCCAGCGCAGCAGAGAGGGCGAGGACGCCGCCTATTGCCGGGACGGCGATCTTGAGACCCCACTGCGGAAGTCCGGGGCTCTGCAGGATTGCCTGGAAAAGCAGCCATTCGGAGACGAAACCGTTGAGCGGGGGCAGCGCCGCACCCGCCATGCATCCGGCAAGGAACAGGCCGGCGGTGGCGGGCATGCGGCGCGCCAGGCCGCCGAGCTGTCGGAGATCCCGTTCACCCGTCGCCGCAAGCAAGGCGCCGGCACCGAGGAATAGCAGGTTCTTGAACAGCGCATGATTGAAAACGTGCAAGAGCGCTGCTGCAAGCGAGAGGGCCGCGGCCGCCGTCATGGCGTTCGCCTCGAATGCAAGCGCGAGGCCGAGGCCCACGAAGATCGCTCCGACATTCTCGATCGTGCTGTAGGCGAGCAGCCGCTTGATGTCGCTTTCCGTCAGCGCATGCAGGATGCCAAGCAGCGCACTGGCGGCGCCGGCGACGACCACCACCAGTCCCATCCACCAGGCGGGATCGCCGACGAGGTCGAAGACCAGGCGGATGAACCCGTAGATCGCCACCTTGGTCATGGCGCCGCTCATGAGCGCCGAGACATGGCTTGGCGCCGCCGGATGGGCAAGCGGCAGCCACACATGCAGCGGCGCCAGCCCGGCTTTCGAGCCGGCTCCTGCCAGCGCCAGCGCCAGGACCAGCGCCTGCACCAGCGGATCCGCCGCCCCGCCCCGCATCGCCGCGAAGGCATAACTGCCGGCACTGCCTGCCATCAGCCCGAAGGCGAAGAGCAGCGCCAGGGTGCCGAAGCCGGCCATGGTGAGATAGATCAGGCCGGCGCGCAGGTTGCCGGCCTCGCGATGATGGGCCACCACCAGCGCCCAGGAGACCAGCGACATGAACTCCCAGGCAAGCAGGAAGGTAAAGGCATCGGCGGCGAGCAGGACGAGGTTCATGCCCGCGAGGAAGGCCGGATAGAAGGGCAGCACCCGCCATGGCTCCCGCTCCGCGCCACCGAGGCCGAGCCCCTGCAGGCTGGCCCAGGCCGCGCCGAGGTTGATCACCAGGGCAAAGAAGGCGGCGAGCGCATCGAGACGGAAATGCGCGCCCAGCCAGGGCAGCCCGAGCGGCAGGACGATCTCCTGCGCCGGCGCGTCCAGCACCAGCGTGCCGAGTGCGACGCCCATCGCCGCAAGGCTGATGGCAAGCGCCCCGCCATAGACCAGCCGAAGCGCGAGCCGCGGCCGGCCGGCAAGGAGGGCGGCAAGACCCGAACTCAGGAGCAGGGCTGCCTGACACCAGAGGAGAAGGGTGAGCGCCATGCGGCCGGCTCCGTCATGCCCCGCGCCGGCCCGGCGTGGCGGAGGCGGGTGTTGCGGGCGCCGGTTTGAGGCGCAAGCCGCGGCCGCCTTCGCCGCTCGGCTGGCCTTCGCCGATGAGCAGGATGCCGGCATTGTCGAGCGCGGCGATCAGCTTCATCAGCGAATCCACATTGCCACGGATCACGTCGTCGCTTGCTTCCATGCGCTGGATCGTCGGTACCGAAAGGCCGGAAAGCTCTGCCAGGCGGCGTTGGTCGATGCCCAGCAGGGCGCGCGCCGCGCGCAATTGGCCCGAAGTGATCATGCAGCCGGTCTCAGCTTTGAATATAGGAGTAATTCAGGCCATTTTATAAGTTCTGTCAAGCTATTTTGATATCTGAAACATCAATATGCAGGTGCAAGGCAAGACCCGACTTAACGCCCGAGCGGCCCCATCCGCGCTATATTCGGCTCAGGTGCACCGCGGATCTCCGCGGCGCCGGAGGAAAGCGATGGCTTCTGGCAGGAAGATGTCTTCGCGCCGGACGCGGGCGGTCGATCCCGTGGAGCGGATCGTCGATGCCGCGCTGGCCTTGGCGGAGGAGACGGAATGGGATCATGTGCGGCTTCGCCTTGTCGCCGCACGCCTGGGTATGCCGATGGCGGAGCTGCAGCGGCATTTCCGCGATCTGGACGCGGTGGCGGACGCCCTGTTTCGCCGCGCCTGGACGGCGATGCTGGCGCCGCTGCCGTCGGGCTTCGAGCAGCGTCCGGCGCGAGAACGCCTGTTCGCCATCCTCTGGCGCTGGTTCGAGGCGCTGGCCCCTCACCGCCGCGTCGCGGTGCAGATGATTCGAGGCAAGATCTATCTCTCCCACCCACATCACTGGGTGCCGCTGATCTTCAACCTGTCGCGCACGGTGCACTGGCTGCGCGATGCCGCCTCGCTCGATGCGACGGGGCGCAGGCGTCAGGTCGAGGAGATCGGGCTCACGCTCCTGCTGCTCGATACGTTGCGGGTCTGGGCGCGCGATGAAAGCGCCGACCAGGAACGTACGCGCGCGCACCTGCAACGGCGCCTGGAGGTGGCCGAGCGTCTCGTCACCCGCCTTTTCCCGACCGGCCGGACGGGTTGATCCATGTCCCCGCCGATCGCGCTCTTCCTGCGGCCGGCGCGGGAGGTCATGGGCAGCCTGCCACCGGTCTGCGATCCCGCCATGAGCTGTGCCGAGCTGGTGGCGCGCATGGCCGCCGGCAATGCGGACTGCGCGCTTCTGTGCGATGCTCCCGGCCGGCCGATCGGGCTGGTGACGGAGAGCGATGTCGTCCGGCGGATCGCCTTCACGCTCGCCCCGGATGCGCCGGCGCGCCAGGCGATGAGCGCGCCGGTTCTGACCGCCGCTTTGGACGAGGCGCTGTACCGGCTGCATGCGCGCATGAGCCGCGCCGGGCTCGAGCGCATCGTGATCGTGGACGGGGAGGGCCGCGCCACCGGCATGGTGACGCGTGCCCTGCTGCTCGATCTTGCCGCGCCGCGATTTCTCTCGCGCCTCGGGCAGGTCGCCTGCATCGAAGACGTGGAAGGGCCGCGAATGGCGAAGCGCGCCCAGGCGGGCCTTGCGACCATGCTGCTGGAGGACGGACTGGATGGGCCGAGCATCCTCTCGCTCATCGCCGAGATCAACGACGACATTCATTCCCGCGTGCTGCAGCGCGCGCTCGGCGCCATGCGCGCAGATGGTTGGGGTCCGCCTCCCCTCGCCCATGCCTTCATCGTCATGGGATCGCTTGGCCGGCGGGAGGCCCTGCTGCACCCCGACCAGGACAACGGCATGATCCTGGCCGACTACCCTGATGACCGGCATGGCAGCGTCGACAGTTTCTTCGCCGAACTGGCGCGGCGCGTGAACGGCGATCTTGAGCTCGCCGGATTCCCCCGCTGCGCCGGCCATGTCATGGCCATGTATCCTCTCTGGCGCAAGAGCCTTGGCCAGTGGCAACGGCAGATCGCCGGCTGGGTCGAGCGGCGGAGCGGCGCGGCCCTGTTGCAGGCGGATATCTTCTTCGACTTCCATCCGGTGCAGGGCGATGCGGCGCTTGCAGGCGAACTTGGCGCCCGCGCGCTCGAGACGGTCGCCGGCCGGCCGGACTTCCTGCGCGCGCTTGCAGCCAGCGAGGGCCGGCACGATGCGGGGCTCGGCTGGTTCGACCGCCTGGTGACCGAACAGGCGGACGAGGCGCACCGGGACGAGGTCAATCTGAAACGCAACGGGCTGTTGCCGATCGCCGAGGGCGCGCGGCTCTATGCTCTCGCAAGGCAGGTCCCCGAGGTCGGGACGCCGGCGCGGCTGCAACGGCTGGGCGAACTCGGCATTCTGGGTCCCGGCGACGCGGAGAAGCTAAGCGCCGCCTTCGGCTTCATGGCCGGGCTACTGCTGCGCCAGCAGGCGGCCGATCTGGCGCGGGGCGCTCGCCCCTCGCATCATGTCGCCCCGGACTCCCTCGCGGTCGAGGAACGCGAGCGGCTGGTCGCGGCCATGAAGGCAGCCCAGGAGCTGCGAAGGCGCGCGCGCGCCGATTTCACCGGCGAGATCATCTAGTCTCTTCCTTGGCGCCGGTCGGCGCGCGTTCGGGCAGGCGGAAGCAGAATTCGGCGCCGCTTCCCGGCCGGCTGCTCACCCAGATCCTGCCGCCCAGCCGCTCGACGATCGAACGGCAGATGGCGAGGCCAAGTCCGGTTCCCTCCGGTTTCGCCGTCAGCATGTCGCCGATCTGCTGGAACTTCTCGAAAATCGTCGGCTGTGCGTGGAGTGGAATGCCGGGTCCCGTATCCTTCACGCAGATCACGACGCCACCACCTGCGCTCTCGCGGGAGAGGCGCACCTCGACGCGATCCCGATCGGCGGCGCAGAACTTCACCGCGTTGGACAGGAGGTTGATGATCACCTGGATCAGGCGGTCGCGGTCGCTCCAGAGGATCGGAGCCGCAGGGTCGAGCTGGATTTCCAGGGGAATGCGTTTGTCGCGGAATAGCTGGCTCGTGGCGCTGACCGCCTCGCGCACGACTTCGGCCGGATCGACCTGCTCAAGGCTCCAGCTCATCGAGCCTGCTTCGAGCTTGGCAAGGTCGAGGACCTGGTTGATCAGGCGCGTCAGGCGCTCGCTCTCGCGGATGATGATGGCCAGGAACTCCTGGCGCTGGTCGCCGGCGAGGGCGGGATTGTCGTGCAGGATCTCGGAAAAGGAGCGGATCGATGTCAGCGGCGTGCGCAGCTCGTGCGTCACCGTCGATATGAAGTCATCCTTCATCCGGTCGAGTTCCTTGAGCCTCTCGTTGGCTTCGCGAAGCTCGGTGGTCGCCGCCTCGAGCTCGCGGGACTTCTGTTCGAGTTGGTGCGAGTAGGCGATCACCTGGCTCGCCTCGTCGAGGATCTCCATCACTTCCTGAAGGCCGATCGTCTCCCCCTTGCTTACGGTCGCCACCATGACGCGGGCCGAGGCGGCGCCGATCGTGCCGCCGAGCAGGTTCTCGGCGAAGCTGACGAGCTGCGGATCGGCCTCGCGCTGACGTGCCAGGTCGATGCCGCGCCGCTCCGCATACTGGGCGAAGGCGCGCTCCGTCCGCTCGCGGCCGAGAAAGCGGGCGAGCAGCGCCTTGAGTTCGGCCAGCATCGCCGTGCCGCGCCAGAAGCGCGAACTTCCCTGGCCGCCTGAGGGTCGGAAGACATCGACGAAGAGCGCCGCCTGAATGCGCTCCATGGCCGATTGGCGGGTGAGCAGCGAGACCAGCACGTAGGCGCCAAGATTGGCCATCATCGACCAGATGAGCGAATGAGTGACCGGCTCAAGCCCGCCGAGGCCGAACAGTTCGTAGGGGCGCAGCAGGGCGATGCCGAAGATGCCATCGGTGACGAAGCTTTCCGGCAGCCATCCGGAACGGGCGAACGAAGGCAGAAGCAGCGTGTAGAGCCACACGCCGAAGCCGATCACCAGCCCGGCGGCCGCCCCCTTCTGGGTCGCGCCGCGCCAGAAGATGCCGCCGATCAAGGCCGGTGCGAACTGGGCCGCAGCGCAGAACGAGACGAGGCCGATGCTCACCAGCGCGAAGGACTCGCCGATCAGCCGCACATAGAGATAGCCCAGAAGGATGACTATGACGATGGTCCAGCGCCGGATGGCGAGGAGCAGGCGCGTGAGATCCTTGCGACTTTGCAGGGCAAGCCAGCGCACCCGCAGCAGGCCGGGCATGACCAGGTCGTTGCAGACCATGGTTGCCAGCGCGATCGTCTCGACGATCACCATGCCGGTGGCCGCGGAGAGTCCGCCAATGAAGGCGAGGAGTGCAATGCCCTCGTAGCCCTTCACCATGGGCAGCGCGAGCACGAAGATGTCGGGATTGATGTCGCCGTCCGGGAAGACGATGAGACCGGCGAAGGCGATGGGCAGCACGAAGATGTTGATGATCAGCAGATAGAGCGGGAACATCCACACCGCCTTGCGGATATGCGCCTCGTCCACGTTCTCGACCACGGCCACCTGAAATTGCCGCGGCAGGCAGACGATGACCACCATGGAAAGCAGCGTGAGCGCGATCCAGTCGCCGAAGCGGCCAGCATCGCCTACTTCGAGCAGCGCCAGCAGGCGTGGGTCCTCCGCGGCCCGGCTGAAAAGGTCGCCGAAGCCGCCGAACAGCCCGAAGGTGACCAGCAGTCCGACTGCGACGAACGCCACCAGCTTGACCACCGATTCGAAAGCGATGGCGGCAACCATGCCTTCATGATGCTCCGAAGCGTCGATATGGCGCGTGCCGAACAGGATCGAGAAGGCGGCCAGCAGGACGGCGACCCAGAAGGCGGTGTCGGTCAGGATTGGCGCCGACTGGATCTGGCCGGCGACCGGCAGGTTTGGATGGCTGAGCAGAACCGTGAAGGTGGTGGACACGGCTTTGAGCTGCAGCGAGATATAAGGCATGATGCCGATCACGGCGATGATGGTGACCAGTCCGCCGAGAAGCTGGCTCTTGCCGTAACGCGAAGAGATGAAGTCGGCGATCGACGTGATGCGATTCGCCTTCGATATGCGCACCATCTTGCGCAGGACGATCCACCAGACCACGGCCATCAGCGTCGGACCGAGATAGATCGGCAGGAAGTGGATGCCGCTCGACGCGGCGCGGCCGACACTGCCATAGAATGTCCATGACGTGCAGTAGACAGCGATGGACAGGGCGTAGACATAAGGATTGTTGATCAGGCTGCGCCCCTGGTCGGCGCGCTTGTCGCCATAGTAGGCAATGGCGAAGAGCAGGCAGAGATAGGCGAAGGAGACACCGATGACCGTCCATTCCAGAAGCATGGCGGCCTAGCCTCCGGCCTGTCCGGCGTTGCCGGGACCGCGATCCTCCGGTGTTTCGTCCGGAGTGCGTTCCATGGCGAGTGCCAGCGCGAGGATGACGCCCGCCCAGGCAACGAAGAGATAGAGGTAAAGGATGGGCAGGCCGAGAAAGCTTGCCGGCACACCGAAGACGGCGAGCAGTGGCGGATTGAACAGCGCGAGCGCAAGCAGGAAGATCGCGACGAGCTTCTCGTTGAGACCGTTCTGACGGCCCGACCAGGGCGCGAGCGGTCGCGGTTCCTGATTCATTTGTTTCCCCCGGCGCGGCCTGTCCGTGCCGTGGCCTCGGGCACCGCCTCGCGGCGAAGGCGTGCCAGTGGGCTCGCCGCCGCTTGCACGTCGCCGAAGGTAGCAAGGCCGCGGTCGCGCAGGCGCGCGATCATCCTCACCAGGATTTCTGCCGTCGCCATGGCATCGCCCAGTGCCGTGTGGCGTCCGGCGAGGCGCACGTCATAGCGCTCCAGCAGCGTGTCGAGCGAATGATCCTCCTCCTGCGGATCGAGCAGTGCCGAGAGCAGCAGCGTGTCGAGCGCGGCATTGCGGATGCTCACGTTCGCCTCGGCTTCATGCAGGTGCAGGAACTTGAGGTCGAAGGGCGCATTATGCGCGACGATCACCGCGTCGCCGCAGAATTCCATGAACTGCGGCAGCACCACCTGGATCGGCGGCTTGGCCGCCACAAGCGCATCGGTGAGGCCATGAAAGCGTGTCGAGGCGGCGGGGATCGGCCGCCCCGGATTGACCAGACGCTCGAATGTCTCGCCCGTCAGTACCCTTCCCTTGACGACGCGCACCCCGGCGATGGAAACGATTTCGTCTCCCCGCTCGGGATCGAGGCCGGTGGTTTCCGTGTCGAAGACGACGAAGGTAAGTTCGTCGAGCCGCCGTCTGGACAGTTCGAGATCGCCGGAATGACCGCGCATCAGGCTGAAGTCATAGAATTCCGGACGCGGCGGCAGGCGTTCGCCCGGCGGGGAGAATTGTCCGCGCAGCGGCGGGATCAGCGGGATGCGGATCACGGCGCTGTCCGGATGCCGGCCGGCCTGGCTCCAGATTTCGCTGCCGTGGCGCTCCAGGATGTCGCGCATGTTGAGCCCGCCCGGCAGTTCCTCCAGCCTCTCGTCGATCCAGCCGTCCAGTTCCTTGGCGGCAATCGGCTGGCCGCGCCAGCCGATATCGAGATAGACGCGCCGGTCGCCAAGCAGCAGTTCGGCGTCGAACTCATCGATCCCATGGCGCGCATGCAGCTCGCGGACCAGCCGTTCCGTCACCAGCATCAGCGACAGGGAATCGCCATGCAGCCAGAGCGGCGCGCCAGTCACGGTGAGCTTGATCTTTGCCGCCGAATCGCCGAGCCGCCGGGCGAGGCAATTCAGCAGGTCTTCGCCGTAGATGTCCGCCATCGGCCAGGGGCTGCCCGGCTCGGCGCGCAGTTCCGCGGCCAGCGTCTCCAGCCGCTCGGAAAGCACGGCGCTTTCCTTGAGCAGGATGGCATCGAATGCCTGCCGCTGC
>JAHCJQ010000104.1 GCA_026126215.1 Alphaproteobacteria bacterium
TTCCTCGACCAGCGCACCGATCGGCAGGCGGGCGATCGCCGCCTGATCCTCCACGGGACGCCGCTGGGAGAGTTGCGCCAGGATTTCCCGGCAGCGCTCGGCCTGGCTCGAGAGCAGGCGCACATCCTCGACGAAAGGGCTTCCCGGCGGCAGCTCGCGCAGCAATTCCTTCGCCACCAGGACAATGGTGCCAAGCGGCGTGCCCAGTTCGTGTGCCGCCGCCGCCGCCAGCCCGCCGAGCGCGGAGAGCTGCTGCTCGCGCGCGAGCACGAGCTGGGTGGCGGCGAGCGCATCCGCCATGCGCCTCGCCTCGGCCGCCACCTGCCACGCATAGATCGCGACGAAGCCCATGCCCAGCACCAGCGCGGTCCAGGTGCCGGCAACATAGAGGTCCGGCAACATGATCCCCGGCTCGCCCCAGGGCAGCGGCAGGTGTAGGAAGGCGAGCAGGGTGACAAGCGCCAGCACCAGCAGCGCGAGACCCACGGTGGAGACAAGCGAGAGGATAGTGGCGGAAATGGTGACCGGCACCAGCAGCAGCAGCGCGAACGGATTCTTGAGCCCCCCGGTCAGGAACAGCAGGAGGGCGAGCTGGAGCACATCGAGGGCAAGCTGGCTCGCGGCGCTGCGATCGTCGAGCCGGTGCGCGGAGGGATAGATGAGAAAGATCGCCAGGTTGAAGGCGAGGTAGCAGGCGACGATCAGCAGCGCCGGCGTCAGGGGCACCTGGAAACCGAGGCCGAAATGCACGAACAGAAGCGCCAGCGCCTGTCCGACGAGCGCGATCCAGCGGATCGTCACCAGCGTGCGCAGCCGGAGCCGTCCGACCCGGCCCGCGCCCGGCAGCAGCCGCAATCCGCCGGTGCCGCCCGCTGCCTCCGTCGTGCCGCCCGATTCGCTCATGAGTGGAGGTTAGCATTCGCGCGCACCGGCCTGAAGGCCGGTGCTGGCGCGCCTTGGCCCGGCGCGGCATAGTGGAGGCATGATACCCGTCATCGAGGCGATCGGCCTCAGCAAGCATTTCGGCAGCGTGCGCGCGGTCGACGGCATCGATTTCAGCGTCGCCGAAGGCCAGGTGGTGGCCCTGCTCGGCGGCAACGGCGCCGGCAAGACCACCACCATCTCCATGCTGCTCGGCCTCCTGTTGCCAAGTTCGGGCGCGATCCGCGTGCTCGGCCACGACATGCTGCGCGAGCGCCACCTGGTGCTGCCGAGGATGAACTTCTCCTCGCCCTATGTCGATCTGCCGCACCGGCTCAGCGTGCGAGAAAATCTCGTGGTCTATGCCCACCTCTACGGCATCGCGCAGGTGGCGCGCCGGATCGGGGAACTGGCGGAGGCGCTCGACCTGACCGGGCTGGTCGAACGCCCGTTCGGCCAGCTCTCCGCCGGACAGAAGACGCGCGTGGCGCTGGCCAAGGCGCTGATCAACCGGCCGCAGGTCCTGATGCTCGACGAGCCGACCGCCTCGCTCGATCCGGACACGGCCGACTGGGTCCGCAACTATCTCCGCGCCTACCAGCGCGAGAGCGGCGCCACCATCCTGCTCGCGTCCCACAACATGCTGGAAGTCGAGCGGCTCTGCCAGCAGGTGCTGATGATGAAGCAGGGTCGCATCGTCGATCGCGGCTCGCCCGCCGAACTGCTCGCCCGTTACGGGCGCAGCACGATGGAGGATGTTTTCCTCGATGTCGCGCGCGGACGAGCGCGCGCCGCCGAGTGAGGTGACGGACATGACGCAAGGCGCCTTCGTCCCCTTCAGCCCGCGCCGGGTCGGCGCGCTGATCCTGCGGCACTGGTTCGTGCTGCGCGGCTCCTGGCCGCGCATCATGGAACTGGCCTACTGGCCGACCATGCAGATGATCCTCTGGGGCTTCATGACGCAGTTCCTCGCCACCCGTTCGAGCTACGTGGCGCAGGCCTTCGGCATCCTGCTGTCCGGCGCGCTGCTCTGGGACGTGCTGTTCCGCGGCCAGCTCGGCGTCGCCATATCCTTCCTCGAGGATATCTGGGCACGCAATCTCGGACATCTGTTCGTCAGTCCGCTGCGCCCCGTAGAGATGGTGGCGGCGCTGCTCGCGATGAGCCTGATCCGTGCCCTGATCGGCCTGCTGCCGGCGACGGTACTGGCCGGCTGGTTCTTCGGCTACAACGTGCTCTCGCTCGGCCTGTCGCTGGTCGCGTTCTTCTTCAACCTGATCGTCATGGGCTGGGCCATCGGGCTGCTGATATGTGGACTGGTGCTGCGCTACGGACAGGGGGCGGAGAGCCTGGCCTGGGCCGCCATCTTCGCGCTGGCGCCGATAAGCGGCATCTACTATCCGGTCGCCACGCTTCCCGATTGGCTGCAGCCGCTCGCCTGGTCGCTGCCGGCCGCTCATGTGTTCGAGGGCATGCGCGCGGTCCTGATCGATGGCGTGGTGCGCTTCGACCTGATGCTGCGGGCGGCGGCGCTGAACTGCCTCTACATGCTGGTCGGCACCGGCGCCTTCATGGCCTATTTCCGCATCGCCCGCCAGCGCGGGCAGCTTCTGCAGATGGGCGAATAGGGCCGCGCACTGAGCTGAAAAAGCCCGGTGTCAGGCATTGGCGGGCCAGACCGGCCCGAGTGGCCGCGTCTCGCCGATTCGCATGACCCACGCTGCCGCTTCCGGCACGCCCTGGGCAGCGGCGGCGGCGCGGAAGCGCTCCGGCGGCTCGAAAGGGTCCTCGTCGGTGAGCACGATGGTGCCCCAATGCATTGCCACCAGGGTGCGCGCGCCCATCTCGCGGCCGATCCGCACCGCTTCCTCCGGCGTTGCATGGTGCCGGCGCATGATCGGGCGCGGCTCGTAGGCGCCGATCGGCAGCAGCGCCGCGTCGAAGGGGCCATAGCGGCGGCCCAACTCGCCAAACACCTCGCCATAGCCGGTATCGCCGGCGAACCATACCTTGCGCCCCGCGCCCTCGATGGCGAAGGAGGCCCAGAGCGTGCGGTTGCGATCGAACATGCCCCGTCTGGACCAGTGCACCGCCGGCAGGGCGGTGACGCGCAGGCCCTCGAGTTCATGGTGCTGATGCCAGTCCAGCTCGCTCACCCGGCCGTAGCCGCGCCGGCGGAAGAAGCGCCCGAGGCCGAGCGGCACCACCACATGGCAGCGGGCCTTGTGCGGAAAGGATTCGACCGTCGGCGCACAGAGATGATCGAAGTGATTGTGCGAGACGATCATCAGGTCGATCGGCGGCAGCGCCTCCGCCGCCAGGGCTGGCGCGACGAAGCGGCGCGGCCCGAAACCCCGCATCGGCGAGGCGAATTCGCCGAGATAGGGATCGAGCAGCACCCGCTTCCCGCCGAGCGTGAGCAGGAAGCTCGCATGGCCGAGCCAGGTCAGGGCATCGCGGACGGCATGCAGGCCGAGGCCGCGCGCCACCTCCGCCTGTTCCAGGACATGGCCGTCCGGGGCGATCGGGGCGGCCTGCGCGCGGAGGATGCGCCGCCAGACGAAGCGCCAGTATTCCCGCGCATCCACCGGATGGACCGGGCTGCCCGGCGGATTGCGGAAGCCACGCGCCGTGTGGTGCCACGGCCTTGCATCCGAACCGGGTCTGTCCCTTGCCATGGCGGGAAACTAGGCGCTGCGCGCGGCACTTTCAATGTCCGGGGCCAGCGGCAGGGCGGTCATGCCATCATTCCGGCAAATTCCGGGAGGAAACTCTTGGAATACGTCAACATACTATTGCTAGTAGTATTGTCGGCGCTGTATTTACTAGACCTGCGACTGGCAAAGGGAGGAACGCATGGGCACCCTGCTGCAGATGGCGAGCGCCGCACTGGTTTCGCTTGCGCTGATCTTTCCGCCGTCCGGCGCAGCACGGGCACAGAGCGTCACCGAGGAGCAGATCCTGGTCGAGAAGGCGAAGGCAACGGTCGATGCCTTCACCGCCCAGGCGGACATGGAGGAAATGCGCAAGCTGCTGGCGCAGGCCCGCGGCGTTCTCGTCTTCCCGCAGATCCTCAAGGCCGGTTTCATCCTCGGCGCCGAGGGCGGCTCGGGCGTGCTGCTCGGGCGCGATGGCAAGACCGGCGCCTGGACGGCGCCCGCCTTCTTCACGATGGGCGCCGCCTCCATCGGCTTCCAGGCCGGCGCCGAAGCCTCGGAGGTCATGCTGCTCATCATGAGCGACCGGGCGCTCAATGCGGTGATCGAGCACCAGGTCAAGCTCGGCGCCGATGCCTCGATCGCCGTCGGGCCGATCGGCAAGGGCATGGGCGCCTCCACCACCACCAACCTGAATGCCGACATTTACAGCTTCGCGCGCACCAAGGGCCTCTTTGGCGGCGTGTCGCTCGACGGGGCCATCATCAAGGCACGCGAGAGCATGATGCAGGCTTATTACGGGCAGCCGGCCAGTGCGCGGCAGGTCGTGCTGCTGCGCCGGTTCGAGGCGCCGCACGCCGCGCCGCTGCAGCAGTCGCTCCAGCGCGCCGAGATACGCTGAAACGGGGGTCAGCGCGCGCCCATCTCGCTCAGGCGGCGGATGATGGCGCCGCGATTGGCGCGTCGCGCGTAGTCGAGCGCCGATCGTCCGGTATAGTCCCGCTTGTTGACGGCGGCGCCATGCCTGAGCAGGAGGTCGACCATGGGGAGCGAGCCGGCCCGCGCGGCGCGCATGAGCGCGGTCTCCCCCGCCTTGTTGTCGCGGTTGACGTTGGCGCCGCGCTCGAGCAGGTCCGTGGCCAGGGTGACGTCGCCGCGCGAGGCGGCGACCAGCAGCGCGGTGTTGCCGTAACGGTCGACCGCATCGACCACGGCGCCGCGACCGATCAGGAGATTGACGATCTCCAGATGACCGAACTGCGCCGCCAGGACCAGCATCGGCGTGCCTTCGCCATCGCGGCCATTCACCGCCGAGCCCTTGACCAGCGCCTCGCGCGTGCCCGCCAGATCGCCGCCACGCACGGCGCTCAGCAGCGCATCGGAAGGCAGCAGGTCGACCTGCGCGCGGGCCGACGCCAGAAGACACTGCCAGGCCAGCGCCAATGCAAGCAATGTCCAGAAGAATCTCATGCCAGCAATGCCCCCTGTCCGCACGGCCGATGGCGGCCATGATAGTCGAACGGCTGCTCTCCTTCACCCTCGCGCTTGTCGCACTGGCGCTCGTCTGGCGCTTGCCGGCGCTGCGCGCGGAGGCGGCCGGCCTGCCGCTGCGTGCGATCCTCGCCCTGTTGCTGGCCGGCAGCATCCTCGCCCTGGTTCATGCCTTCGGCCTCCAGCCGTCCGGCGGATTGCTGCGCCGAGCCTGCCGGCCCATTGTTGCATGGCCGCTCTGCGGCGGCGCCATCGCCCTGGCGCTGGCGAATGCCTATCTTTCCTGAAGGATTTGCAGAGACGCTAGCGGGGACCGGACAGGACATGCGGAAAGGACTGATGCGCGGCCTGGTGGTGGCAATGGCGGCGCTGGCGGCGCTGGTCGTCGTGCTCGGCTACCGGCTCGCCACCCTCGAGCGTGCGGAGGGGGAGAGCGGCCGGGCGGCGATCGGCGGCCCCTTCAGCCTGACCGATCACAACGGCCGGCGGGTGAGCGACCAGGATTTCCGCGGCAAGCTGCTGCTGGTCTTCTTCGGCTTCACCTACTGCCCGGACATCTGCCCGACCGAGTTGCAGACCATCTCGGTGGCGCTCGACGAACTTGGGCCCCAGGCGGCGCGGGTGCAGCCGATCTTCATCACCGTCGATCCCGACCGCGACGATCCGCCGGCGCTTGCCGACTATCTCAGCAACTTCCATCCAAGCTTCGTCGGCTTGACCGGGACGCCGGAGGAGATCGCCGCCGTCGCGCGCGCCTACCGCGTTTATTATGCCAAGGCCCGCCTGCCCAATACCGAAAGCGAATACACGATGGACCATTCGGCTTTCGTCTATCTGATGGATGGCGAGGGCCGCTACCGCGCTCATTTTTCCTCCGGCGTGGCACCCGAGAAGATTGTTGCGGGAATACGCCCCCTGCTGTAACAAACTGCCAGTTGCGTTGCGCTCCAGCGAAATATCTAGATATAGTGTGCAGCCGCTGACTTTGCGGCCGCGAAATCTTTACCATCGGGAGAGCGCGCGCATGTTACGTTTTGACGCGGTGCAGCAAGCGGGGGTGCTGTGGTCCTGAATTCGCAATCGAGGGCGTTGGCACAGATGCTGTATCACTTTCACGAAATGGCCCAGGGCGCCATCACCCCGTTCCGCCTGGCCGCCGAAGCGTCCCAGCACGTTTTCAGCAATCCCTACAATCCGCTCGCCTATACCCATGCCGGCCGTGCCATCTCTGCCGCCTGCCATGTGTTCGAGCATTCCACGCGGCCTTATGGCAAGCCGGCCTTCGGCCTGTCGGAAACCAGGCTCGCGGACGGACGGCGGGTCGCCGTGCACGAGGAAGTGGTGCTGCGCCGGCCTTTCTGCCAGCTCAAGCGCTTCCATCGCGACTGTGGGCGGGAGGATCCGCGGCTGCTGATCGTGGCGCCGCTTTCCGGGCATTTCGCGACGCTGCTGCGCGGCACCGTGGCCGCCATGCTGCCGGACCACGATGTCTACATCACCGACTGGCGCGACGCGCGGCTGGTCCCGATGCGCGAGGGCCATTTCGATCTCGACGACTATATCGACTACGTGACGGACTTCCTGCGCCATCTGGGCCCCGGCACCCATGTCATGGCGGTCTGCCAGCCTTCGGTCCCGGTGCTGGCCGCGGTCTCGCTGATGTCCGATGCCGGCGATCCGGCGCGGCCCGCCACCATGACCCTGATGGGCGGGCCGATCGACACGCGGCGCAGCCCGACGGTGCCCAACCGCCTCGCAACGGAACGCTCCATCGAGTGGTTCGAGCATGCGGTGATCACCAGGGTGCCGATGCAGTATCCGGGCTTCATGCGCCGGGTCTATCCAGGCTTCCTGCAGCTCACTGGCTTCATGACGATGAACCTGGACCGGCATGTGGGCGCGCATCTGCGGCTCTATCGCAACCTGATCCGCGGCGATGGCGACAGCGCGGCGCAGCACCGCACCTTCTACGAGGAATATCGCGCGGTCATGGACCTGCCGGCGGATTACTACCTGCAGACGGTCGAGGTGGTGTTCCAGAAACACCTCCTGCCGAAAGGCGAATGGATCTCGCGCGGCCGGCGCATCGACCCGGCGGCGATCACGCGCACCGCGCTGATGACCGTCGAGGGCGAACTGGACGACATTTCCGGCCTCGGCCAGACCCGGGCCGCGCATGATCTGCTGGTCAACCTTCCCGCCGCAGCCAAGTCCCATTACGAGCAGAAGGGCGTCGGGCATTATGGCGTCTTCAACGGCTCGAAATGGCGCCGGGAGATCGCGCCCCGGGTTCGCGATTTCATCCGCGCCCATGGCTGAACGGGAGCGCAGGAAGCCGGCCCAGGAGCTGCTGCCTTTCTGGCGCCGCAAGACGCTGGCCGAGATGAGCCGGACGGAGTGGGAACAGCTCTGCGACGGCTGCGGCAAATGCTGCCTGCACAAGCTCGAATATGTGGATACCGGCGAGATCGAGACGACCAACGTCGCCTGCCGGCTGCTCGACCTCGCGAGCTGCCGCTGCACCGATTACCGCAACCGCCGGCGCCAGGTGCCGGACTGCATCCGCCTGACGCCGGCGCGCATCGCCGGCCTGAAATGGCTGCCCGCGACCTGCGCCTACCGGCTGCTTGCCGAGGGCAAGCCGCTGCGCTGGTGGCACCCGCTCGTCTCCGGCGATCCGGAGAGCGTGCACCGGGCCGGCATCTCGGTGCGTGGCCGCGCGATCGGCGAGGCGGAGGCCGGCGCGCTGGAGGACCATGTGGTGAAGTGGCGGCGCTGAGCCGCCATCACGCCTCTGCCAACTCGACGAACAGCGGATAATGGTCCGAACCGGCGGCGCCACGGTCGATCCAGGCGCGCCGCACGCGGGCGCCGAGGTCAGGGGTGAGGAAGCAGTGGTCGATGCGCCGGCCGGGCTGCGCGCCATCCATGAAGGTCCGCCCCGCCATCGGCTCGTTGCCGGCCAGGGTCCAGGCATCGCGGAGCGCAGCCTCGATCATGCGGCGGTAGCCCGGGTCGTCCGGACAGGCGTTGAAATCGCCCATCACGATGGCCGAAGCCGGCATCGACACCGTGCCGACGCCAAGCTGGCGAAGCGTCGGATGCTCATGGTCCCAGGGCGCGCCGTGGCGCGGCGCATCTGCCAGCCAGGCGAGAAGCGCCTCGATCTGCGGCGCGCGCTGGCGCGAGGAAACATGGCTGAGATGGACCGAATAGACACGCAAGGCCTCGCCCGGCGCCTCGATCACCGCTTCCGTCACGGAGCGCTGCAGGTCGAACAGGCTGGGCTCGCTCCGCTTGGGCAACAGCAGGGTGCGGGAGGAGCGGATCGGCCAGCGGCTCAGCACCATGTTGCCGAAAGTGCGCCGTCGATGGCGGATCCGGCCATCCGCCCCGACCTCGTCGCCATCGAGATCGAGCCCGGCGCCGAAGACATGATGCCGCCCGAGCCGCCTGGCCAGTGCCAGCGCCTGGTCGGCATGGCCGAGCGGCGCCCAGCCCTGGGTCACCTCCTGCAGACAGGCGATGTCGGCCGCAGCCAGGGTCGCGGCGATCCGCGCCAGATCGTGCGCGCCATCCTGCCCGACGCCGAAATGAATGTTGTAACTCCCGAGCAGCACGGGACGCGCCGCCGGTTGCGGCTCAGAGGCGCTTGCCGCTCCCGCCATCGAACAGATGCACCTGCTCCGGGTCGGGCCGGAGGATGAGCTTCTCCCCGGCCTTCACCGGAACATGGCCGGGCAGGCGCACCACCAGGTCGCCCTCGCCCATCAGCCCGTGCGCCAGCGTATCGGCGCCCAGCTCCTCGACCACGTCGATCTGGAAATGGAAACAGTCCGGCGCCGCCTCGCCCGCCACTGCGAGATGCTCCGGCCGGATGCCGAGCGTCACGCGCGAGCCGTTGAGCTGCGGCATGGTGGCATGGGCAAGCATCAGCTTCTCTCCGGAGGGCAGCATGATCGCCCGGCCCTCGTCGGCCACCGAAACGGCAAGGAAATTCATCGAGGGCGAGCCGATGAAACCTGCCACATAGGTGGTGGCGGGACGCTCGTAGACCTCCTTTGGCGCGCCGATCTGCTCGGCGACGCCGGCATTCATCACGATCAGCCGGTCGGCAAGCGTCATCGCCTCAACCTGGTCGTGCGTGACATAGACGGAGGTGACGCCGAGGCTCC
>JAHCJQ010000105.1 GCA_026126215.1 Alphaproteobacteria bacterium
TCCTCGGACTTCATCGTGGGCTTTCCCGGCGAGAGCGACGCCGATTTCCGCGATACGATGCGCCTGGTCGAGGCGGTGCGGTTCGCCCAGGCCTATTCCTTCAAATACTCGCCCCGCCCGGGCACGCCGGCGGCGGCAATCCAGGACGCCCAGGTGCCGGACGCGGTCAAGGCCGAGCGCCTTGCCGAACTGCAGGCTGCGCTGCTGCGCGACCAGCGGGCCTTCAACGAGGCCTGCACGGGGCGCACCATGGCGGTGCTCTTCGACCGGCCGGGCAGCCGGCCGGGCCAGCTCGCCGGGCGAAGCCCCTACATGCAGGCGGTGCATGCGCCCCTGTCCGGGCAGGCGCTGGGCCGTATTCTCGATGTGCGGATCGAACGGGCGAGCGCCTCCTCGCTCGGCGCGCGTCCGCTCGATGGTCAGGCCGATGCCGCCTGAGGAACCTCCATCTCTCGTCATCGACCTGGCGGACAACCGCGCCGTTCTCGCGGTCTGCGGCGAGCATGACCGCAACCTGGCGCGCATCGAGCAGAAGCTCAACGTCTCGCTCCGCCCGCGCGGCAATCGCATCGCGATCGCCGGCGATCCGGATGCGCGCGCGCAGGCGGAAACCGTGCTGCGCGAGCTCCAGCGCATGGTCCAGGGCGGACACGAACTGACGCAGGGCGATATCGACGGCGTCATCCGCTACGCGGCGGCGGGCGGGCCCGCGCCGGGCGGCGAGGCGCGGGTCGTCGGCACGGCCAAGCGGCGGATCCAGCCGCGCTCGCTCATGCAGGCGCGCTATATCGAGGAGCTCCAGAAGCACGAACTGGTCTTCGGCCTCGGCCCGGCCGGAACCGGAAAGACCTATCTGGCGGTCGCGGTGGCGGTGGCCGACCTGCTGTCGGGACGGGTCGACCGCATCATCCTTTCGCGCCCGGCGGTGGAGGCGGGCGAGCGCCTCGGCTTCCTGCCGGGCGACATGCGCGAGAAGGTCGATCCCTACCTGCGCCCGCTCTACGACGCGCTCTACGACATGCTGCCGGGGGAACAGGTGCAGAAGCGTCTGGCCAGCGGCGAGATCGAGGTGGCGCCGCTTGCCTTCATGCGCGGGCGCACCCTCGCAAATGCCTACGTGATCCTGGACGAGGCGCAGAACACCACGCCCGTGCAGATGAAGATGCTGTTGACCCGCCTCGGCGAGAACTCGCGCATGGCGGTGACGGGCGATCTCTCGCAGGTCGACCTGCCGATCGGCATGCCCTCGGGCTTGCGCGACGCGCTTGGCGTGCTCGAAGGCGTGTCCGGCGTGTCGGTGGTGCGCTTCGGCGATGCCGACGTGGTACGCCACCCTCTGGTGACGCGCGTGGTGCGCGCCTATGCGGAGCGCGACCGCCAGCTCGAGCTGCGCCGGAAGGAGGAAGGAGGGCGGGAGCGGTGAGACCGCCGCCTGCGATCAGCGTCGCGGTGGAAGCGGCGGGCTGGGCGGATTTCCTGCCGCAGGCAGCGCGCCTGGCGCGTCGCGCCGGCAGGGCGGCGCTGGCCGCGTCGGGGCTGCGGACCGCCAAGCGCATCGAGGTCTCGCTGCTGCTCAGCGACGACCGGCGGGTGCGGGCGCTGAACCGGCGCTGGCGGGCCAAGGACCGCCCGACCAACGTGCTGGCCTTTCCCGCCGGCGCGCCGGCGCCGCGCGGCGCGCCGCTGGTGCTTGGCGATGTGGTGCTGGCGCTGGAGACGGTGCGGCGGGAGGCGCGCTTGCAGGGCAAGAAGCCGGCCGACCATTTCCAGCATCTGGTGGTGCATGGCGTGCTGCACCTGGCGGGCCACGACCACGAGACGGCGGCCGAGGCCGGTGTCATGGAATCGCTCGAGACGCGGATCCTGCGCCGGCTCGGCATCGCCGATCCCTATCTGGAAGCCGAGGAGGATGACTGAAGCCGATGGCGGAAAGCGAAGGTGAGCAAGGCGGCGGCAATGGCGGAGGCGGGCGATTCAGCCTTTTCCTGCGCGAGCTGAAGCGCAGTCTCGGGCTCGGGCCCGATCCGAACGCGGAGCTTTCCGAGGATCTCGCCGAGGCGCTGGAGGAGCGGCGCGAGGCACAGCTCCCCTTCGAGCCGCAGGAGCGGCGGATGCTGATGAACATCATCCGCTTCGGCGAACTCAAGGTCGACGACGTGATGGTGCCGCGCGCCGATATCATCGCCATCGAGGCGGCGACGCCGCTGCCGGAGGTGATCGAGGCGGTGCGCGAGGCCGGCCATTCGCGTCTGCCGGTCTTTCGCGGCACGCTCGACGATGTGATCGGCATGTTGCATGTGAAGGACCTGTTCCGCTACTGGGGCTCCGAAAGCGGCTTCTCGCTGGCGCCGATCGTCCGCAAGGTGCTGTTCGTGCCGCCATCCATGCCGCTGCTCGATCTGCTGCTGCAGATGCAGGCGACGCGGATCCACATGGCGCTGGTGGTGGACGAGTATGGCGGCATCGACGGCCTGGCCACCATCGAGGACCTGATGGAGCAGATCGTTGGCGAGATCGAGGACGAGCACGATATCGACGAGCAGGAGCCGGTGACCCTGCGTGCCGACGGCCTGTTCGAGGCGGACGGCCGCGCGCCGCTCGAATTGCTGGAGGAGAAGCTCGGCCTGACCCTGATCGACGACGAGGAGCGCGAGGAGATCGAGACCCTGGCCGGACTGATCTATGCCCTGATCGGCCGCCTGCCGGTGCGGGGCGAGCTGATTCGGCACCCGGCCGGCGTCGAGTTCGAGGTGACGGACGCCGATCCGCGCCGGGTCAAGCGCGTGCGCATCCGCAGGCTGCGTCAGGACGAGGTCGAGGCCGGCTAAGGACATGCGCGCCCGTCCGCGACAGAAGCCGCCTGGAGAAGCGGCCCCGGCCGGCGACGCCGGCGGCCGGCTCGCCGCGCGCCTGGCCGGTCTCGGCGGGCGATCTCGGCTGGCGCTCGCTTTCGCGCTCGGCTTCGCCGGCGCGCTGGCCCATGCGCCGCTCTATCTTCTGCCGTTTCTCGCCGTGGCCTTCTCCGGCCTCGTCTGGCTGCTCGACGGTGCAGCGCGCCGGCGCGAGGTCTTTGCGATTGCCTGGTTCTTCGCCTGGGGCCATTTCGTTGCCGGCTTCTACTGGACCGGCATCTCGTTCTTCGTCGATGCCGGACGCTTCGGCTGGCTGGTGCCGCTTCCGGTCCTCGGCCTGCCTGCCGGCCTCGCGCTGGTTCCGGCGGCGCTCCTCACCCTGGCCCGCGCCCTGCTCTGGCGCGGCCCGGGGCGGGTGCTGGTGCTTGCCATCGCCTGGAGCCTGGCGGAATGGCTGCGTGGCCAGCTGTTCACTGGCTTTCCCTGGAACCTCTCCGCTTATGTCTTCGGCTTCTCCGACGTGATGATGCAGCCGGCGGCGCTGGCAGGCGCCTTTGGTCTGAGCCTGCTCACCTTGGCGCTTGCCGCCGCGCCGGCGCTCCTGCCGGAACGGGCGGCGGGTCATCGTGGCGCCGATGCGCTGCTTGCGGCGCTGGCGTTGATGCTGGTCGGCTGGGTCGGCTTCGGGCTGGTCCGCCTGGCGGGGGCCGGCAACGAGACGGTGCCCGGTATCGGTCTCAGGCTGGTGCAGGCCAGCATCCCGCAGAACCTGAAATGGGTGGAGGAGGAGCGCGCGCGCAATCTGCTGCGCCATCTCGAACTCTCCAGCGGGCCCGGGCTGGACCGGGTGAATGTGTGGGTCTGGCCGGAATCGGCGGTTGCCTATTTCATCGAGCACGAGCCGGCGCGACTCGAACTGCTGCGCCGCCTCGCCGGGCGCGAGCGCCTGCTGCTCACCGGCACCGTGCGGCGGACGCCGCCGGAGCAGCCACTCCGGATCTGGAATTCGCTGCTGGCGATCCGCGGCGAAGGCGTGGTCGGCACCTACGACAAGCAGCACCTGGTGCCTTTCGGCGAATATCTGCCGCTGCGCAACCTGCTCTCCCGCATCGGGCTCGACAAGCTGACCCACGGCCAGGTGGATTTCTCCGCCGGGACCGGCAGCGGCCTGATCGAGATCCCGGGCCTGCCGCCGGCGCGGGTGCTGATCTGCTACGAGGCAATCTTTCCAGACGAGATCCTGCGCCCCGGCGCGCCGCGTCCGGGCTGGCTGCTCAACGTCACCAACGATGCCTGGTTCGGTTATTCCTCGGGGCCGTTCCAGCATTTCGTCGCTTCACGTTTCCGTGCGGTCGAGCAGGGCCTGCCGCTGGTGCGCGCCGCGAACAACGGCATTTCGGCAATCGTCGATGCGCATGGGCGGGTGCGCGGGAGCCTTGGCCTGAACGAGGTGGGCGTGCTCGATGGCGGCCTGCCGCAAGCGCTGACGGAGCCGCCATTCCAGGCGCGGCACGGCCTCGCCGTCTATGGCGTGCTGCTGGCGCTGATGCTGGGCGCGGCAATCGCTCTGTCGTCGGGCCGGACGCGGGCGTGAGGCCGGCTTTGCGGTTGACCCTTGTCGGGCCGCCGCATACAACCGTATGCAGGCATGAGATGCCGCCTCTGTCGCACCAAACAGGACACGATGCGTGGCTGAAAGGCGAAATCCGGTCGACATGCATGTCGGAAGCCGTCTGCGCTTGCGTCGCACCCTGCTTGGCATGAGTCAGGAGAAACTCGGCGAGGCGGTGGGCCTGACCTTCCAGCAGATCCAGAAGTATGAGAAGGGCGCCAACCGTATCGGCGCCAGCCGTCTCTACCAGTTCGCGCGCATTCTCGACGTGCCGCCCGCCTTCTTCTTCGACGATATGGCGGAGGAGGGCGGTCTTCCGCTGTCCGGCGGCGCGGTGGAGGGCCTGGAAGAGGAGGCCGAGCCGTTCGGCCACGATCCGGTCATCAAGCGGGAAACGCTTGAGATGGTGCGGGCCTACTACCGCATCCCCGACCCTTCGGTTCGCAAGCGGATCTTCGACATGATCAAGGCCATTGCCGGGGCGGCGGACCAAATCTGAGCCGCCAGCGCAATTCAGCCATAGCGCGAGGACGGCTCCACAAGAACGACCACAGGTATAGAATTGCGGCGCGGACCACGAGGCGGGCCCCGAGGCGGGCTATGTCCGCGATCCATACCTGGAGGGTCACAGATGCCGAACTTGCACGAACTCAACCAGCGCATCGCGCGCAACTACGCCGCGCTCGAGCGGCAGGGAACCGTCCTTACCTATCGTCACGATGCCGGCGGCTGGCTGGCGCGCATGCGGGAAGTGATGGCCGACCGGGGCGAGGCCGGGCCGCTCTCGATCTCGCCGATGTACGATCCGGAGCATTCGGCGGTCGGGCCGGATAATTTCTTCTGGATCGAGGTCATGCGCCAAGGGCGCCTGGCGGGCCTCGTTTGCACCCGGCTGTTCGAGACTGCCGACTTTCCGGCGCTCGCCCGTTCCTGGCGCCTGTGGTGGGACCGCCCGCCGCGGGTGCCGAGCCGGCCGATCGGCCTTGCCGCCGATCCGCGCCTTGCCGGGATCCGCGGACGCATCGCCTTCGATGGCGGCTACTGGATCGCGCCGGAGCATCGCGGCGGGCCGATCACCGCCCACCTGCTTGCCCTGCTGGCCGACCTGGCGCAGCGCAACCTGGAAGCGGACTGGCGCGTCGCCATGGTGCGAAGGGGCGATCCGACCCGGCTCGCGCGCTTTCGCCAGAACCTGCTCTACGACGAGCAGATCCCCTTCATCGATGAATTCTACCCACCTTCGGGAAAGGCCCAGGCCTACGATCTGTTTGCGGCCCGACTGGCGGCGCTTCGGGATGATGCAGCCAGTCGAACACCGACAGCATCCGGTCCGGCATCCGCAGGCCATCCCTCGAGACGCAGGGTAGCAGCAGGCTGACATAGTTCTCGGCCTGCGTGAGGCTGATGAAACCGTCGCCATGGGTGCGCTGGATGCAGCGGAAGGAAGGTTCGGCGAAGCCCTTGGCGCTGAATATGGACATGAGCTGGTGGTCGCGGTAGAGCGGCGGCAGGTCGCGCAGATCGACGTAATCGTCCTGGAAGACCTGGCGGATACGCTGCGCGCGGGCGGTGCGGCGGACACGGTAATGCATCGGGTCCGCCGCCGACACGTCGATCAGGTTGACGAAATCTCCGGTCGGGCCGGCGAGCAGCTGGGCGAGATCGGCAAGCAGCGGCAATCCCGTCCTGGCGGCCTGCCGCGCTTCCAGCCAGTGCAGCAGCGCCAGCGTCAGGCCGGGATAGCCGTCGCGGTGCCAGAGCAGGAATTCCGCCGGATAGCGGGACATGACCACGGTTTCATCGGGGCTGAAGCCCTGGATCGAGTGGGTCGGGGTGGTCGCCAGGAGGCGGGTGCTCGGCTGCATTCGTCTGCCTATCTGAAGCCTGAGGATAGCGAACCACGGGTGCGCCTTTCAACATGCCGTGCGCGGCGGGCTGACCTGCATGGCGATGCGGCGAGGTCCGGCGGTCGGACTTGACCGCCTGCGCAAAGATTGTCAAAAGTCCCCGAATTCGCACCCCGTCCCGCTTGTCAGCGCGCGGCGGTCCCCCGAATGGCATGGCTGGCATCCGTCAGGAGGTTTCGCGTGGCGCGCAAGAATTACCTTTTCACCAGCGAGTCGGTCTCGGAGGGTCATCCGGACAAGGTTTGCGACCGCATCTCCGATGCGGTGGTCGATACCTTCCTCGCTGCCGACCCTTACGCCCGCGTCGCCTGCGAGACCCTGACCACCACCAACCTGATCGTGCTGGCCGGCGAAGTGCGTGGTCCCGCCTCGATCACGGCCGAGCGCATTGAGCAGGTGGCGCGCGAGGCGGTGCGCGAGATCGGCTACGAGCAGGCGGGCTTTCACTGGAAGAACGCGCTCGTGCAGGTGCATCTGCATGCGCAGTCGGCGGATATCGCGCGCGGCGTCGATGCCGCCGGCAATAAGGACGAGGGTGCCGGCGACCAGGGCATCATGTTCGGCTATGCGGTGCGCGAAACCGACCAGCTCATGCCGGCGCCGATCCATTACGCCCACGCCATCCTGCGCCGCATGGCGGCCGACCGGCATAGCGGCAAGGCGAAGGGTTTCGGCCCTGATTCCAAGAGCCAGGTGACGCTGCAGTACGAGGACGGCAAGCCGGTGCGGGCCACCTCGGTCGTGGTCTCCACCCAGCACCAGGAAGGTTTGTCCCAGGACGAGGTGCGCGAGATGGTGCGTCCCTACGTCCTCGCCACCCTGCCGGATGGCTGGATGTGCCCGGAGCAGGAATTCTACGTCAATCCGACCGGCAAGTTCGTGATCGGCGGCCCGGACGGCGATGCCGGCCTGACCGGGCGCAAGATCATCGTCGATACCTATGGCGGCGCGGCGCCCCATGGCGGCGGCGCTTTTTCGGGCAAGGACCCGACCAAGGTCGACCGCTCCGCGGCCTATGCCTGCCGCTACCTGGCGAAGAACGTGGTCGCCGCCGGGCTCGCCGACCGCTGCACGATCCAGGTTTCCTACGCCATCGGCGTTTCCAAGCCGCTCTCGCTCTATGTCGACCTGCACGGCACCGGCCAGGTGGACGAGGCGAAGCTCGAGCGGACGCTGATGGATGTCATGAATCTCAGCCCGCGCGGCATCCGCGAGCATCTGGGGCTGAACCGGCCGATCTACGCCCGCACCGCCGCCTATGGCCATTTCGGCCGCGAGCCCGACGCCGATGGCGGCTTCTCCTGGGAGCGCCTCGACCTGGTGGACGAACTGCGCGCCGCCTTCGGCGCCCGCTAGCGGGCGTGCCGGAGAACGCCACCGGCGGGCCGGCGCGCCGGAGGCTCTATGGGCGAAGGCAGGGCCACCGCCTGCGCCCGGCGCGGCGGGCGCTGCTCGCGGACATGCTGGAGCGGGTTCGCATCGTCCTGCCGGAGGCGGGAGCGCTCGATCCGGCCGCGCTGTTTCCGACGCCGCCGCGCGAGATCTGGCTCGAGATCGGCTTCGGCAGCGGCGAGCACATGGCGGAACTCGCCGCCACCCATCCGGATGTGGGCTTCATCGGTTGCGAGCCCTTCGTCAACGGCGTCTCCGCAGCGCTCGGCGAGATTGCCCGCCGCGGCCTCGCCAACGTGCGCATTCTCGACGACGATGCGAGGCCCCTCCTCGAACGCCTGCCCGATGGCGCGCTCGAGCGGGTCTATCTGCTCTTTCCCGATCCCTGGCCGAAGAAGCGCCATCACCGCCGGCGCTTTCTGGATGCTGGCAATCTCCGCCTGATCGCCCGGCTGCTGCGGCCCGGCGGGCTGCTGCAGGTGGCGACCGACCACATGGAATGCGGCCGCTGGATGCTGGCCAATGCCCTGCGCGAGCCCGCCTTGGACTGGCTGGCGGAGCGCGCGGCCGACTGGAAGGAGCGCCCGCCGGGCGAGCCGGCGACGCGCTACGAGGGCAAGGCCCTGGGGCGGGGAAGTCCCTGCCATTACTTCCGTTTTCGCCGAAAGCCGGGTGCGTGAGGGGAAGATTCCCCTTGCCAGGCGGGCACATTCGGCTTTAAAAGCTAGCGCACATTGCTGGCTCGATCTTGGGTCGAGTGGTTTCGAGAGTGGGCCAGCGGCCCACTTTTTTGTTTCCGGGCGGAAGGCGGAAAGCCATGGACGCGACGTCGCGCGTCGCCGAGCTGATCCAGCCGGCGCTGCAGTCGATGGGATTTGACCTTGTGCGGGTGCGCCTCATGGGCGGCCAGCGGCCGGTCCTGCAGGTGATGGCGGAGCGGCCGGACGGTTCCATGAGCGTCGATGACTGTGCCGAGGTCAGCCGCGTCGTATCGGCGCTGCTGGACGTGGAGGATCCGATCAGCGGCCCTTACCGTCTGGAAGTCTCCTCGCCCGGGATTGACCGGCCCCTGGTACGGCCGGCCGATTACGAACGCTTCAGGGGCTTCGAGGTGCGCCTGGAGACGCGCCAGCCGATCGAGGGGCGCAAGCGCTTCCGCGGCCGGCTGGTCGGGCTGCAGGACGAAGAGGTGCGGCTGGCGACGGAGACTGGCGAGGTCGCCATTCCGCTGCCGGAAATCGGCCAGGCCAAGCTCGTGCTGACGGACGAGCTGATCGCGCTGGCCATGAAGGGCCGCAACTGAAGACAGGGTCATCTTAGGGAATCGACACAAGTGCGAGCGGAGACGATGGAACCGGTAACGAGCCTGAACCGCCTGGAACTTCTGCAGGTCGCCGACGCGGTGGCGCGCGAGAAGGTGATCGACAAGGAGATCGTCCTGATCGCCATGGAGGAAGCCGTGCAGAA
>JAHCJQ010000106.1 GCA_026126215.1 Alphaproteobacteria bacterium
ACCCGCCATGGCCCGGTTCTGCGTCACGGCCCGCATCTGCAGGCCGAAGGCGCTGCGGCGCAGCAGGGTCATGAGCAACGCGAACAGTGAGAGCGCGAACAGCACGATCCACAGGCGGTTCCAGTTGATCGCAAGATGCCCGATTTCGAAGGCGCCGCTCATCCAGGATGGATTTGCCACCTCCTTGTTGGTCGGCCCGAAGGCCGAGCGGATGGCCTGCTGGAGCACGAGCGAGAGGCCCCAGGTGGCAAGCAGCGTCTCCAGCGGACGCCCATAAAGGTAGCGGATGATGCCGCGCTCGACGGCGATGCCGAGCAGGCCGGAGACGGCGAAGGCGAGCGGCAGCGCCATGGCCAGGGAATAGTCGGCGAGAGCGGGCATGTGGGCGCGAATCACTTCCTGCACAACGAAAGTCGTGTAGGCGCCGATCATGACCATCTCGCCATGGGCCATGTTGATCACGCCCATCACGCCGAAAGTGATGGCAAGGCCGATCGCCGCAAGCAACAACACCGAGCCGAGCGAGACGCCGTACCAGACATTCTGGCCGATCTCCCACGCCCGGAGTTCGCGCTCGATCGCCTGCCGCGCCGTCTCCGCCGCCCGGCCCAGCTCGCCTTCGCCGCGAGCCGCCAGCGGTGCCAGAATAGCAAGCGACTCGCGGTCACCACGTCGCGCGAGCACCGCGACGGCCTCGAGACGCGTCGCTTCCTCCGCTGCGCCTGCGAGCGTGAGCACCGCCAGCGCCTCGCGCATCCGTCGCGCGATAGCCGGATCCTTTTCCGCCGCGAGCGCCGCCTCGAGCGCGACACGCGCGTCCGGATCAGCGCGTCGGAACAGTGCATCGGCCGCCTGACGGCGAATGGCTGGATCGGGACTCCGGAGAGTAAGCGCGCCCCGCGCCGCCTCGATGACCCGGCGCAGGCGGTTGTTCAGCCGGACCCGTTCCATCGCGCCCGGACTTGCAGCGCCCACCACCTCCCCGGTCAGCGGATCGATCAGGCGCGCCTCGCCGCCTTCCTGGCGGGCGATGAAGATGGCGCCGTCCGCCTTGCGGACCTGCAGCGATCCGGCGGCCAGCGCCTCGAGAATCGGCACGACCCGCGGATCGCCGCTTGCCAGCAGCTCCCCGATCGCCCTCTCGGTGCCGTCGAAACCACCCTGGCCCAGCCGGCGGATTGCCTGATCCAGAGAGGCGGCGTCGGCGATGGCCTGTCCGGAAAGGCAGAGACTGATCCAGAGCAGGAGCTGGCCAAGGATCCGGCGTGGGTATGACATGCGCATGACGCTCCGCTGGGGGCTCATGTCCGCGTGACATCCCGCCCGGCCACCGGGCTCTCGCCCAGGCGGGCGGGCGGTATGCTCACTCTGCCTGAAGGGCGGTTAGTCCTTGCCGCCGCACTTGCCGGTCGCGACATTGAAGTTCCCGCAGCCGAGCGGCTTGCGCCAGTCGGCGATCAGGTTCTTCGAATCCGGCAGGTAATCGGACCATTCATCGCCGACCACCAGACCGGCGGTCTGCCAGACGATGTCGAACTGGCCATTGGCCTGCACCTCGCCGATCAGTACCGGCTTGGTGATGTGATGGTTCGGCATCATCGCGGAGTAGCCGCCGGAAAGATTGGGCACGGCCACGCCGATCAGGGCGTCGATCACTGCGTCGGGATTGGTCGTGCCTGCCTTCTCGACCCCCTTCACCCACATGTTGAAGCCAATATAGTGCGCCTCCATCGGATCGTTGGTGACCCGCTTGGCGTTCTTGGTGAAGGCCTGCCACTTCTTGATGAAGTCGGCATTCTCCGGCGAATCGATCGACATGAAATAGTTCCATGCGGCGAGATGGCCGACCAGCGGCTTGGTGTCGATGCCGGCCAGCTCCTCCTCGCCCACCGAGAAGGCAACGACAGGGATGTCCTTGGCGTTGATGCCCTGGTTGGCCAGCTCCTTGTAGAAGGGCACGTTGGCATCGCCGTTGATCGTCGAGACCACCGCCGTCTTCTTGCCCGCGGCACCGAAACGCTTGATCTGCGCCACGATCGACTGCCAGTCGGCATGCCCGAAGGGGGTGTAGTTGATCAGGATGTCCTCGTCCTTGACGCCTTTCGACTTGAGATAGGTTTCGAGGATCTTGTTGGTGGTACGCGGATAGACATAGTCCGTGCCCGCCAGCACCCAGCGCTGGACGCCTTCATTCTCACGCAGATAGTCGACCGCCGGGATCGCCTGCTGGTTCGGCGCCGCGCCTGTGTAGAAGACGTTGCGCGACGATTCCTCGCCCTCATACTGCACCGGATAGAAGAGGATGTTGTTAAGCTCCTCGAACACCGGCAATACCGACTTGCGGCTGACCGAGGTCCAGCAGCCGAACACGGCCGCGACCTTGTCCTTCTGGATCAGCTCGCGCGCCTTCTCGGCGAAAAGCGGCCAGTTGGACGCCGGGTCCACCACCACGGCCTCGAGCTTCTTGCCAAGCACCCCACCCTTCCTGTTCTGCTCCTCGATCAGCATCAGCATGACGTCCTTCAAGGTCGTCTCGCTGATCGCCATGGTGCCGGAGAGCGAATGCAGGATGCCGACCTTGATCGTGTCCTGCGCCATCGCGGCCGGCGCCAGCGCCGCCGAGCCGGCCAGCGCCACGCCGAACAGTCCCGCGCCGAGCCTTTGTCTCAGCCGGCGACTTGCCAGTGAAATGCTGAAGCCCATGTCTTTCATGCCTCCGTGTGTCCGCGCCCCGATGACGCGCCGCAACGGAATCATTTCAAAGCCCGTGCCAGTTCCGGGGAACTGGCGATAACGCCTGTCGCTTCACTGACTTAGGGGTCGAGCATTGAATTCTGGCAATGCCGGCGCTCCCACGCTGCGCGGGCGGCGGGCGAACGGTTTTTGTGCAGTGCGTCAGGATTCGCCCAAAAAACAGCCGCTCTCCAGAATTTCCGCGGCATGGGCTTCGCCGGGCGAGTCCCAGGCAAGGGCAAACATGCAGCCCGGCAGCCGCCTCACCCGGAAGCGCCAGTCGCCTTCCGGTAGCCCCACGGTCACGCCATCGACCGCTGCACCCTGCGGGAATCGGTCCCGACGATCCATGACGAGCGCGAGACCGGCGCCGGTCGCCTTGGCCAGGGCTTCGCGCAGGCACCAGATTCGATAGAAGGTTTCCGGACCCTGCGCCAACACTGCGGCGGCCTCCGCCGGACCGAAGGCCGCGCGCGCAATCGCCCTCCAGTCGCGCCCAGTTTCGAACCGTTCCAGATCGATGCCGACCCGGCCGTGGAGCGCGAGCGCGGCAGCGACATGGTGCCCGGAATGGGCAATCGAGGCGTTCAACAGACTGCCATCGCCGAGCCGCAGCTTCGGCCGGCCGGAGGCGCCTCGCTCCAGCGCGACTTCGCCGTTCCCGTGGCGGGCGGCAAGACGTGCGAGCAGCTCCCGCGCGGCGGCGGACTGCGCCCTGCGCAGCCCGGCCCGGGCGGTAGCCGGATCGCCGGGAAATCCTGAAGATCCGGCTGACGCCAGCTCCGCGGCGGACACCTTGCCGATGCCAAAGACCACCGAACAGGCCAACATTCGGGCCATACCCCGCAATCGCATTTTCCCATAGTATCTTGCAGTCATTCACGAGGGGATGGACATGGCCTGTCGCCGATCGCCAGTTTCCGGCGCCATGGCCCGATTTGTTGGCCAATGGACGCCGACCTGACCGGAGCATGAACGAGACCGCAACCGAATTGACCAGATCGCGAACGACCGCCCCCGAAGCGCGCCTGCGGTTCCAGGTCACGGACTGGATGGCGGCATCCCCGGAGCGCCATGGCCGGGCGGCCTGGCTCGAGTGGGCCGGCGCGCCGGCGCAGCCTGCTGCCGATGCCGCCGCCCCCGTGCCGGCGAGCCTGCGCCGGCGCCTCCGGCAGGCTGGCCTGCTCGCCGCCGAAGCGCTCTTCGGGCTCGCCTCGCTGACGGGACAGCCACGGCTCGTCTTCTGCTCGCGGCATGGCGAATTCCAGCGCAATCTGAACCTGCTTCGCCAACTCGTCGCGGAGGAACCCCTGTCGCCGACCGACTTCAGTCTCTCCGTGCACAATGCCATCGCCGGACTGATCTCGATCGCCAGCGGCAATCGCGCCGGGCATACGGCCATCGCGGCAGGCCGCGAAAGCTTCCAGGCCGGGCTGCTGGAGGCGGCCGTGCTGGTCAAAGCCGCGCCGGATCAGGCGGTCGTGCTGGTGCATTACGACGAGCCGCTGCCCACACCGTTCGAGCCCTTCCGCGATCCGGCCGAAACGCCGATCGGCCTGGCGCTGCTCCTTAAGGCGGCCGGATCGGGGCCGGCCGTCACCATGACCCTGGAACCGGCCCGGGAAGAGAAGGCGGGCACGGAACCCACCGAGTTGCCTTCCCTGGCCTTCCTGCGATTCCTGCTTGGCGGCGCGGGCGAACTCTCGCTTCCGGGCCGATTGCGGACCTGGCGGTGGCGTCATGCTGCGTGAGCGGCTCAATCATGCCTGGCGGCTGGCGGTGACCGGGCTCGCCTTCATCGGCTTCGGCCTTGGCGGTGTCGTGCTCGCCACCCTCGTCATACCGCTCGCCGGGTGGACGGCGCGCGACCGTGTGCAGGCGCGGGAAAGGGGGCAACGGATCGTCCAGTGGAGCTTCCGGCTGTTCGCCACAGCGCTGCAGGGTCTCGGCATCATCACGCTGCGGCTCTCCGGCGTCGAGCGCCTCGCTGCCTGCCGTGGCGTCATCGTCGTCGCCAACCATCCAACCCTGATCGACGTGGTGCTGCTCATAGCCCATGTGCCCCACGCGCAGTGCGTGGTCAAGCACCAGCTCTTCCGCAATCCTTTCCTCAAGGGAATGGTGCGCGTGATGGGCTATATCCGTAACGACCTGGAGGCGGAAGCCTTCGTCGAGGCCTGCCGGCTGGCTCTCGATGAGGGGCAGAACCTGATCATCTTTCCGGAGGGAACCCGTACCGTCCCTGGCATGCCGCTGCATTTCCGACGCGGTTTCGCCAACGTGGCGACGCTGACGCGGCGGCCGCTGCTCCTTGTCAGCATCGTCTGCGAGCCGGTCATGCTGACCAAGGGCGCGCCATGGTACCGCATCCCACCCCGGCCGGGCGGATACCGGATCGCCGTCGAGGAATTGATCGATATCGAGCCCTATTTGCGGCTACCCTCGCGCGCGCTCGGCGCGCGGCAGCTCGTCGCCGATTTGCAGGATTTTTTCACGAGAAGACTGAGTGATGCGAGAACTGGAGCTTGAGTTAAAGAAACTGATCGTCACGACCTTGGCGCTCGAGGATATCCGACCCGAGGAGATCGACAGCGAGGAGCTGCTGTTCGGCGAGGGCCTCGGACTGGATTCCATCGACGCGCTCGAACTCGGCGTCGCGCTGCGCCAGACCTATGGCATCCGGATCGAGTCGGTCACGGCGGAAGTGCGGGAGCATTTTGCCACCGTTGCCAGCCTGGCACGGTTCGTCGCCGCCAGCCGGGAGTGAACACGATGGTCAGCCAGCAGCAGGTCTTCGAGACGCTCCGCACCTATCTGGTGGAGCTATTCGAGATTCCGCCCGAGAAGATCCGCCCCGAGGCCCTGCTCCTTGAAGATCTCGACCTCGACAGCATCGACGCGGTCGATCTGGTGGTGAAGCTGCAGGACTATACGGGCCGGAAAATCTCCCCGGCGGAGTTCAAGTCGGTTCGCACAGTGCAGGACGTGGTCGAGCGGGTGCATGCCCAGTTCGCGCCATAGCAGACGCACCCTGGTCGTGTTGGCGGCCATGGGCCTGGCGCTGGCTTACCCGGTCATCGTCTATCTCGGGCTTCGCGTCATGTCGCCACAGGCGCTGATCGCCATCCTTGCCGCGATGGTGCTGCTTCGGCTGCTCGCCGGTCGGCGACTGGCCGGTGTCGATCCTTTCCTTGTGGCACCACTGGCCGCCTGCGCCGGCTCCCTGGCGCTGGCACCTTTCGCGGCGGAACCGGCGCTGCGGGCCTACCCGGTTTTCCTCAGCCTGGGACTCGCTTTCGCTTTCGCCTGGTCCCTGCGCGGCGGCGGCAGCACAATCGAGCGCATCGCGCGCCTGTCCGAGCCGGATCTGCCGAAGGCGGCGGTCACCTATACCCGCCGGGTGACATGGGTCTGGATCATCTTCTTCCTGGCCAATGCGGCGATCGCCGCGCTCCTCGCCTGGCGAGGCAGTCTCGAGGCCTGGACCCTCTATAATGGCCTGATTTCCTACCTGCTGGCTGGCACGCTGATGACGGCGGAATACGCGGTCCGGCGAAGCGTCCGCCGGCGCATCGAAGCGAGGATCTGAGCGTGCCGGCTTCACTGTTCGACCTGCTGAGCGGCGTGCGGCCGGCAAGCCACCCGGTGGCCTTCGGACCGCATGGCGCGTGCGACATCGCGCGCATGCGCGCCGACGTGGCGCACAATGCGGCGCGTATCGCCGCAACGGGCGCGCGTAGCGGCCTGCTGATCGCCGGCGACAGCTACCTCTTCGCGGTCGGGCTCTATGCGCTGCTCGCGACCGGCGCGCGGGCGGTGCTGCCGCCCAACCTTCAGCCGGCGACGCGCGCGAGCTTCGGCGCGAGCTGCGATCTCGTGGTGGGGGACGACGCCGCCGGACCGACAGCCTTCCGGATCGAGAGGGGCGCTTCCGATCCGGGCCCCCTGCCCCCGCTCGAGCGGGCCGGCGCCGCGCTCGACTTCTTCACGTCCGGCTCGACCGGGGAGCCAAAGCGGATCGTCAAGATGCTGCGCCAGCTCGACACCGAATGCGCGATGCTGGAGCAGGTGTTCGGCACGCAACTGGGCGCGGTGCCCGTGCATGCGACCGTCACTCACCAGCACATCTATGGCCTGACCTTCAAGATTCTCTTCTCGCTTGCCGGCGGACGTCCCTTCGCGGGTCCGCAGCAGGAAACCTGGGAGGGGCTGTTCGCGGCACTCGACCGGCCCTCGCTCATCGTCACCAGCCCGGCGCATCTGACAAGGCTGGGCGGCCTCGATGCCCTGCCGGAAGCCCTGCGGCCGCGACTGGTCCTGACCGGCGGTGCGCCGCTTCCCTTCGCAGCGGCGCGGGATGCCGCCCGCGTGTTCGGCGCGCTGCCGCAGGAACTCTTCGGCAGCACCGAGACCGGCGTGGTGGCCGGGCGCAGGCAGGAGACGGCGGACCCTCCTTGGCGGCCCTGGCCGGGAATCCGGGTCGAGCGGCGCGAGGACGGGCAGTTGCGGGTCTGGACGCCCTTCGTCGAGGCGGAAGGCTGGTTCGATCTGGCGGACCGCGTCGAGGTCGAGGAAGACGGAACCTTCCGCCTCCAGGGACGGGCCGACCGCATCGCCAAGGTCGAAGGCAAACGCGTCAGCCTGCCCGAGGTCGAAGCCTGCGCGCTGGCGCTGCCCTGGATCGCGGCGATCGCGGTGGCGCAGCCGGAAGCCAGCGGCCGCCTGGGCGCGGTGGCAAGGCTGACCCAGTGGGGCCGCGAGGAACTGGGGCGCCTCGGCAAGTTCCGCTTCGAGCAGATGCTGCGCCGGTGCCTGCGCGAGAGTCTCGACCAGGCGGCGGTGCCGCGGCGCTGGCGGTTCGTCGACACCATGCCCGAGGATGGCATGGGCAAGCGCCGGCGCACCGACGTGGAGGCGCTGCTGCGTCAGCAGGATGCGCCATGAACAGCCAGCAATGGCCGGAAATCCTCTCCCGCAGCCGCACCGGGAATGTGCTGGCGCTCTCCCTGTTCGTGCCCGGGCGGCTTCTCTATTTCCAGGGACACTTCCCGGAGGCCCCGATACTGCCCGGCATCGTGCAGCTTCATTGGGCGGTAGAACTGGCGCGCGAAGCCTTCGCGCTCGGCCAATCGGCGCCGGTCGCGGTGCAGGTCAAGTACCGGAACGTGATCCGGCCCGAGGCAAGGCTGGACCTTGAACTGCGCTTCGATCCGGCGCGCCGGCGCCTCGGCTTCGCCTATCGCGAGGGCGAGCGCCCTTGCGCCAGCGGTCAGCTCAACTTCCCCGCGCCATGACCCAGCGCATCGCGGCGATCATCCCGAGCCACGACCATCACCGCGCGGTGCCGGAGATTCTCGACGCCCTGCGCCAGGCGGGGCTTCGGATCTTCATCGTCGATGACGGCTCGGGCGAGGAGACGGCGATCCGCCTCGGCGATATCGCCGAGGAAGTGCCCGAGGTGACGCTGCTTCGGCTCGACGAGAACCGGGGCAAGGGTGCGGCGGTGATGCGCGGTTTCGAGGCTGCCGCGGCAGAAGGGTACAGCCACGCCTTGCAGATCGACGCCGACGGGCAGCATGAGCTCGCCGCGCTGCCCCGCCTGCTGGCGCTCGCGGCCCGGCACCCGGACGCACTGGTCACCGGCGTTGCCGTCTTCGACCGGAGCGCGCCTCTCGCCCGCCGCATCGGCCGCTGGCTCACCCATGTCTGGGTCTGGATCGAGACCCTTTCCTTCCGCGTCAGCGATTCCATGTGCGGCTTTCGCGTCTATCCGCTGGCGCCGGTGCGCGCGCTGCTGGCCGAGGAGAAGGTCGGGACGGGCATGGACTTCGATACCGAGATCATGGTCCGGCTTCTCTGGCGTGGCCTGCCGGTGGTCGAGACCCCGGTCCGCGTCGCCTATCCGCCGGACAATCACTCGAACTTCGATATCCTGCGGGACAATCTGCGCATCAGCGCCATGCATGCGCGCCTTTTCTTCGGCATGCTCGCACGCCAGCTCCCGCGCGCGACCCGACGACTGCGGGCACCCGCGCACTGGGCATCGCTGCCGGAACGGGGCGCCTACGCCGCCTTGCGCCTGTCTGCGCTGTTCTGCCGCTGGTTCGGCCGCGAGAGCTCCCTCGTCCTGCTGACGCCGGCGATCCTCTACTTCCTGGCGACCGGCGGGCCGGCCAGGCGCGCATCGCGCCGATTTCTCGAACGGGCCTTCGCCACGCTCGGTGCCACGCGCGAGCCGGGCCTGAGGGACCAGTTCCGCCATTTCCGCTCGTTCGCGCGCAGGACCATCGATGCCTTAAGCGGCTGGACCGGCGATGTTCCGCCGGAGCGGATCCGCCTGGCACGGCCGGAGATCGGCCGTCCGATCGAGGCGGACCCGCGCGGCGCACTGCTGATCGTCAGCCATCTGGGCAATGCCGACCTCGCCCGCGTCCGCGTGCGGCA
>JAHCJQ010000107.1 GCA_026126215.1 Alphaproteobacteria bacterium
CCATAGAGCGCGAGGTTCATGCCGATTTCGCCGGCGCCGCCGAGCGGCAGGAAATAGAGGGGTGTCGTATCGTCCAAGTCAGTGCTTCCTGTTGCGGCGGTAGACGTCCAGCATGCCCTGCATGGTGATGTCCGGCACTATCCGCTCGATGCAATCCGTCACCCCTTCAAATAGGGGCGCGAGGCCGCCCGTCGATATGACGCGCATGGGCGAGCCCCATTCCGCCCGGATACGCGCGACCACGCCCTCGATCAGGCCGACATAACCCCAGAATACACCCGATTGCATGCAGCCGATGGTATCGGTGCCGATCACCTTGGCCGGCTTCGCCGGCGCGATGCGCGGCAATTGGGCGGTGTTCATGTGCAGCGCCTCGATCGACAGGTTGATGCCCGGCGCGATGACGCCACCGCGGAAATTGCCCTCCGCATCCACCACGTCGAAGCTGGTCGCCGTGCCGAAATCCACCACCACCAGCGGGCCGCCGAACAGCCTGTGGCCGCCGATGGCATTGAGCAGCCGGTCCGCCCCCACCTCGCTCGGCCGGTCGACGAGGGCGCGGATACCGAGATCGACACCCGGCGCGCCCACCACCAGCGGCTCGCAGGCGAAGTAGCGCTGGCAGAGGCCGCGCAGGTTGAAGGTCGCCGACGGGACGACGGTCGCGATGATGGCGCCGTCGATCGCCTCGCGCCCCAATCCATCGAGCTGCATGAGATGCGTCAGCCAGACCGCATACTCGTCGGCGGTGCGCTGGCCGAACGTCTGGGCCCGCCACTCGACCCTGAGCCTGTCGCCTTCGAACAGGGCGAACTTGGTGTTGGTATTGTTGGCATTGATCGCGAGCAGCATGGCCCCTCCAGTCCCGCCGTCAGGCCGAGCGATAGACGTCGCCGGCGGTGATGCGGGTCCGTTCGCCATTCTCCCCGCGCAGCACCATGGCGCCGCTCGCGTCGAGCGATTCGAATACGCCGTCGACCGCGCCGTCCGGCAGCATCACACGCACCGGCTTGCCCAGTCCATCCGCCCGTGCCAGCCAGGCCTCCCGGACCGGGGCGAAGCCGCCGGTGCGCCAGCGCCCGAGCCAGGCGGCCAGCCGCTCCAGGTAGGTCTCCAGGACCGTCTCGACCGATGCCGTCGCGCCATGGGCCGCCATCGACGTCGTTGCATAGGGCGTGCCCTCCGGCGCGCTGGCGACGTTGATCCCCGTGCCGATCACCAGCCGGTCGACGCGGCCCTCGACGCTCATCCGCGATTCCAGCAGGATGCCCGAAATCTTGGCGCCCTCGACCAGCACATCGTTCGGCCATTTGCAGCCGATGCGGGAAGCATCCGGCACCAGCCGATCCAGCATCTCCGCCACCGCGACCGCAACCAGGAAAGAAAGGCGCGCTGCCTCGAGCGGCGGCACCATGGGGCGTAGCAGGACCGAACTGAAACAATTGCCCCGGGACGAGATCCACCCCCGCCCCCTGCGCCCTCGGCCGGCCGTCTGCTCGCGCGCCCAGACCACGAGGCCATCGGGTGCCCCCGCCTCGGCCTGCCGCAGCGCCTCCTCGTTTGTGCTGTCGATGGCATCGAGGGGAAGCAGGGTGAAACCCGGCGGCACCGCCGGCCTTCTCCCGTTCATGCGCTCATGGCGACAAGAGGGAGGCGGCGGCCGCCTCCGCCCCGGCCAGCAGCGGGGCAGGATAGGCAAAGAACAGCAGGGTAAAAAGCGCCGAGACGGTCAGGACGACGCCGAGTTCGCGGTGCATCGGCTTCTCCAGCGGCTCGGCTTGCGGGTCGATATACATGATCTTGATGATGCGTAGATAATAATAGGCGCCGACCACGCTGCCGATGACGCCGATGACGGCGAGTGCATATAGCCCGGCATCGATGGCGGCGGCCAGCACGTAGAACTTGGCGAAGAATCCGGCCAGCGGCGGGATCCCGGCGAGCGAGAACATGAAGATCGCCATGGCGGCCGCCATCATCGGCCGGCTCTGCGCCAGCCCGCCCAGATCCTCGATCCGCTCCACCATGCCATTCTTCACCCGCATGGAAAGGATTACTGCGAAGGCGCCGACATTCATCGCGAGGTAGATGGCGAGATAGATCAGCACGCCGCGCACGCCCTGCTGGGTGCCGGCAGCCAGCCCGATCAGCGCATAGCCGACATGGCCGATGGAGGAATAGGCCATCAGCCGCTTGATGTTGCTCTGGCCGATGGCGGCGACCGCGCCGAGCGCGATCGAGGCGACCGACAGCAGCACGATGATCTGCCGCCATTCGTCCGCCAGCTCACCGAAGGGGGCGATCATGGCGCGCACGAAGAGGCCGAGTGCCGCGATCTTCGGAGCCACCGCGAAAAAGGCCGTCACCGCGGTCGGCGCCCCCTCGTAGACATCGGGCGTCCACATGTGGAACGGAACGGCCGAGACTTTGAAGGCGAGGCCAGCGGTGAGGAAGACGATGCCGACGATAAGCCCGATCGACACCTCCACCCCGCCGGCGAACAGGCCGGCGATCAGCGGGAAACTGGTGGTGCCGGCGAAGCCGTAGATCAGCGAGCAGCCATAGAGCAGCATCCCGGACGACAGCGCGCCGAGCACGAAATACTTGAGACCCGCTTCGGTGGCGCGGGTCGATTCCCGCTTGAAGGCCGCGAGGACGTAGAGCGCAAGCGACTGCAGTTCGAGGCCGAGATAGAGCGACATGAGATCGTTGGCCGAGACCATCATCATCATGCCAAGCGTGGCGAAGAGGACGAGGACCGGAAACTCGAACCGCTCCATCCGTTCCGAACGGATATAGGCCGACGACATGACGATGGTCAGCGCGGAGCCGAGCAGGACCAGGGACTTCACGAACACGGCGAAGGCATCGGTGACGAACATGCCGGCGAAAGCCTCGGTGCGGCCCTCGGGCAGCAGGCCGAGCAGCAGGAAGGCGATGGCCAGCGAGAGCACCGACAGCGTCGAGACGAAGCGCGTCGAACCGTCGCCGCGGAATACCCCCAGCATCAGCAGCGCCATGCCGGCGGTCGCGAGGAAGAGCTCCGGTATGACGGGGACGAGATCGGCTGCACCCAGGCTGGTCATCGTCTCATGCTCCTCAAGGCTTCGCGAGGGCGGTCCGGGCCGCCTCGATCGCCCATTCATGCTGCTGCAGCAGGTTCGCGACCGACACCGCGGTCACATCGAACAGCGGCTTCGGGTATATGCCGATCCACAATGCCGCCGCGACCAGGGGCGCGAAGATCGCCACCTCGCGCCAGTTGAGATCGCTCATCTTCTTGCAGTCCTCGCGTACCAGCTCGCCGAAAATCACCCGGCGGTAGAGCCAGAGCGAATAGGCCGCGCCGAGGATCACGCCGGTGGTGGCGAGCGCCGCCACCCAGGAATTGGCCTGGTAGGCGCCGACGAGGATCGTCATCTCGCCGACGAAGCCCGAGGTTCCCGGCAGGCCGATGGTCGCCATGGTGAAGACCATGAAGACCAGGGCGTAACGAGGCATGTTGTTGACGAGCCCGCCATAGCGGGAAATCTCGCGCGTATGGAGCCGGTCATAGACGACGCCGACGCAGAGGAAGAGCGCGCCGGAGACGATGCCGTGGCTGATCATCTGCAGGATCGCGCCGTCGATGCCCTGCTGGGTGAAGGTGAAGGTGCCGATGGTGATGAAGCCCATATGCGCCACCGAGGAATAGGCGATGAGCTTCTTCATGTCCTCCTGCATCAGCGCCACCAGCGAGGTATAGATGATGGCAACCACGCTCAGGGTCCAGATCAGCGGCGTGAAGAAGACCGAGGCTTCCGGGAACATCGGCAGCGAGAAGCGCAGGAAGCCATAGCCGCCCATCTTCAGCAGCACGCCGGCCAGGATCACCGATCCGGCGGTCGGCGCCTCGACATGGGCGTCCGGCAGCCAGGTATGGACCGGCCACATCGGCACCTTCACCGCGAAGGAGGCGAAGAAGGCGAGCCAAAGCCACTTCTGCATGCCGGAGGGGAAGTTCGCCTGCATCAGGCTCGGGATATCCGTCGTTCCCGCCTGGAAATACATGGCGAGGATGGCCAGCAGCATCAGCACCGAGCCGAGCAGGGTATAGAGGAAGAACTTGAACGTCGCATAGATGCGACGCGGCCCGCCCCAGACGCCGATGATCAGGAACATCGGGATCAGGCCGGCCTCGAAGAACAGGTAGAACAGCACGAGATCCAGCGCGCAGAAGACACCGATCATCAGCGTCTCGAGCATCAGGAAGGCGATCATGTATTCCTTCACCCGGTGCTCGATCGCTTCCCAGCTCGCCAATATGCAGAGCGGCATCAGGAAGGTGGTCAGGATGACGAACAGCATCGAGATGCCGTCGACGCCCATATGGTAGTTGAACCCTTCCCGGGCGGAGCCTGGAAGTCCGTCGCCGATCCAGCCGAATTTCTCGACAAACTGGAATTCGGCCGTCGTGGTGTCGAACTGCAGCCAGATCACCAGGCTGAGCAGGAAGGTGATGATGGTGGTGAACAGTGCCACGTTGCGCGTGTTGCGCGCCACCACCTCCGGCTCCCCCCGGATCAGCAGGATGAACAGCACGCCGACGAGTGGCAGGAAGGTGACGGTCGAGAGCAGATAGGGCCAGCTCAGCATCGCTCAGTGCCCCATCGTGTAGAAGTACAGGGTGACCAGCACGAAGATGCCGATCAGCATGGCGAAAGCATAATGGTAGAGATATCCGGTCTGCAGCCTCACCGCGCGGCGCGCCAGTCCGATCACGCCGGCCGAGATGCCGTCCGGCCCGAAGCCGTCGATGATCTTCTGGTCACCCCCCTTCCAGAACAGCCGGCCGATCCACATGGCCGGGCGCACCAGGACGTAATCGTAAAGCTCGTCGAAGTACCACTTGTTCAGCAGGAACTTGTACAAGCCGTCATGCATGCGAGCCAGCGCGCCAGGCAGGTCCGGCCGACGGATATACATCTGCCAGGCGAGCAGGATGCCGAGGATGCCCGCCACGACCGGCGCCAGCTTGACCCAGAGCGGCACGTGATGGGCTTCCGCCATGGCCTTGTGCAGGTCCTCGCGGATCAGGATCGACTGGCCCCAGAAGTCACTCCAGTTCTCGCCGACCATCGGGCCGACGAATGCAATACCGGCAAAGACCGCGCCCGCCGCCAGCATATAGAGCGGGATCAGCATGACCTGCGGGCTCTCGTGCACATGCTCCATGACATGGTGATCGGCACGCGGCGTTCCGTTGAAGGTCATGAACAGCAGCCGCCATGAGTAGAAGGCGGTGAGCAGCGCCGCGCCCAGGCCGAGGACAAAGGCATAGTCGCCGACACCGCTGCCGGCCGCGAAGGCGGCCTCGAGAACCGCATCCTTCGAATAGTAGCCGGCGAAGAAGGGCACGCCCGCCAGCGCCAGGGAACCGATCCACATGAGGACCGCCGTCACCTTGATGTGCGGCCACAGCCCGCCCATCTTGCGCATGTCCTGCTCGCCGCCCACCGCATGGATGACCGAGCCGGCGCCGAGGAAGAGCAGCGCCTTGAAGAAGGCGTGGGTGAACAGGTGGAAGATCGCGATCGGATAGGCGGAAACGCCGGCGGCGAAGAACATGTAGCCGAGCTGCGAGCAGGTCGAATAGGCGATCACCCGCTTGATGTCGTTCTGCACCAGGCCGATCGTGGCGGCGAAGAAGGCGGTGGACGCGCCGACCGCCGCCACCACCGCAAGCGTGAAGGGCGCATATTCGAACATCGGCGAGCAGCGGGCCACCATGAAGACGCCCGCCGTGACCATGGTCGCCGCGTGGATCAGCGCCGAGACCGGCGTCGGACCCTCCATGGCATCGGGCAGCCAGGTATGCAGGCCAAGCTGCGCCGACTTGCCGCAGGCGCCGATGAAGAGCAGCAGCGTGATGGTGGTGACGATGTCGACTTCCCAGCTCAGGAAGGTGAAGGTCTGCCCTGCCATCTGCGGCGTGGCGTTGAACACGGTCTGGAAATCGACCGAGCCATAGACCAGGAAGATCGCCATGATGCCGAGCGCAAAGCCGAAGTCGCCCACCCGGTTGACGACGAAGGCCTTGATCGCCGCCGCATTTGCCGAGGGACGCTTGTACCAGAAGCCGATCAGCAGGTAAGAGGCGAGGCCCACGCCCTCCCAGCCGAAATACATCTGCACGAAATTGTCCGCCGTCACCAGCATCAGCATGGCGAAGGTGAAGAGGCTGAGATAGGCCATGAACCGCGGGATCGAGGTGTCGTGGCTCATGTAGCCGACGGAATAGATGTGCACCAGGGCCGAGACGGTGTTCACCACCACCAGCATGACGGCGGTGAGCTGGTCGATGCGGAGCTGCCACATCACCTCGAACTCGCCGGAATCGATCCAGGTGAAAAGCGGCACCACGGCAACCTGGCCCTGGAAGCCGACCCGGTACAGCGCGACCCAGGAGAGCAGAGCGGCGACGCCAACCGCCCCGCAGGTGACGATCTGCGCCCCGCGATCGCCGATGCGCCGTCCGAACAGGCCGGCGAGAATGGCCGCGGCCAGGGGAAGGAAGACGATAAGCTGGTACATGCCCGCCCCTCAGCCCTTCATCAGGTTGATGTCTTCGACCGCGATCGACCCGCGCGTGCGGAAATAGACCACCAGGATCGCCAGCCCGATCGCCGCCTCGCCCGCCGCCACCGTCAGCACGAAAAGCGCGAAGACCTGCCCCACCAGGTCGTTGAGAAATGTCGAGAAGCTGACCAGGTTGATGTTGACCGCCAGCAGCATCAGTTCGATTGACATGAGAATGACGATGACGTTCTTCCGGTTCAGGAAGATCCCGAAGATCCCGAGCGTGAACAGGATCGCCGCAAGGGTCAGATAATGGCTAAGCCCGATGATCATGGTCGTTCCTGCCTGCCTTCCGCCGGTCCGGGGTCACACGCCCTGGCGCGGCTCGACCTTCTTTATGGCGACCGCGTCCTCACGCCGCCTGGCGAACTGCGCCGCCGCCGACTGCCGCCGCACGCCCTCGCGCGCGCGCAACGTCAGTACGATGGCGCCAATCATGGCGACCAGCAGCACGAGGCCCGCACCCTGGAAAAGGTAGATGTATCTGGTATAGAGCACGCCGCCGAGGGCGTGCGTGTTGGTCATGCCCTCCGGTGGCGGCGCCTGCCCCTGCGCCAGCGCCTCCGGCGAGAGCTGCCAGCCGATCAGCACCAGCGCCAGCTCGATCAGCAGGATGATGCCGATCAGCGCGCCGACCGGCATGTACTGAAGGAAGCCTTCACGAAGCTCGGTAAAATTGATGTCGAGCATCATCACCACGAACAGGAACAGCACGGCCACAGCGCCGACATAGACGATGATCAGGATCATCGCCAGGAACTCCGCGCCCTGCAGGACGAACAGCCCGGCCGAGTTGAAGAAGGCGAGGATCAGGAACAGCACCGAATGCACCGGATTGCGCGCGGCAATCACCATGAAGGCCGAAGCCACCGTGATACCGGCGAACAGGTAGAAGGCGAGGGCCTGGAGGATCATTGTCGCTTGTCCGGCTCAGCGGTAGGGCGCATCGGCGGCGAGATTGGCGGCGATCTCCCGCTCCCAGCGATCGCCGTTCTCGAGCAGCTTGGCCTTGTTGTAGAACAGTTCCTCGCGCGTCTCGGTGGCGAACTCGAAGTTCGGCCCCTCGACGATGGCATCGACCGGACACGCCTCCTGGCAGAAGCCGCAATAGATGCACTTGGTCATGTCGATGTCGTAGCGCGTGGTGCGCCGGCTGCCATCCTCGCGCGGCTCCGCCTCGATGGTGATGGCCTGTGCCGGACAGATTGCCTCGCACAGCTTGCAGGCGATGCACCGCTCCTCGCCAGTGGCATAGCGGCGCAGCGCGTGCTCGCCGCGAAAGCGCGGGCTGAGCGGACCCTTTTCGTAAGGGTAGTTGAGCGTCGCGCGCTCCCTGAACATGTACTTGAAGGTGAGCCAGAGGCCCGAAACCATTTCGCCGAGAAACAGCGTCCGCGCGCTGCGATCCAGGAATGCCATCGTCGATCCCTCCTCCGCTCCCGCCTCAGACCTTGCCCGGAAGCAGGTCGAAGGCGACGAGCACGCCCGCGGTCAGAACCACCCAGAAAAGCGAGATCGGCAGGAACACCTTCCAGCCGATCCGCATGAGCTGATCGTAGCGGTAGCGTGGCAAGGTCGCCCGTACCCACACGAAAACGAACAGCAGGAACAAGATCTTGAGCAGGAACCACACCGGCCCCGGCACCCAGGTGAAGGGCGCGAAATTGAACGGTGGCAGCCAGCCGCCCAGGAACAGGAGCGCGGTGAAGGCGCTCATCAGGATCATGTTCGCGTACTCGCCGAGGAAGAACAGCGCGAAGGTCATCGACGAGTACTCGACCTGGTAGCCGGCGACCAGCTCCGCCTCTGCCTCCGGCAGGTCGAAGGGGTGCCGGTTGGTCTCGGCCAGTGCCGAGATGAAGAAGATGACGAACATCGGCAGCAGCGGGATCGCGAACCAGACGGTCTCCTGCGCGCGCACGATGTCCGACAGGTTGAGCGAACCGACACAGAGCAGCACGGTGATGATGACGAAGCCCATCGAGACTTCGTAGGACACCATCTGCGCCGAGGAACGCAGCGCGCCGAGAAAGGCATAGCGCGAATTGGACGCCCAGCCCGACATGACGATGCCATAGACGCCGAGCGAGGAGATGGCGAACAGATAAAGGATGCCGACATTGATGTCGGCAAGCACCATGCCGTCGTCGAAGGGAATCACCGCCCAGGCGATCATGGCCAGGATGAAGGTGATCATCGGCGCCACCACGAACACCACCTTGTTGGCACCGGTCGGCAGGATGGTTTCCTTGAACAGCAGCTTGGCGCCGTCGGCCAGCGGCTGCAGCAGGCCGAAGGGCCCGACCACGTTCGGTCCCATGCGGAGCTGCATCGCCGCCATGACCTTGCGCTCGAACAGCGTCACATAGGCGACGGCAAGCAGCAGCGGCACGATGATCGCGAGAATCTGGGCGAGGATGATGCCGCCCGGCAGGATGTAACCGCTCCAGAGTTCAGCCATGGGTGCCGGTCGCCTCGTGCTTGCCCTGGCCGATCACCGCGCTGCATTCCGCCATGGTCCGGGAGGCGCGGCAGATCGGGTTGGTCAGGTAGAA
>JAHCJQ010000108.1 GCA_026126215.1 Alphaproteobacteria bacterium
ACGCGAAAAGCACGCCCGCCGATCTCGATGCGCTCGCCATCGCAGATGCGCCTGAAGGCGCGTGGAATCTCGGTCACGCCCTTGGCGAAATTGTTGAAGCCGCGGGCGCGGAACTTCTCCAGCAGGTCCTCGCCGATGCCATGCTGGCAGTAGAAGCCGATCACCTCCTCCGGCACGGTTTCCACCGCATCTAGTGCCAGCATGCGCCCAAAACTCCATTCGCCGAGAGTCATCCACAGGGGGACGTTCCAGCGTCGGCAGAGCCAGCCCGCCTGGCCCAGATGATCGGGATGGAAATGGGTGCAGATGACGCGCGTGACCGGGCGGCCATCGAAACGGGTGGCGAAAATCGTCTCCCAGTGATCCTGGATGGCGCGCGAGCGCAGGCCGGTATCGACCAGGGTCCAGCCCGCTCCATCCTCGATCGCCCACAGATTGATGAAATCGAGGCCCGGAATGGGGATCGGCATGCGGACCCAGTGCAGGCCCGGCGCCACTTCCAGCATCTCTCCCGCCGCCGGCCGCTCGGGAAACGGATAGACGAGCCCGGCGGCGCCCGGGGCGGGAGTGTCAGCGCTCATGGTGCAATGATAAGGTGACGTTTACGTCAACGTCAATCAAACAGGCCATGCAGCCGATGCTTGGTCTCATGCGCCGGTCTCGAGAGCGACCTCCCTGAGCCGCCCGGCGCCGGCAGTGACCGGCCCGAGCAGGGCGGTGCCCTGCGGCAGGATCTGCTCGGCATAGAAGGCAGCCGTGGCGATCTTCTCCTTCAGGAACCGATCGCCCGGCCGGCCGCCCAGGGCGCGCTGCGCCGCCAGGGCGGCCCTGGCCAGCAGGTAGCCACCGGTCACGATGCCGAACATGCGCAGATAGGCGCTGGCGCCGGCGGCGGCATCCTCGGGCCGGTCGGCTTGCACCGCCTGCAACCAGCCGGTTGCCTCGCCCAGGGCCTGCACTGCCTGGGCCAGCGCCGGGCGAAGGGCGCCGAGATCGGCCCCCCCACGGGCCAGTTCGGCATCGAGCGCGCGCATCTGGTCGAGGAATGCCCGCACCGGCGCACCGCCCTGGAGCGGCAGCTTGCGCATGACAAGATCGAGCGCCTGGATGCCGTTTGTCCCTTCGTAGATCGGCGCGATGCGCGCGTCGCGGAAGAGCTGCGCCACGCCCGTCTCCTCCACATAGCCCATGCCGCCATAGACCTGCATGGCGGTGGACGTGATCTCCACGCCGAGATCGGTGGACCAGCCCTTCGAGACCGGAATCAGCAGGTCCACAAGGCTCTGGGCGCGGGCACGGGCCGCATCGTCGCCGGCGCCATGAACGCGGTCCATGGCGGCGCCATTGAGATAGATCAGCGCCCGCATCGCTTCGATCTGCGCCTTCATCGTCAGCAGCATGCGTCGCACATCGGGATGGAAGAGGATCGGCGCATCCGCCGCCGCCGCGCCGATCGGCCGGCCCTGGCGGCGCTCGCGCGCGTAGGCGAGCGCATGCTGATAGGCCCGCTCGGCCACCGCGAGGCCCTGCAGCCCGACCGAGAGGCGCGCATTGTTCATCATCGTGAACATGCAGCGCATGCCGGAATTCTCCTCGCCGACCAGATAGCCGACCGCGCCTTCGTTGTCGCCGAAGGACATGACGCAGGTGGGCGAGGCATGGATGCCGAGCTTGTGTTCGAGCGACACCGCGCGCAGGTCGTTGCGCGCGCCCGGCCGGCCATCGGCCCCGACCAGGAACTTCGGCACGATGAAGCAGGAAATCCCCCTGGTCCCCGCCGGCGCGTCGGGCGTGCGGGCCAGGACAAGGTGGATGATGTTCTCCGCCATGTCGTGCTCGCCATACGAGATGAAGATCTTCGAGCCGGTGATACGGTAGCTGCCGTCGGGCTGACGTATGGCGCGGGTCTTGACCGCGCCCACGTCCGAGCCGGCCTGCGGCTCCGTCAGGTTCATGGTGCCGGTCCACTCGCCGCTCACCAGCCGGCCGAGATAGAGCTCCTTCTGTTCCGCGGAGCCATGGGCGGCCAGAAGCTCGATGGCGCCCTGGGTGAGCAGCGGGCAGAGGGCGAAGGCCATGTTGGCAGAGGTGAACATCTCCTGCACGGCGAGCGAAATCGCCCAGGGCAGGCCGCTGCCGCCATGCTCCGGATCGACGGGCACCGAATTCCAGCCGCCCTCCCGGAACTGCCGGTAGGCATCGCGGAAGCCCTCGGGCGTGCGCACCTCGCCATTCTCCAGGCGCGAGCCCTGCTGGTCGCCCACACGATTGAGCGGTGCCACCACGTCGGCCGCGAGGCGCGCCGCCTCTTCCAGCACTGCATCGACCGTCTCGCCATCCGCGTGCCGGTAGGGCTCGAGTTGCATGAGTTCCGCCAGTCCGACTTCGTGTTCGAGCACGAAGCGCATGTCGGCAAGCGGCGCGCGATAGTCTGACATCGTTTCCTCCGGTGCGGGCGGACCGGACCTAATATGGCATCTGGGCCCGGCCTGACAACGGCGATTGCCGTACGCCGTCCGGCCGGTTATTGGCTTGCGGGTGCGCTGCCAGCGGCTAGACTGCGCCGCCATGTCGCCCCCCCGGATCCGCCCCGCCGACCAGACGGCCATCGCCGAAGCTGCGCAAATCCTCCAGCAGGGTGGTCTGGTCGCCATACCGACGGAGACTGTCTACGGACTGGCCGCCGATGCGACCAACGGCCGCGCCGTCGCCGCGATCTTCGCCGCCAAGGGCCGGCCGGAGTTCAATCCGCTGATCGTGCATGTAGCGAGCCTCGAGGCGGCGCGCCATCTGGCAGAGCTCGACGAGCGCGCAGAGCGGCTGGCGGCGGTTTTCTGGCCGGGCGCGCTGACCCTGGTGCTGCGCCGGCTGCCCGGCTGCCCGATCTCGGAACTTGCCTCCGCCGGCCTGCCGACCCTTGCCATTCGCGTCCCGGCGCACCCGGTCGCCCGCGCCCTGCTCGACGCCTGCAGGCTGCCCCTCGCCGCGCCATCGGCAAACCGTTCCGGCCAGGTCAGCCCGACCGAAGCCCAGCATGTGGCGGAAAGCCTGGGCGAGAACGTGGACCTCATCCTCGATGCCGGCCCCTGCCAGGTCGGCATCGAGAGCACCATCGTCGGCCTGACCCGCGCGGAAGCGACCTTGCTGCGTCCGGGCGGCATCGAACGCGAGGCGATCGAGGCGCTGATCGGCCCGCTCGTCGCGCCGCGCGAGCAGGCGATCGAGGCGCCGGGCATGCTGGCCAGCCACTACGCGCCGCGACTGCCGCTACGGCTCTATGCGAGCGAAGTGGCACCCGACGAGGCGCTGCTCGGTTTCGGGCGCGAACTGCCGGAGGGTGCGGCCATGACCATGAATCTCAGTCCCGGCGGCGACCTGCGCGAGGCGGCGGCGCACCTTTTCGCCTACCTGCGCGCGCTCGACCGCCCCGTGTTCCGCGCCATCGCCGTCATGCCGATTCCGGAGAACGGATTGGGACTTGCGATCAACGACCGTCTGCGGCGCGCCGCCGCCGGCCGCTGACGGGGGACGGCTGCCGGCGCGGCTGCGCATCTGTATAATCCCGCCGGTCAAACGCGATGACGGAGAGAAAGGCATGGGGGCGCCGGAAGGCAGAACGCTCGAACGCTTCAGGGAGATTGTCGGACCGCGCGGATTTCTCGACGATCCGGCCACGATGGAACCGCATCTGGTCGAATGGCGCGATCTCTATCGCGGTCGCGCCGCGGCAGTGCTGAAGCCGGCGAGCGTCGAGGAAGTCTCCGCCATTCTCCGGTTGTGCCAGGAGAGCGGCACGCGCATCGTGCCGCAGGGCGGCAATACCGGCCTGGTCGGCGGCGGCATCCCCTTCTCCGGCGGCGAGGAGGTGGTGCTGAGCCTCTCGCGCCTCAACCAGGTGCGCGCCATCGATCCGCTTAACGACACAATCACGGTGGAAGCCGGCTGCATCCTCGCCAACGTGCAGGCGGCGGCGGAGCAGGCGGACCGGTTGTTCCCGCTGCGCATCGGCTCGGAGGGCAGCTGCCAGATCGGCGGCAACCTCTCGACCAACGCCGGCGGCACGGCCGTCCTGCATTACGGCAACATGCGCGATCTTGTCCTCGGCCTCGAAGTGGTGCTGCCCGACGGGCGGATATGGGATGGCCTGCGCGGGCTGCGCAAGGACAATACCGGATACGATCTCAAGCAGCTCTTCATCGGCGCCGAGGGCACCCTCGGCATCATCACCGCGGCAGTGCTAAAGCTGTTTCCGAAGCCGCGCGACGTGCAGGTTGCCATGGTCTCGGTGCGCGACGTCGAGGCCGCGATCGAGCTGCTCGCCATGGCCAAGGGGACGAGCGGCAACCAGGTCACCGCTTTCGAGCTGATGCCGCGCCTCGGCATAGACTATGTATTGCGGCATATTCCCGGCACCCAGGAGCCGCTGCCGAGCCGGCACGACTGGAACGTGCTCATGGAGCTTTCCGGCGGCAAGGCGGCCGGCGATCTGCAGCCGATGATGCAGGCAATACTCGAGGCGGGCATGGAGGCCGGGCTGGTGCTGGATGGCGCCATCGCGCAGAACGCCGCGCAGGCGGCCGCGCTGTGGCGGCTGCGCGATGGCATGTCGGAAGCACAGAAGCCAGAGGGCGGCTCGATCAAGCACGATATATCGGTCCCGGTCTCGCGCATGCCCGAGTTCATCGCGCGCGCCTCGGAGGCGGTGCGGGCGATCGTGCCCGGCACGCGCATCGTCGCCTTCGGGCATATCGGCGACGGCAACGTGCATTTCAATCCAAGCCAGCCGGTCGGCGCCGACAAGCAATGGTTCCTCGATCAGTGGCAGCCGATCAGCCGCGCGGTGCACGACATCTGTGCCGAGCTGGGCGGCTCGATCAGCGCCGAGCATGGACTGGGGCGGATGAAGCGCGAGGAGATCACCCGTTACAAATCTGCCGTCGAGATGGACCTGATGCGGCAGATCAAGCGCCTGCTGGACCCGAAGGGCATCATGAATCCGGGCAAGGTGGTGTGAGGCGGCGCCCGCAGGGCCGGTCGGGGGCGGCGTCGGCCCCGTGACGGATAGCGCACAGACGCGCTGGGGCGCCGTGCTGCTCTGCGTCCTTGCCGGCATGGCGGTCGCGGTGCAGGTGGGCAAGGTGCCGCCGGCCATGCCGGCGATGCGCGCGGAACTCCAACTTGGCCTGGTCGCGGCCGGCTGGATCGCGTCCAGCGTCGCGGCGATCGGCGCCGGCCTCGGCATCGCCAGCGGCATGCTGGCCGACCGGATTGGTCGTCGCCGTCTGGTTCTCATCGGGCTGGCCGCTGCCGGCATTGGCAGCCTGGGCGGTGCACTCTCGCCCAACGGCGCGCTCTTGCTGCTGACGCGCCTGCTGGAGGGCCTCGGATTCGTTGCCGTAGTGGTCTCCGCCCCTTCCCTGATCGCCGAAGCCGCGCGGCCCGCCGACCACCGTTTCGCACTCGGCCTGTGGGCCACCTACATGCCTGCGGGCATGGCGCTGATCATGCTCGTCTCGCCGCTCGCCCTGCTGGCGCTGGGCTGGCGCGGCGTCTGGCTCGGCATCGGCCTGCTCATCCTGCTCTTCCTCGCGGCTTTCGCCTGGCTGGTTCCGGCGCCCGCGCGCGACGCGCCGCGGCGCCTTTCGACGTCGCGCGAGATCCTGCTCGCGCTGCAGAGGCCAGGCCCCTGGCTGCTCGGCGCTTGCTTCGCCTGCTATACGCTGCAATGGGTCGCGGTCATGACCTGGCTGCCGACCTTCATGATCGAGGAGGGCGGCATCCCGCTCGCCCTCGCCGCGCCGATGACCGCGCTGATGGTTCTGTTCAACGTGCCCGGCAACATCATGGGCGGCTGGCTCTTGCAGCGTGGCGTGGCGCGCGCGAGCCTGATCGCCACCGCGCTGGTGACCATGGCCGTGATGGCGCTCGGCATGTTCGGCTCCGGCCTTCCGGTCGGCATGCGCTACGGCATGGGCATCGTTTTCTCCATGGTGGGCGGCATGCTGCCGGCCGCATGCCTCTCCGGCGCGCCCTTCCATGCGCGCACGCAGTCGGAGATCGGCGCCGTCAATGGCGTCATCGTGCAGGGATCGAACCTCGGCTCCTTTTCGGGTCCGCCGGCGCTCGCCTTCATGGTCGCCACCTTCGGCGGCTGGGGCGCGGTCCGCCCCTACCTGGTCGGCGCGGCGCTGGCAGGCCTTCTCTGCGCCATCGCGCTGCACAGGCTGGAGCGGCGGCGATGACCGGAAGGCGGACCCGCCTCGAATTCGCCGACGGGCTGCTGTTCTTCACCGCCTTCGTCTGGGGCATCAACTTTCCCATCGCCAAGCACGTACTGATGCACGTGCCACCCATGCTTTTTTCCGGCGCCCGCTTCCTGCTCGGCAGCCTCGTCCTGTTCCTGCTGTTGGCCTTGCGCGGCCAGCATCTCGGCGTACCGCGTCGTGATCTGCCGCAGCTGGCACTGCTCGGACTGGTCGGCATCGCCGCATTCCAGGGTTTCTGGTCGAACGGCGTGGCGCTGACCACAGCCTCGAAAGCGGCGATCCTGGTCAACCTCTCGCCGATCATCGCCGCCATCATGCTGAGTTTCGGACCGGTGAAGCCCGGCATGGCAACATGGATCGGCGTCTCGCTTTCCTTCGCCGGGGTGTTCCTCACCATCAACAACAGCCTGAGCGAGATCACGCTGGGTGGCGGCACCCTGGCCGGCGATCTGATGATGATCGGCGCCGCTGCCCTCTGGTCGCTCTATACCGTCATCGCGCAGCCGATCCTGGCCCGCCTCGGGCCGCTGCGCGTGACCGCCTGGAGCATGCTGATCGGCGCCCTGGCCCTGCTGCCATTCGCAGCCTGGTCGGCAAGGGACTTCTCCCCGGGTGGCATCGGCCCTGGCGTCTGGCTCGGCTTTGCCTATACGGTGACCTTCGCCGGCGCCTTCGGCTTTGCCTGGTGGTATGAAGGCGTGCGGCGCATCGGCGCGAGCCGGACCATGGTCTATTCCAACATGATTCCGGTTTTCGCCATCGCCACGGCGGTAATCCTGCTGGGCGAGGAATTCACCCTGCTGCAGACCCTGGGCGCCGCCATCGTGCTGGCCGGCATCGCGCTGACCAGGCGGGGCTAGGCGGGTTTGGCATGGACGCGACATGAAGAGCTATTATTTCGACGACTTTCATATCGGCGAGAAGTTCGTGACCGGCGAGGAGAGCGTCCTGGAGGCGGACATCGTCGCTTTCGCCCGCACCTACGACCCGCAGCCCTTCCATATCGACCGCGCGGCGGCGGCGGCAAGCCATTTCGGCGGCATCATCGCCTCCGGCTTCCACACGCTCTCGCTCTCCTTCGCGCTCTTCTTCCGCCTGCGGCTGCTGGAAGCGGCCAATCTCGGTTCGCCGGGCATGGAGGATGTGCGCTGGATCAGGCCGCTGCGCCCGGGCGACCGGATCCATGTCGTGGCCGAGGTGACGGCGCTGCGCCCCTCGCAATCCAAACCTGACCGCGGCGTGGTCTGGATGCGGCACGACACGATCAACCAGCGGGGCGAACTGGTCATGTCCGTCAACTGCCTGCACATGCTTCGGCGCCGCGATGCCGGCTGAGGCCCCGCCGCCCGGCTACTCCGCGGCACTGCGCGGGGCGCCATTCTCCATGCTCTGAAGAAGCTGGTCGATATCGTCCTGCTGCAACCCGGCACCTTCGAGCGCCGGCCCATGCAGGAGATGGGCGTCGGGACGGGTGTCGGTCGGATCGAAAAGATGCGGATCGCCTTCAACGCGATGCTCCGACGCCGCGTCCCAGATCTCGATCATGCTGGCCAGGCGCTGCTCGATATAGCGCAGCGTGTTCACCACCTTGCTTATGCGCTGGCCGGTGATGTCCTGGAAGCTGCAGGCGGAAATGATCTCGAAGGACAGCGCTTCGATGCTCTCATGCGCCGCTTTCGACCGGCAGAGCTCCCCGATCTGCTCGGCCGCGTTCAGAATGTCGCCGGTGGCCCGTTCGGTCGCGCTGATGATCGCGTCGAGTTCCTCGCTCGCCGCCATGATGCGGTTGGCCGATATGTCCTTCGGACGCAGCGCCGCGATCTCCGCGCGCGTCTTGCGGATGTGCTCCGCCAGTTCCTGAAGCTCCCTGCGCATGACGCCAAGCTGGGCGCCGCCCTGCGCGCGATCGGCCAGAAGCTGGCGCAGTTCGCCGAACATCCCTTCGACATGCGCCGCGCTCACCGCCTGCGACTGGCGGGCATGCTCGGCAAGAAAAGCGCGGCCGAGCGGTGTTGCGCGCAGCGCCTCGGCGATCCTCTCGAAATCACCCATGTTCATCGTCGCGCCGTTCGTCATCGCGTGTCCGCTCCACGGGCTCGGACCGGCCGCAGCCGGGCAATGTCCTGAAGAGCCAATATGGGACGCAGAAGTAAGCGGGGCGTTAATGGAACGGCCCGCCGCCCCGGAGGGTGGCGGGCCGCCAGAGGGATCGCAAAAGGGATGCGGGGCCTAGTTTGCCAGTTCCAGCTCCCGCAGGTTGATGTGATAGGCGCTCGAGACCGCCGGCTTGAAAGTCTTCACCCGCGAGGAGAGCGCGAAAGGCGTATGACACCAGAAGAGCGGCGGCGATTCCAGCCGCTCGCTCTCCAGCCTGGCGAAGCGCTGAAGAATCCTGATGCGCTCCTCAGGGTTGAAGGCCGCGAGCTGCTGTTTGTAGACCTCGTCATATTCCGGGACCTTGATGTTGCCGTTGGTCCAGCCCGACCAGGAGACATAGTAGGCATTGATCGTCTCTCCGCCATCGTCGGGCGAGGAACTTGGCCCGTAATAGATCATCGGATGGCGGCCGCCCCGCATCATCTGCAGCCAGGCCCCCGAATCGGTGGCCTGGCGCTCGACGACAAAGCCCATCGCCTCGAGATTGCCGGCGATGGCCTCGAGCACCTGTGGCGCGTTAGGCAGGGCGGCGAAGGACTGCGTGTGCAGGTTGAAGGTCACCTTGTGGCCCGGCTTGATCCCCGCTTCCTGCAGGAGCTGCCTGGCCTTGGCGAGATCGTAGGGAATGCGCGGCAGGCCGTCGAGATAGCCGAAGGTCGCCGGCGTGAAGGGGCTGCTCGCCGGTTCGCAGATCCCCGAGAGGATGTTGTTGGCGATCTCGTCCACCTTGATACCGTGGGC
>JAHCJQ010000109.1 GCA_026126215.1 Alphaproteobacteria bacterium
GGGTGTTGCCACATCGCTGTGGACTTGCGGCTTCGCTTGTTAGAGATTTCTTCAGCGCGCGCCAATAGGCTGCGTGCGCCTTGCCGCCATGCGCGGGTCAATCGGTTATCGGGGGATGTATGTCGGGACACAGTATCGTCGAGCGCAACCCTGCCACCCAGGTCGCCTCGCAGGCAACAGGGGCAGAGACCGGACCCGAGATCGACCGCCTCGTCGCCCTCTATGCCGATCGCAAGGCCACCGTGGGCGTGGTCGGCCTGGGCTATGTGGGGCTTCCGCTGGTCAAGGCGCTCAGTGCCCGGGGCTTTCGCACGATCGGCTTCGATATCGACCGGCGCAAGGTGGACCAGCTCAATGCCGGCAAGTCCTATATCCGGCACATCCCATCGGAACTGGTGGCGGATATCGTCGCGGGCGGCCGCTTCCTCGCCACCGCCGATTTCAGCCGGATCAAGGATGCCGATGCAATCCTCATCTGCGTGCCGACGCCGCTGACCCGCCAGCGGGAGCCGGACATGACATATGTGATCGGCACCACCGAGCAGATCGCGCCCTACCTGCGGCGCGGACAGCTCATCGTTCTCGAATCGACGACCTATCCCGGCACCACGACCGAGATCATGAAGCCCATTCTCGAACGCGGCGGGCTCCGGTCGCAGCGGGACTTCTTCATCGCCTATTCGCCGGAACGGGAAGACCCGGGGAACCCCAATTACGAGACCTCCACCATCCCGAAGGTGGTCGGCGGCGATGGCGATGCCGCCACGCGCATGGCCGCCGCGCTCTATTCCCAGGTTGTCGCCGGCGTGGTGACCGTCAGTTCGGCGGCTACCGCCGAGGCGGTGAAACTGACGGAAAACATTTTCCGCGCCGTCAATATCGCGCTGGTCAACGAGCTCAAGGTCGTGTTCGCCCGCATGGGCATCGATATCTGGGAGGTGATCGATGCGGCAAAATCAAAGCCATTCGGGTACATGCCCTTCTATCCCGGCCCCGGCCTCGGCGGGCACTGCATTCCCATCGACCCCTTCTACCTGACCTGGAAGGCCCGCGAATACGACACCCCGACCCGCTTCATCGAACTGGCGGGCGAAGTAAACGTATCGATGCCGGCCTATGTCGTGCAGCAGCTTGCCCAGGAGATCGACCGCCGTTTCTCCAAGGGGTTGAACGGCGCGCGCATCCTGATGCTCGGCGTCGCCTACAAGAAGAATGTCGAGGACATCCGCGAAAGCCCGGCATTCAAACTCATGCACCAGCTCGAGGAGCGCGGCGCCCGGGTCGACTACTACGATCCCTTCGTCGCGGAAATACCGGTGACCCGCGAGCATCCCGAGTATGGCGGGCGCCGGTCCGTCGACTGGAATCCGGCGGCATTCGGCAAGTACGACGCCTGCCTGATCTGCACCGATCACGACGGGGTCGATTATGACGCGCTGGTGAAGGCCGCGCGGCTGGTCGTCGACACGCGCAACGCCACAGGCAAGGTCACCGAAGACCGCGACAAGATCGTCAAGGCATGACAGTGATCCAGACCGGCGTGGAGACCGGCCGCGCATGAGCATTCTTCTCACCGGTGCCGCCGGATTTATCGGCTACCACGTCGCCGAAGCGCTGCTTCGGAGCGGCCGTCGCGTGATCGGCATCGACAATCTGAACGATTACTACGATGTCCGCCTCAAGGAGGCGCGACTTGCGCGGCTGCAGGGATCGCCCGGTTTCGTTTTCCACCGAATCGACATCGCGGACCGAGACGGACTGTTCGCCGCCCTGCAAAACGAGAAGGGGATACGCCGGATCGTCCATCTGGCGGCGCAGGCCGGGGTCCGGCACTCGCTCAAGGACCCATTTGCCTACGTTCACTCCAATCTCCAGGGCCACATGGTCCTGCTGGAATTCGCGCGGGCACTGGAGAAGTGCGAGCACATGGTCTATGCCAGTTCCAGTTCGGTCTATGGCGGAAATACCAAGCTCCCCTTCTCGGTCGAGGATCGGGTGGACCAACCTGTCTCCCTCTATGCGGCGACCAAGAAGGCCAACGAACTGATGAGCTATTCCTACAGCCATCTGTTCAGGCTGCCGCTCACCGGGCTCCGCTTCTTCACCGTCTATGGCCCCTGGGGCCGCCCGGACATGGCGCTCTATATCTTCGCCAAGGCGATCGTCGAGGGAAGGCCCATCGAGGTGAACAATTACGGCGACATGGAGCGGGATTTCACCTACATCGACGATATCGTAAGCGGCGTGCTCGCCGCGCTCGACAATCCTCCGCCCGACCGGGAAGGAGAGGCGCCGCACCGGGTTTACAATATTGGCAATCACCAGCCCGAGCCGCTGCTGCGGCTGATCGAGATCCTCGAGAACGCGCTTGGCCGGAAGGCCGAGAAGATCATGCGGCCGATGCAGCCCGGCGAAGTGCGCGCCACCTATGCCGACATCGGCGCCATCACCCGCGATTTCGGCTTCGCTCCGACGACGCCTATCGACAAGGGCGTGCCGCAGTTCGTCGACTGGTTCCGCAGCTATCACGGCATCTGAGGACCCGGACATGCGAATCCTGCATGTGCTGGACCACTCGGCCCCCCTGCAAAGCGGCTATGTCTTCCGGACCCTTTCGATCCTTCGGGAGCAGCGGAGGCTCGGCTGGGAGACCGTGCAGCTTACGGGACCGAAGCAGGGTAGAGTTACCGCCGACCTCGAGCGAATAGACGGATTCGAATTCCATCGCACCCGGCCTGCCGGTGGCTGGCTGGCCCGTCAGCCGGGCGCCGGTGAACTTTGCCTGATGCGCGAACTCGCCAAGCGGCTTTCAGAAGTCGCCCGGGCCAGTCGACCGGATATCCTGCATGCGCATTCCCCGGTGCTGAACGCGCTGCCCGCGCTCTGGGTCGCCCGAGAGCTTCACCTGCCGCTCGTCTACGAAGTCCGTGCCTTCTGGGAGGATGCGGCAGTCAGCCATGGCAGCGAACGCGAAGGCGGCCCGCGCTATCTGGCGACGCGCTGGCTGGAGACCTTCGCTCTTCGCCGGGCGGATGCCGTCACCACCATCTGCGAAGGGCTGCGTTCCGACATGGTGAAACGCGGCCTGCCGGGGGAGCGGATCACCATCATTCCCAACGCCGTCGATATCGAGGAGTTTCCGCCCATTCGCGCGCGCGATCAGGCGCTGGCGGAGGAGCTGGGCCTTGCCGATTGCGAGGTGCTGGGCTTCATCGGCTCGTTCTACGCCTATGAAGGATTGCATCTGCTGCTCGAGGCTCTGGCCCTTCTCAAAGCCTCGCGGCCAAAGTTGCGGGTCCTTCTGGTCGGCGGTGGGCCCGAGGAAGCGGAGTTGCGGCGGCTGAGCGGCGAACTCGGCATCGCGGACAGAACCGTATTTGCCGGCCGCGTCCCGCATTCGACCGTGCAGCGCTATTACAGCCTGGTCGACCTGCTTGTTTACCCGCGTCTGAGAATACGCCTGACCGATCTCGTCACGCCGTTGAAGCCGCTCGAGGCCATGGCGCAGGAGAAGCTGCTTCTCGCCTCCGATGTCGGCGGCCATCGCGAACTGATCCGCGATGGAGAGACGGGTTTCCTCTTTCCCGCCGACGATGCTTCCGCCCTTGCCCGGCGTGCCGTCGAGGCGCTCGAAGCGCGGGAGCGCTGGCCGGCCATGCGCGCGAACGGCCGGCGCTTCGTCGAGCAGGAACGCAACTGGACGCGCAGCGTCTCCTACTACCAGCCGCTCTACGAACGGCTGCGCGAAGCTCGCCCGACGGCTTCAGGCGCGGCCGCTGCGGCGCCTTAGGCTCTCGGCGACCCGCTTCGCGGTCCTGCCATCCCAAAGCGGCGGCGGCGGCTTATCGCCACGGCGCGGGGGCAACTCGGCCATCGCGCGCTGCAGCATCTGCGGCTTGACCAGTCGATTCGTGCCGTGGGTCACCGTGACCGGTCGTTCGGTGTTCTCGCGCAGGGTAAAGCAGGGGATGCCGAGATAGCTGGTCTCCTCCTGCACGCCGCCGGAATCCGTCACGACCGCCGCCGCCCCGGTCACCAGGCTCATGAACTCCACGTAGCCAAGCGGCTCGGTCAGGGTCACGTCGGAGCGCCCTTCGAGGAGAGACAGCAGATCGAATTCGCGGGCCCGGTGCCGGGTACGCGGATGCATGGGAAAGACGACGTGCCTGCTGCCTGCGATGGCGCCGAGCGCCTCGAACAGCTCGCGAAGCTGGCGCGGGTCGTCCACGTTGGAGGGGCGATGCAGCGTGACCACGACATAGCCCTGCCGCGTCAGGCCGAGCTTGCCCGGCAGTCTCTCCTGTTCGATGCGTGGGCGGAGCATCTCGTAGGAATCGATCATGATGTTGCCCACGCATTCGATGCGGGCCGGATCGACGCCCTCGCGCAACAGGTTGCGATCGGCATCTTCCGAGGGCGTCCAGAGTACGTCGGAGATGGCGTCGGTGGCCAGGCGGTTGATCTCCTCGGGCATCCGTCGGTCGCCGCTGCGCAGACCGGCTTCCAGATGCGCGACCGGAATGCCGAGCTTGGCGCCAACCAGTGCGCAGGCCACCGTCGAGTTGACGTCGCCCACCACCACGATCCAGTCCGGCCGTCTTTCCAGGCAAACCTTCTCGTGGGCGATCATCACGCCCCCGGTCTGCTGGGCATGGGTGCCCGAACCGACATTCAGGTGATGGTCTGGCTCGGGCAGCATGAGGTCGCGAAAGAATGCATCCGACATGTTGAAGTCGTAATGCTGTCCGGTATGGACGAGGATCGGCTGGCACCAGCTTTCCTGGCGGAGCGCGTGGTAGAGTGGCGCCACTTTCATGAAGTTTGGCCGTGCCGCCGCGATCAGTTGGACTTTCACAGGTTTCATGTCGGAGATTTTCTCAGCTATCGGTCGGAACGCAGGTGCCGGCGGCCCGGCGGGTCAGGCCTATCGAGAAGACAGGATGCGGGTGAAGAGATCGTAAATCCCCTGGGCGGTCGCTTGCCAGTCGAAGGTGGCGGCATGCGCGCGCACCAGTCCGCGTTCGGCCGGCCCTACGAGCAACCTGCGCGCCGCTTCCGCCAGCGACGCCGGCCTGCGATCCGCCGCGACGGCGCCGACGCGGGGATTCGTGATGATCTCCTCGATCCCGGGCAAAGGGACCGAGACGACCGGGCTGCCGCAAGCCATCGCCTCCAGTACCACATTGGGCCATCCTTCGCTGAGCGAGGTAAGCAGCAGCAGATCGGCCGCTGAATAGACGAGCCTGAGCCTTTCCTGTGGGAGGCGGCCGAGGAAGCGGACACGATCGGCAAGGCCAAGCGACTGAGCCAGGCGCGTGAGCTCGCCGCGCAGGGGACCCTCGCCCGCGAGCAGAAGTACTGCGCCCGGCAGTTCCCGCACGACGGCGATGGCAAGGGCGAAATCCTTCACCGGAACCAGATTGCCGACCGACGCCAGGACCGTCATCCCGGCGGGCAGGCCGAGAGCCTCGCGGGCACCCTCCTCCGGCGCGAAGCGGCCGGTATCGACGCCGTTGCGCAGGACGGTTATGCGACTTTCCGGAATGCCGAGTTCCACCATCCGCTGCTGCAGGCCGGTGGAAACGGCGATCAGGCCGGCTGCGTCCCGGGCCGCCGCAAGGATCATGCGACGGGCCGCAGGGTCTTCCGGAATTACGTTGATGTCCGATCCGCGCGCGGAAATGACGACCGGAACTCCCATCGTCTGGCCCAGACGGGCGGCGGCGACACCGTCGGGATAAAAGTAGTGGGCATCGATCAGATCGAATCCGAAGCCTTCCCTTCGCAACCGGCGCAGGACCGGCAACGTGCGCCAGTAGAGCGCCGTCGGCGCCAGCAAGGCTCCGATGCGCGGGAGGACCAGATAGCGTGGATGCAGAACACTGACGCCACCGCGCTCCTCGTATGGCGGAACACGAGCAAAGTCGGCGTACCTGCCAAAATAAGAATGCGCGATGGGAAACCAGGGAACCGGCGCGACAACCCGGGCCTCGACCGGCTGGCGCGTCACCAGCTCGCGCAAACGCGTTTCAATGAAAATGCCGTGCTGCGGATTTACGCTGTTTGGATATAGACTTGTGAAGGTAAGGATGCGCATGCAGCCTGTATCTGCCCGGACCAGCCACATGGTGGAATAGTGGCTGGATTGAGTGCGAAAGGAGCATCCAGACTAGTCCGGCCCGCGCTGCCGACCAACAGCAAAGGGGAATTGCCGTTGATGACACACCGGTGCGCCAGGGACGCGGCCTGCCTCCCCGGATTGCGGCGGATTCTGTTGGCCGTGGCGATGATCTGCTGCCTCGTCCCGCAAGTGCTGGCGGCCGGGCGGACGCTGGAGGTGGGCCCGACGCGCCCACTCCGCCTGCCGAGCGAGGCGGCGAGGCTCGCCAGCGACGGCGACCGCGTGCTGATCGACCCTGGCATCTACCGGGACTGCGCTTATTGGCCGCAGAACGGTCTTGTCCTGCGTGCCCGCGACGGCGAGGTGCATCTGACGGAAAAGGTCTGCGGCGGCAAGGCGATCTGGGTGATCGCGGGCCGGGACGTCCTGGTCGAGGGGATCCGCTTCTCCCAGGCCCGCGTGCCCGACCGCAACGGGGCGGGCATTCGGCTCGAGCCCGAGGCCAGCCTGACCGTGCGGCATTCGCACTTCCTGGGCAACGAGATCGGGCTTCTGGCCGGCAACGGCGCCCGCTCCTATGTCGTGATCGAGCATAGCCGATTCGAGGAAACCACGCTTTCGCACGCGCTCTACGTGAATTTCATCGATCGGCTGGAGATCCGGAACACTGTGTTCCTGCGCCAGTTCGGCAAGCATCACGTCAAATCGCGGGCCCGGCTGAACCTGCTGGTCGGAAACACCATCGACGACGGAGCCGACGGGGTGTCCAGCTATCTCGTGGATTTCCCGAATGGCGGTACGATCACCCTGCAGGGCAACCGGCTGACGAAGGGTCCACGTTCGGCAAATGCCATGGCGGCGATCGCCATCGGTCTCGAGGGCGAAAAGCTCCAGAGCGAAGGAATCATTCTGCACGACAATGAATTCACATCGCGCCGCCCGGGGCTGCGGGCCTTCGTGCGCAACGCGACCGGCGTGGAAGCGCAGATCTCCGGCAACCGGATCAGGGGTTTCGTCACCGTGCTCTCGGGCCCGGGAACGGTCACGCCGGGACCCCGGCGCACATCGAACGGGACAGACGGGAGAAAGAATGTCGTTGGCCAATAATGCGAAAGACGGCTTGCCTGCCGGCCCCAACCGCCGCGAGGTGCTGCAAGGAACCTTGGCCGGCGCTGCTGCGATAGGCCTGCCGGGCCTGATGGGAACGGCGGCCGCCCAGGGCGGCGATGACCTGGGCCGGGTGCGATTGTTCAATCCCGGCCGGCAGACACTGCGACCGGCGCCGGTGACGTTCGGGTTCGCCGCGCCACGCGGCGCGCTGCCGCGCGGGCAGAATCTCGCCCTTGTCATTGGCGCTGGCCGTCACCCGGTTCAGATCGACTTCTTCAATGCCTGGAACGATGGCACGCTCCGGTTCGGCGTCATCTCCGCCATCGTTCCCGAACTGCCGCCCGGACGGGAGATCGAGGCAAGGATCGCGCGCTTGCCAGGGCCACCGCCGGAAGGCGCACCCATATCCGCCTCCGACATCGCCCGGTATCTGGAAGAGACTGGCGGGGCGCCGAACCTGGAATGGCTGGATCGGGACAGCGGTGCCTATCGGGCGGACGCAACCACGGCGCTCCGCGGGCCGGCCGGCTGGAATCCCGACGGTCCGTCGGTCTCCGGCCGCTGGCTGGCGGGACCGGTCTGTACAGAATGGGTATGCAGCATTCCGCTCGTGAACGAACGCCGGCAGGCTCATCCCTCGCTCCGTGCCTATTTCCACTGCCGGGCCTGGCAGGGCGGCGGCAGGATCGTCGGCGCAAGAATAGACGTCGTCCTCGACAGCACGGTCGGGCCCTTCGACACGCGCGTCCGGGAGGCGGTGGGCGATCTGCATATCAGGCGGGGGAGCAGTCCGGACTGGAGCCGGACGGGTGGAGACCTGTCGGGCGCCGGGCTTGAAGCGGCTGCGGCGGGAAGTTCGGGCAACGACCTGCTCCTGCGCGCCAGGTCAGCAGCGTTTCGGCCCGATCATCGGTTCATGACCCTGGACTGGGATGGCGTGGCGTTGCATGTCCTTGAGGTCCGAAGCGAACGAGAGGTTCTGGCGCGGCCGCTTGGCGACGAGAAGTGCGTCGTGAGCGGACTGAACGTCCGGGCAGCCGGGCCTCTTTCGCTCAACGGGTCCGCGGTCTATCGCGGCATCGCCTATCTGCATCAGTCGCGGCGGCTCAGGGTCGCAGCGACGGCCAAGCAGGCCATGAGCGGGCGCAGGTTTCACCTGAAGGGGCGCGATGGTGCCGGCCGGCCGGCCGAGGAAATTCTGGTGAGCGGTGCCGATGGCAGCGCCAGCGGCCAACAGCGCTTCGCCGAAGTCCATGAAGCCACATGCGACGGGCCTACAGGCGGCACCATCGAGATCGGAACGGCACGTCCGGCCCTTGGGCGTGCCGGCGCGGCGCGGCTCTGGGGTGTCTCGATCGCTGCCTGGACACGGTGGCCGATCAGGCTCGAATACGGCCTCGCCGGCGCCGAACCGATGCTCGACCCTGGCGTCCTGGTTACTTCTGGATTACTGCCGAGCTACGGAATGGACATGGTGTCGAAAGGCCATCCGGCCTGGGTCGAACGGATGGTGCGATCGATTGCCGGTCAGACGGATTCCTCAGGCCGGATCATCCCAGGCAGCCGCGATCCCGACTATTCCCACGGGCGATGCCTCAATGTCATCATGGGCGGCGCGCAGCCAGGTGGCCGCCCCGACCTTGCCGTCGTGCCCGGACAGCAGGCCGCCTGGGTGTTCGCGCCGACGAACCGGGCGATGTATCGCGCCATGCTGGCCTGCGGCCATGCCATGCATCAATGGCCCTGCCACTGGCGGGAAAGGGAGACCGGCCTTGGTGTCGATCCCGGCCGCAGGCGCAGCTTCACCACGCATTTCAATGCGTCGGAGAACGACAAGCCGCCGCACTGGCGACGCAGCACCAACACCATCGCCAGGATTGCCACCGACCCGGAACACTGGATCGA